>NZ_LPVX01000029.1:0-362403 GCF_001613785.1 Thalassospira sp. MCCC 1A02491 | reverse complement strand
AAAAAGAAAAAAGGAACCGCCGGTCATGAGGACCGGCGGTGAAGTTGCGGGGCAAACGGGGAGTTTCGCCCCGGCGCGACTGAAAAACTCAATCGTTCCGCGCCGGATCACGTTATGCAACGATGCTGTCCGGCCAATAAAAAACCGGCCATCAGGCCGGTTGTGATTCAAACGATGCGGCGTTGCCGGCAACGAATTCCTTGATCTTCTGCAAAACAAATTCGCGAGAGCTGTTTTCACGGGTACGGAACAGCACTTCGCGATCCTGAATGACCAGGCCCATATAGACCGGATCGTTATGACCTTCCTTGATCAATTTCAGGGCGCGGAGGGTATGCCCGAAATCATCGGTGCTTTGATAGATGGTGCGCATCTTTCTCCAACCAGCATTTGTGTCGGGTGACAATGTAAGACCAATCGACCAAGGCTTTATGACAGCTGTTTTTTTCCAGCCGATGACAGCTTTATGATGGTTTGAAGACAGTTTTGCCCATCAACCAGAAAATTTCATGGGCAGGGCGGTCAAAAAGCTGCTGGTTTTATTTGGAAGGCCTGTTAAAAATAAAACGTCATCAAGGCCGGTTTCGGGCATTGACATGCGCCATGACGGTGTTTAAGAAAGGCGTCGTTCCGCAGGGAACACCAAAGACATACAGGGCAAATGGCCGAGTGGCTGAAGGCGCTCCCCTGCTAAGGGAGTATAGGGTGACAAGCCCTATCGAGGGTTCGAATCCCTCTTTGCCCGCCATTGATCAAAGCACCCCAAAAGGGTGCTTTTTTCTTTTTCCCGATGGCAGAAAACCCCAATCAAAATCGTTATTCTGTTGTGCGGATCTCGTAATCGGGTCCGCAATCAATATCTTTTGATAAACGAAGTGCCACAGTGATTGAGGGTGAAATGTCTGAACAGCGCCATATTCCGGGATTTGCCACGATTGTATTGCTTGCAATGACTGCGATCCTCTTGCCGGTTTCGATGGCCCAATCACACACGGCAGCCGGTCTGCATCTGCATGAACTTGTCGAAATCGCACAGAGTGGCGGCGTTTTCTCGGACGCAGAACGTCAAATCATTCGCGAAGTGCTTGATATCGCAACCGGCGATGACAGCGATCGCAACACTGGTTCCAAAGGTGGCAAAGGTGATAAAGGAAAAGGCAACAAGGGTCTTCCGCCAGGTATTGCGATGAAGCTTGAGCGCGGCGGTACCTTGCCGCCGGGCATTGCAAAGCGTGATTTGCCAGCGAACCTTGCATCAAAATTGCCAAATCGCACGGATGGCGCAGTCCGCCAGATTATCGGTGATGACGTGGTTCTGATTGAGCGGGGAACCAACCTTATTCTTGATATTATCCGCGACGTGGCACGTAACCGGTAGGTCGTCAAATCAGAAAAAAAAACGCGGCGAATAATATCGCCGCGCATGTCGTTTTAGCCTTGTTGATCCGGGATCAGATCAATCAGGTGAAGGCATTGAAGGTAATGATGGTCTGGGTGTCCTTGATGTTGGGCAGCTTGTGGATCTGCTCATTCACATAGCGCCCGATATCCTGTTCGTCTTCGACATAGACCTTGACCAGAAGTTCAAACGGGCCGGAGATCGAATAGACTTCCGACACACCTTCGACTTCTTCCACAAGGTCTGCGGCCACGTCATAGGCTTTGCCAAGTTCACATTTTACGAAAATGAAGAACGGATGCATCGGAACGGCTCCAGTTTGAATTTGAATTTCAGACAAGCTACCCGGCTTGGACCGACCTTGCAATCACCTAGCAGCGATCACACGGGCATCCCCAAAACGGACAGCCCCTAAAGAGATGTTTTGCGTGCCTGCGCAGCCCGGCTTGAAACCGCGTCCTGTGTCAGGTTCCAGACCGTCGTGCCGTCGGTTTCCGCAGTCAGGCTTGCCATGGCAAGACCCGACGCAATCGCGGCGTCAAAGCTGTTGCCCGGTTTGGCATAGGATGCCAGAAAACCGGAATAGAAGGCGTCACCCGCACCATTCACATCACGCACCCGGGTCGGAAGCGGCGACCAGAAAGACGTTTCAAGTCCGGTTGAGGAAACAACGCCGGTCGCGCCAAGGGTGATAATAACATCGGGGACACCTTTGCCCCGCAAAAGTTCAATGGCGGTTTTGGCCTGGCTTTTGTCGTTGATTTCAATGCCGGTCAGAATTTGTGCTTCGGCGCGGTTGGTAATCAACAGATCAAGCTTGCCCAGCACATCCTTGAAGCGCACCGCCTTGCTTGGGGAAACAGTGGCAGCACACATCTTTGCCGTGCCCTTGTTTTCAGCCAGCCAGGCAATGGTTTGCGCAGGCAGGTTGGCATCAATCAACCACCATGGCCATGCCTGAAAATTCGAAAGATGCGGGGCCAGACGGTCAATCGTCAGAAGGTCATACACCTCGGCATCCATCATGCCCATCGCGAGTTCACCGGTTTCATCGAGAACCGCGGTGTAGCCCGCTGTATGCTTGCCTTCGAGCTTGATCATCCGTCGCGTATCGATGCCAAGATCGGCAAGGGCTGCGATAACCTGTTCACCATCACCGTCATCACCAACCGCGCCAAGCATCGCAACATTGTTGCCAAGCAATCGCAAATGAACGGCGATGTTGCGGGCAACGCCACCGGGCTTGCGATGCAGGGTGCGAACCGGGTTCGACGCAGCCGGAATATAGTGGCCGGTACATTGCAGGGTACGGTCAAAATGAGCCGCGCCAAAGCAAAGGATATTGGCAGTCGGAGTGATCACGTTATGTCGCTCTTTGTGTGGGCATGTCACGATTGCTGACTGTCATAAGCTGCGACAGGTTGCCAAGGCAAGAGAAACAAAAAGGGCGACCCGTGTCGGCCGCCCTTTGCTTTGACGATGTGTATTCCCGATCAGATGAAGCGGATTACTTCATGATGATGCGGTCTTTGGCCATCGGGGTCATTGGCGAATTCATCCCGATATAGTCGGCAACAGCCTGTTCAAGGTTCGGGCCGAAGTCATAAACATCGGTGGCATTGTCACGGAACAGGGCATAACCATCGCCGCCATTGCGCATGAAGTCATTGGAAACAACGCCGTATGTCTTGTTCATGTCAATCGGAACGAAGGTGTCGCCTTCGGCGACCATGACATTTGAAACACGTGACCCGACTGGCTGCGACAGGTCGAGATCAAATTTAAGACCGGCCACCTGCGGGAACTGGCCTTTATCCTCGTCAACTTTGGAAACGCCGTGTTCAAGGGATGCAACAACGTCCTTGCCCGACAGCTTGAATGTTGCCAGCGCATTCTGGAACGGCAAAACGGTCAGCACTTCGCCCATGGTGACAGTGCCTTCATCGATGCTGGCGCGGATACCGCCCCCATTCTGAATGGCGATCTGATAACCGTCACCGGCCTTCCAAAGCATGGCGTCCGCCACAAGGGACCCCATTGAACATTCCATATGGCGGCATGTTTCACGCGACCCGTCCGCAGCCGTGGTAAAGCTGCCGACTTCGATGTTGCGAACGGCATCGACCTTCTGGCTGGCCTCGGCAATGACTGCCAGAACGTCTTCAGCGGGCTTGACGCTGGCATCAAGGGCGATCGGGTTGCCGGACCAGGCGGTCGCAACACCGTTATCGTCAAAGGTTACATTCAACTCGCCAAGATAGCGGCTATAGGCATAGGCCTGCACGACCAGAACAGGTTTGCCGTCCGGTGCGGTTTCAACAACCGGGTAGGGGTAGTTGGCCTTTTCATCGGTGTTTGAAAACAGCTGGTTGTCGTGACCGCCAACAATGACGTCAATGCCACTGACAGCGCGTGCGAGTTCAAAATCCTTGTAGGATCCCGAATGGCTCATGACGATGATTTTATTGACACCTTTAAGGCGCAGGCGCGCAACGGAATAGCGCAGGGCCATTTCGGAATCGGTGATGGCGACCTTGTCACCCGGGCTTGAGATATCCGGTGTTTCTTCGGTCGTGATGCCGATCAGGCCGATTTTTTCGCCGCCAAGTTCGACAATGGTATCGGGTGCGATTTCATCTTTGAGGCTGGATGCCGCGGTCGGGTGGACGTTGGCCGACAGCACCGGAATTTTGCTGGCTTTGATGAAGGCTTCGAGAACTTCGGGGCCGTCATCAAATTCGTGGTTGCCGATGGTCATGGCGTCATAGCCGGCCATTTCCATCAGTTGTGCGGTCAGTTTGCCTTTGTAGGTCGAATAGTAAAGTGATCCCTGAAACTGGTCGCCGCCATCAAGGGCCAGCACATTGCCGCCCTGGGCCTTGGCATCGCGGATGGCCGTGGCAAGACGGGCATATCCGCCAAAGCATTTGCCTTCGGCATCGTCTTCGGCCTTACAGGTATTGTTGTATTTGGTTACCGATTCAACGCGATCATGGACGTCGTTGGTGTGAAGAATGCGCAAGTCGTAATCCGCCAATGCGCTTCCTGCACCAAGGGTCAGCATGGTGCAGGCCGACAGCAACCCTGCAATCTTGTATTTCATTACTATTCTCCAGCAAATAGGCACCTTTCCTGTCCCTCACGGGAAAGGGTGCTACGACAGATCAAAGATATCGGGAGTAAAGCGTTCCCCAACACGGGATGGTAGCACCAAATTCATAGGGACGGTATGCCCGGTTGATTACGGCGCTGTGAAAGTTTGATCATCGCGCAATGTGAATGGCCCCAAATATCACCGTTTTGTAGAATCGGGCGGACCGCAAATCGGGTAGGGGAAGGCGATTTTGCAAAAAATTCACAGTCGGGATTATTAAGACTGGCAAGAAAATATATCGCGCAGAAATTCGCCAGACGAATTGGCGGTTGGATCATAAAACTAAGGGAAACCCCGCAGAAACCGGATTGAGGGGTTGATTTGGTTCCGTCGAATTTTGACCGGCTGGACAGCTTTTGTCTTTCCCTTGCATGGTCTGCTATTTACAGGGCACTATATTTTGTAGTTACCATACGCGTTCGCACCATAAACATGCGGACAGCTAAGGTTGAGGGACCGTAGTCGTCCCGATATGGTGTGATCATGTGTTTTCGATGAGGGAGTTCCCCCGGTTAAGGGCACCGGCGGGAAGAATAATCAGAATTCAAGCAATGAAGGGCATCGGAATGAAAAAGCTTCTGACCTCGGTGGTCGCGGCTGTCGCCTGCTATGCGGGCGTCGCTTCGGCTGCAGAAATCAAACCGGCAGTGGTCTATGACCTGGGTGGCCGTTTTGACCGTTCGTTTAACCAGGGCGCATATAACGGCGCAGAAAAATACAAAGAAGACACCGGTACCGAGTATCGTGACTTCGAAATCCAGAACGATTCCCAGCGCGAACAGGCAATGCGGAACTTTGCACGTCGCGGCATGAACCCGATCGTTGCTATTGGTTTCTCGCAGGCATCCGCGCTTGAAAAAGTTGCCAAAGAATTCCCGGACACCAAGTTCACCATCGTTGACATGGTTGTCGATCTTCCGAACGTTCAGTCCGTCGTATTCAAGGAACATGAAGGTTCGTTCCTGGTTGGTGTTCTTGCCGCAATGGCATCTGAAACCCACAAGGTCGGCTTTGTTGGCGGTATGGACATTCCGCTGATCCGCAAATTTGCCTGCGGTTATGTTCAGGGCGTCAAATACGCCGATCCGAGCGCAGAAGTTTTCCAGAACATGACCGGCACCACCGGTGCGGCCTGGAACGACCCGGTAAAGGGTGGCGAACTGGCCAAGTCGCAGTTTGACCGTGGCGCTGATGTTGTTTACCACGCTGCTGGTGGTACGGGCGTTGGTGTTCTTCAGGCGGCTGCTGATGCCGGTAAACTGGGTATTGGCGTTGACTCCAACCAGAATGCCCTGCATCCGGGTTCGGTTCTGACATCGATGCTCAAGCGCGTTGACGTTGCTGTTTACGAAGCATTCGCTGCTGCGGCCGGTGACAACTGGCAGCCGGGTCTGACCATTCTGGGTCTGGCCGAAGGTGGTGTTGACTGGGCTCTTGATGAAAACAACGAGAAGCTCATTACCGCTGAAATGAAAGATGCCGTTGCCAAGGCGAAGGAAGCAATCACTTCCGGCAGCCTTGAAGTTCATGACTACATGAGCGACAGCGCCTGCCCGCAATAAGGCAGTCTTGAAGCAAACCGGGGATTTGTAGTGTCGGATACGATGCATCAAATGCACGGCACCGGGGAAACCGGTGCCGTGCAACCCGCTATTGAACTGCGTGGCATTGACAAGCGGTTCGGAGCGGTACACGCGAACAAGGAAATCGATCTTAAGGTCGATAAAGGAACGATCCACGGTATCGTGGGTGAGAATGGCGCAGGCAAATCGACCCTGATGAGCATTCTGTACGGCTTTTATCAGGCCGATGCGGGAACCATCCATGTCGACGGCAAATTGTGCGATATCAAAGGTTCCGAAGACGCAATCGCCGCAGGGATTGGCATGGTCCACCAGCATTTCATGCTGGTTGAGACATTTTCGGTTCTTGAAAACGTAATTCTCGGTGTTGAAGGTGGTGCAGTTCTGCGCGACGGTGTTGACCGTGCCCGCGAAGAACTTCAACGTCTTGAGCGTGAATATTCGCTCGACATTGACCCGGACGCCATTGTCGGCGATCTGTCGGTCGGTCTTCAGCAGCGTGTCGAAATTCTCAAGGCCCTGTTCCGCGGGGCCGAAATCCTGATTTTGGACGAACCGACAGGGGTTCTGACACCGCAAGAAGCAGATCATCTGTTCCGTATTCTTGAAACCCTCAAAGAGCAGGGCAAGACGGTTGTTCTGATTACGCACAAGCTGCGTGAAATCATGGCTGCAACGGACAATGTTTCCGTCATGCGCCAGGGGGCGATGGTTGCCCATCGCAAAACTGCTGATACCAGTCCGGAAGAACTTTCCGAATTAATGGTCGGTCGCAAGGTGTTGCTGCGTCTGGAAAAAGAACAGGCTCAGCCCAAAGATACCGTTCTTAAAGTCGAAAACCTTTGCGTGGACAATGCCCAGGGCGTGCGCAAGGTCAAGAATGCCAGCTTTGACATTCGTGCGGGTGAAATCGTCGGCATTGCCGGGGTTTCCGGCAATGGTCAGAGCGAGCTGCTTGAAGCACTTGGCGGCATTCGTGCGGCCAGCGAAGGCGTTGTTGAACTTAACGGTCAGGATGTCACGCCGGGCAAGGGTGTTGATGCCGCCGAGTTGCGCCGTCGCGGTGTGGCACATGTGCCCGAAGACCGCCATCGCATGGCAATGGTAACCGCGTTTTCCGCCAAAGAAGCAGCCATTTTGGGCTATGAGGATGATCCGGCCTATCAGAAGGGTGTGTTCCTTGACTGGCATGCGATTTCCGATGCGACCGCAAAGATGATGTCGGAATTTGACGTGCGCCCGGATAATCCGGATCTCAAGGCTGCCAATTTTTCCGGTGGTAACCAGCAGAAGCTTGTTCTGGCGCGTGAAATCATGCGCGACCCGGAATTGCTTTTGGTTGGGCAGCCGACCCGTGGTGTCGATATCGGGGCCATCGAATTCATCCATAAACGAATTGTCGCCATGCGGGACGCGGGCAAAGCCGTTCTGCTGGTGTCCGTGGAGCTTGACGAAATCATGTCGCTTGCCGACCGTATTCTGGTGATGTGCGATGGCGCGATCATCGGCGAAGTTGCTGCTTCTGATGCGAATGAACGGGTGCTTGGCCTTATGATGGCCGGTGTTGATCCGAGCGAAGCCAAAGCCGTGGAGGGGCAGTCATGAGTACGACCGTCCAGTTGCCGCGTTGGATTGATGTGGGGGCATTGCCGCTCCTCAACCTTTTGTTGGCGCTTGTTGTTTCTGGTCTTGTGGTTCTGGCGATTGGCGAGAACCCGGCAGAAGTGGTGGAAATCCTGCTTTATGGCGCGTTCGGCTATGAAGAAGCATGGGGTTACACCCTTTATTACACCACGAACTTTATCTTTACCGGGCTTGCCTTTGCGGTCGCATTCCATTGCGGGTTGTTCAATATCGGTGCCGAAGGCCAGGCCTATGTCGGTGGTCTTGGGGTGACACTTGCCGCCCTGTATCTTGATTTCCTGCCTTTTCCGATCATGCTTGTGGTCGGAATGCTTGCAGCGATGATCTTTGGTGCGGCCTGGGCTTATATCCCGGCCTATTTGCAGGCCCGCCGCGGATCGCACATCGTGATCACCACGATCATGTTCAACTTCATTGCATCTTCACTGATGGTGTATTTGCTGGTGAATGTGTTGCGTCCCGAAGGATCAATGACCCCGGAAAGCGAACAGATCGCCGAAAATCTGCGTTTGCCCTTCATCCATGACATTGCAGGCGCGCTCGGCATCGAGATGGCGTCAAGCCCGCTTAACCTGTCGTTCGTTTATGCGATTTTGGCCAGCGTTATGGTCTGGCTGTTCATCTGGCATACCCGGTGGGGATATGCGATCAGAACGGTGGGTGCCAATGCGGTTGCTGCGACCTATGCCGGGATTGAGCCGGGCCGGTTTATCATTATTGCGATGATGATTTCAGGCGCACTTGCATCCTTTATGGCGCTAAACGAGATCATGGGGGTTCAGCACCGTCTGCTGATCGACTTTACCGCCGGTTACGGTTTTGTCGGGATTGCTGTGGCGCTGATGGGGCGCAACCATCCGTTCGGTATTTTCCTGGCCGCGTTGCTGTTTGGCATGCTGTATCAGGGCGGGGCAGAGCTTTCGTTTGAAATTCCAACCATTTCCAATGACATGGTGGTGGTTATTCAGGGCCTGGTGATCCTGTTTACCGGGGCGATGGAACATATGTTCCGTCCGCGCGTGACCAAGATGTACACCGCGTGGCGCTTACGCCGTGACGCCCAGGAGGCCGTGTGATGGAAAATTTCGAACTCGTCATTCTGTTGCTTGATGCGACGCTTCGTACATCAACACCCCTTATCCTTGCGGCACTTGCCGGCATGTTTTCCGAACGTTCGGGCACCATCAATCTGGCCCTTGAAGGCATGATGCTTGGCGGGGCGTTCTCGGCGGCGGCTGTGGCCTTTTACATGGATGATCCGTGGATTGGTCTTCTGGCCGCCATTGCGACCACGATCGGGTTGTCATTGCTTCATGGATTTGCCTGTATCACCCATAAGGGCAACCAGGTCGTATCAGGCATGGCGATCAATATCCTGATGTCGGGTTTGACGGCATTGGTCGGGATTGCCCTGTTTGCACAAGGCGGCAAAACGCCGGCACTTGACAAAGCAGCCCGTTTTCAGCCGATCACCTTGCCCGGTGCCGAGGCTGTCAAGGATGTTCCGATCATCGGTCCGATCTATTTCGAACTTCTGAGCGGGCATAACATTCTGGTCTATATCGCGTTTCTTGCCGTGCCGGCAGCATGGTGGGTGATGTATCGCACGCGATTTGGTCTGCGTCTGCGGGCGGTCGGGGAAAATCCGGGTGCGGTAGATACAGCAGGTATCGGCGTGGTGGCCATGCGCTATCGTGCAGTGATTTGCAGCGGTGTGCTTGTCGGCATGTCGGGGGCGTATCTTTCGACCGCGCAGGGGGCATCATTCCTTCAGGACATGACAGCAGGCAAAGGCTATATCGCGCTTGCTGCCATGGTGTTTGGCAAGTGGCGGCCGTTCCCGGCACTTGCGGCCTGTTTGCTGTTTGGTTTCCTTGATGCGGCAGCAACCCGGTTGCAGGGTGTTGTTCTTCCGGTGATTGGCGAAGTCCCGGTTCAGCTTGTGCAGGCGTTGCCCTATGTGCTGACGGTGATTTTGCTGGCCGGCTTTATCGGACGGGCCATTCCGCCCAAGGCGCTTGGCCGTCCGTATGTGAAGGAACGCTAAGTCTGATCCGGTCCGGTTGCGCAACATAGGCGTCCGGACCGGACTTTCTTGCGATTTCCGCTGCAAGAATATTAATCATGACTACATGTCAACCGATGCTGTCCCGTTCGGGGCGGTGTGGAATTTCAAACAGGATTACGTAAATGGGCGAGATGAAAAAGGCACCGCGCGATCTGATTGACGCTGCATTGGCGGCGCGCGACAAGGCCTATGCGCCTTATTCAAAATTTCATGTCGGTGCCGCATTGCGTACAGCCGAGGGAAAAGTCATTGCCGGCTGCAATGTTGAAAATGCAGCCTATCCCGAAGGCGTCTGTGCCGAAGCCGGGGCGATTTCGGCAATGGTCTTGGCTGGCGAAACCAAATTCGACGAGATCGTGGTTGTTGGTCTTGGTGATGTTGCCTGCACACCTTGTGGTGGCTGCCGTCAGAAAATTCGCGAATTTACCGGTTCTGATGCGACGATCTTTATCATCAATGATGCCGGTGAAACGCTGTTGACCTTGTCGCGTGAAGAACTGATTCCACATTCCTTTGGTCCGGAGAACCTCAAATGAGCAACGTAAAAGCTGCATTGGACGTGATCGCCGCAAAGGCACCCGGCTTCAAGGCCGAGGTGGCATTGGTACTTGGAAGTGGTCTTGGCGGGGTTGTTGATGCCGTCAGCGAAGCAATCCGCATTTCCTATGAAGATTTGCCCGGTTTTCCGCGCCCGACCGTTGTCGGACATGGCGGGACGCTGGTGCTTGGCCGGATTGGTGGTGTTTCGGTCGCGGTGATGCAGGGACGGGCGCATTATTACGAACATGGTCGTTCCGATTTGATGGCAGAACCGCTTGAAACCATGCGGGAACTGGGGGCAGAGCGCCTTATTCTGACCAATGCCGCCGGATCGTTGCTGCCCGAAGCCGTTCCGGGAAGTCTGATGCTGATTACCGATCATATCAGCCTGTTTGGGCCGAACCCGCTGATTGGCTATCACGGGAATGACCGCTTTGTCGGCATGGATGTGCCTTATGATCCGGAAATCGGTTCGGGTCTTCATGACACGGCGGCCAAACTGGGGATCAAGCTGTTTGAAGGGACCTATTGCTGGTGCACGGGGCCAAGCTTTGAAACCCCGGCTGAAATCCGCGCGCTCAAGACCCTTGGGGCGGATGCGGTCGGGATGTCGACCGTTCCGGAAAACATTCTTGCGCGTCGCCTTGGCTTCAAGGTTGCGGCAATTTCAAATATCACAAACCTTGCCGCGGGCATGAGCGCAACACCGCTGAGCCACGAGCAGACACTTGAAATGTCCAAAACAGGATCTGCCAATCTTATCAAGATCTTGCTTCAATATTTTTCAGGTGCTGCCTAAACGCGGCCAAGACCGGAAAACGGTCTGAGACAGTAACGACAAGCGCGCAGGAGACAGCAGATGCTGCCGCAGGAAATTATTCGCCGCAAACGCGAAGGCGAAGTTCTTACAGACGCAGAAATTGCCTTTTTCGTCAAAGGCATCACCGATGACAGCATTAGCGAGGGACAGGTTGCCGCCCTTGCCATGGCTGTGTTTTTCAATGGCATGACCATGGACGAACGTGCCGCACTTACCCGCAACATGCGTGACAGTGGCACCGTCCTTGACTGGAAGGCGCTCGGACTTGACGGGCCGGTGGTTGACAAACATTCGACCGGTGGGGTCGGTGACAAGGTCAGCCTGATGCTGGGACCGATTGTCGGGGCATGTGGTGCATTTGTTCCGATGATTTCGGGACGTGGACTTGGCCACACGGGCGGGACACTTGATAAATTTGATTCCATCCCCGGATACCGCACGACGCCGACCCTTGAAGAATTCGCCAAAGTTACCCGTGACGTCGGGTGTGCGATCATTGGTCAGACGTCGGATCTTGCACCGGCCGATAAACGTTTTTATGGCATCCGCGACGTAACGGCGACGGTCGAAAGCATTCCGCTGATTACGGCATCCATCCTGTCAAAGAAACTGGCCGCCGGGCTTGATTCCCTGGTGATGGATGTGAAGTTCGGGTCGGGTGCGTTCATGAATGAATATGATCGCGCGCGTGAACTGGCACAAAGCATCACCGAAGTCGCCACCCGCAATGGCGTTCCGACAGTCGCCCTGTTGACTGATATGGAACAGGTATTGGGCGATACGGTCGGCAATGCTCTTGAAATGGTTGAGGCGATCGATTTCCTGACCGGCAAGCATCAGGAACAGCGTGTCTATGATGTGACCATGGCGCTGGCGGCCGAAATGCTGGCGGTCAGTGGTGTTGCCACCGATGTGTCCGAAGGTCTGCGTCAGGCGACAGACGCGCTTGAAAGCGGCAAGGCGGCCGAGGTCTTTGGCAAAATGGTTGCCAGCCTGGGCGGTCCGAACGACTTTGTCGAAAAACATGCCAACTATCTTGAAGCGGCCCCGATGACCAATGCCGTCACCGCGGCCAAGACCGGTCGTGTTTTGGCGATGGATGCCCGCAAGGTTGGCCTGGCACTTGTCGCGCTTAAGGGCGGGCGGACGCGTGCCGATCAGAAGATTGATTTCGCCGTCGGCTTTACCGATTTCATCAAGGTCGGCCAGCCGGTTTCAGCAGAAACGCCCCTGTGTGTCGCGCATACCCGTGATCAGGCGCAACTGGACGAGGCGACCGCATTGCTGCGTGAAGCCATCGTGATTGGCGATGGTGACGTTGCCCCGACCGGGTCGGAACCCGCGGTGCGCGAACGCATTGTGGCCAGCCTTAAGGGCTAAAACATCAGCGCATGATCTGTGAAAAAGGAAAGCCGGGGATTACCCCGGCTTTTTTTATTGTGTTGCAGATGCCTTGATCATGGCGGCGGCCTTTTCCGCGATCATGATGGTTGGCGAATTTGTGTTGCCTGACACAATGGTCGGCATGATTGACGCATCGGCAATGCGCAAACCGTCAAGACCGCGCAGTCGCAATTCCGGATCAACAACCGATGCCGGATCCGCCCCCATCCGACATGTACCCACCGGATGGAAAATGGTCGTTCCGATATCACCGGCCGCACGTATCAGGTCTTCTTCGCTATCATAGGCGGGGCCGGGTTTGAATTCTTCGGGGGCATAGGGTGACAGTGCCGGCTGGCTTGCAATTTTGCGCGTCAGACGGATGGAATCTGCGGCAACCTTTTTATCGGCATCCGCGGACAGGTAATTTGGCGCAATGGCAGGTTGCTCGGTGTGATCCGGGCTGGTGATATGGATGCTGCCCCGGCTTTGCGGGCGAAGATTGCAGACACTGGCAGTAAAGGCCGGGAACGGGTGAACCGGTTCGCCGAATTTCTCAAGCGACAGCGGCTGCACATGATATTGCAAATTGGGCGTTTCAAACGAGGCGTCAGACCGGGTAAAAATGCCCAGCTGGCTTGGCGCCATCGACATCGGGCCGGACTGATTGAACAGATATTCCAGCGCGATGCTTGCCTTGCCAAACAGGCTGCTGGCCTTTTCATTCAGGGTTCGAATGCCGCTTACCTTGAATGCACAGCGCAGTTGCAGGTGATCCTGAAGGTTTTCACCGACCTGCGGGCTGTCGACAGCCTGTTCAATGCCATATTGCTGAAGAATGTCACCACGCCCGATCCCGGAAAGTTCAAGAATTTGCGGGGATCCGACAGAGCCGGCAGACAGAACGGTTTCGCGATTGGCATAGACCGTTTCGATGTTGCCGCCGCGTTCATATTCAACACCGGTGACACGTCCATCAGCAATGATCAGCCGACGGACATGGGCGTTGGTGCGGACTTCAAGATTTTTACGATCAAGGGCAGGGCGCAAAAACGCCTTTGATGTGTTCCAGCGAATACCGCGTTTCTGGTTCACATCGAAATAGGATGATCCTTCGTTGGTACCACGATTGAAGTCGGGAACCTTGGGAATGCCAGCCTGTTCGGCGGCATCCTGAAAGGCTTCGAGGATTTCCCAGCGTACGCGGGCCTGTTCGACCCGCCATTCGCCGCCTTCGCCGTGCAATTCGTCCGCGCCACGGTAATAATCTTCGGATTTCTTGAAAAAGGGCAGCACATCGTCCCAGCCCCAATTTGAACAACCCGATTGGCGCCACTGGTCATAATCATTGGCCTGACCGCGCATATAGATCATGCCATTGATCGATGAACAGCCGCCCAGAACCTTGCCACGCGGATAGCCAAGTGATCGGCCATTCAGCCCCGGTTCGCGGACGGTGTTGAAGCACCAGTCCACGTTCGGATTGCCAATGCAGTAAAGGTAACCGACCGGGATGTGAATCCAGGGATTGCGATCCTTGCCGCCAGCTTCAAGCAACAGGATGTTTGCATCAGCCATCTCCGAAAGACGGTTTGCCAATGTGCACCCGGCCGATCCTGCACCGATAATGATGTAGTCGAATTTTTGCTCCATGCGCCTGATACTCTATTTGGGGGATTTCAGGCCCAGCTTTACAGCCAGGTTTGACGCATTAAATTCGCCGACAATCCCGCGACGGAACAATAATACGCAGACGATGAAAATAAGGCCGGTCAGAACGGTGACCGGGAAGCCAGTCGTCGAGAGGTAGTTTTGGACCGTGACCACAAAGGCCGCGCCAAAAATCGGGCCAAATATGGTACCAATTCCACCCAGCAATGTCATAAGGATCACTTCACCCGACATCTGCCAGGCAACATCGGTCAAGGTGGCAAACTGGAAAACCAATGCCTTAAGACCACCAGCCAGACCGGCAAGTGCAGCAGACATTACAAAGGCACCCAGTTTGTAAAGATTGACCGAATAACCAAGCGAAATTGCACGATTTTCATTTTCCCGAATGGAACGAAGTATCATGCCAAACGGGGAATGAACGATCCGCCAGACGGCAAAAACACCAAGAACGAAGACGCCAAGAACAAAGAAATACATGTTCAGGGGCTCGTTAAGATCGATGAAGCCAAGCAGATGTCCGCGCGGAACCCCTTGAAGCCCGTCTTCACCTTTGGTGAATTCAGCCTGAAGGCAGAAGAAGAAGAACATTTGCGACAATGCCAGGGTGATCATGGCGAAATAGATACCTTGGCGGCGAATTGCGAAGAATCCGATCACCAGACCCATGACAGCGGCACCGGCCACACCAAGCAGAATTCCGGCCTCCGGTGAAAATCCCCATTCCTTGACAGCATGGGCGGTGAAATAGGCGGCACCACCAAAGAAGGCGGCATGGCCAAAGGAAAGAAGCCCCGTAAAGCCCAGCAGAAGGTTAAAGGCGCTGGCAAACAGTGCAAAGCACAACACCTTCATCAGGAAAACCGGATACAACACGAAGGGCGCAAATATCAGCGCGATCAGCAGTGCGATGATAAGCGCAATCTGGACGCGGTTTGCAGTCTGATTGCGTGTTTCGGAGGTCATACTAATTTCAGTCATATCAAGCATCCCGACCAAACAGACCCGCAGGCCGGATCAACAGTACAATGGCCATGATCACAAAGATCACGATGTTGGAGGCTTCCGGATAGAATACTTTGGTCAGGCCTTCCAGAATGCCGAGCATATAACCCGTAACAATCGCCCCCATAATCGATCCCATGCCGCCGACAACAACGATGGCAAAAACCACAATAATAAGGTTTGAGCCCATCAGCGGGCTGACCTGATAGATCGGTGCCGCCATGATGCCTGCAAGTGCCGCCAGCCCGGCGCCAAGCCCGTAGGTCAGCGTCAGCAGGAACGGGACATTGATGCCGAAAGATTGCACAAGCGTCGGATTTTCGGTTGCGGCACGCAGATAAGAACCAAGCTTTGTCTTCTCGATCAACAGCCAGGTACCGATACAAACGATCAGCGAAGCAACAACGACCCAACCGCGGTAAATCGGCAAATACATGAAGCCAAGATTGACCCCGCCCGACAGCAATTCGGGTGTCTCGTAGGGTTGGCCGGATGTTCCATAGAAATAGCGGAAGCTGCCTTCTATCACCAGCGCAAGACCAAACGTAAACAGCAGACCGTACAAATGATCCAGGTTGTAGAGACGGCGCAAAGCAAACCGTTCAATGACGATCCCGGTCAAGCCAACAATCACCGGCGCCAGCAAAAGGGCAAACCAGTAATTGACGCCGACCCATGACAGCAGAAGAAAACCTGCGAAAGCGCCCATCATGTATTGGGCGCCATGCGCGAAATTGATGACACGCAAAAGGCCAAAAATAATCGCCAGCCCCAGACTGAGCATGGCATAGAACGAACCATTGATCAGGCCGATCAGAAGCTGACCGAGAAACGCCTGAATTGGAATACCAAAAATCATAATCACGGCGTCATACTCCCAGAACTTCGTGCAGGGTTTCCATTTTCGCGGGCAGTTCCGCCAAATCAAAACCGTCTGTCACTTTCCCGTGATCCATAACGTAGAAGCGGTCGGCAATCTTGCTTGCAAAACGGAAGTTCTGTTCAACGAGCAAGATGGTCATGCCACGTGCTTTTAGGGTTTGCAGCACTTCTCCGATGCGTTGAACGATTACCGGTGCGAGACCTTCGGTCGGTTCATCAAGCAGAAGCATCTTGACGCCGGTACGCAGCATGCGTGCCATGGCAAGCATCTGTTGTTCACCACCGGAAAGCTTGGTTCCCTGACTGTTACGTCTTTCCTTAAGGTTCGGGAAAAGCTGATAGATTTCCTCCACCGTCATTCCGGTATTCGAAACGACAGGGGGCAGCATAAGATTTTCCTCGACACTTAGAGTCGAGAAAATTCCCCGTTCTTCCGGGACAAAGCCAATACCCACCCGTGCAGTATGATGAAGAGGGCGGTTCATAAGGTCGGTACCGTCAAAGCTGATGGTGCCGGTACGTTTGCGCAGAATGCCGACGATTGAACGCAGGGTGGTTGTCTTACCCATACCGTTGCGCCCCAGTATCGTGACGGTTTCGCCTTCGCGGACTTCCAGATTTACACCATGCAGGATGTGACTTTCATCGTACCAGGCATTGAGATCCCGAACGGAGAGAAGAGTTTTATCAGTCATGGTCCGTCCCCATGTAGGCGATCTTGACTTGCTCGTCATTGCTTACGGTGGCGTAGTCGCCCTCTGCCAGAATTTCACCGCGTTGCAGGACGGTGATGTGGTCACACAGGTCAGACACAACATTCAGGTTATGCTCGACCATCAGGACGGCCCGCGTTTTTGCAACTTCTCTTATGAGTTCTGCGACCATTCCGACATCTTCGCCGCCCATACCGGCCATTGGTTCGTCAAGAAGGAGAACCTTCGGATCAAGTGCCAGCGTGGTCGCGATTTCAAGCACACGCTTGCGTCCATAGGACAGGTCCGCGGCAAGACTGTTGCACTGATTTTGCAAACCGACCGAGGTCAGAAGTTCCATCGCCCGATCATTTAGAACATCGAGTTTGGACAAAGGCAGCCAGAACTGCGTTGACAAATTACCCGGGCGTTGAAGGGCGACGCGTATATTTTCCAGTACCGTCAAATGAGGGAAAATTGCCGAAATCTGGAAAGATCGCACCAATCCCATGCGCGCGACGCGCGCAGGCGCGGTCTTGGTAATGTCCTGACCAAGCAGGGTGATCTTGCCGCTCGTCGGCTGCAGGAATTTTGTCAGAAGATTGAATACGGTGGTTTTGCCTGCGCCATTTGGTCCAATCAGCGCATGCACTTTGGCGTGATGAACGTCGATATTGACGTTGTTGACCGCAGTAAAGCCGCCAAAATCGCGACGAAGGTCACGAGCGGAAAGAACCACTCGTGACTTTGTCTCGTTTTGCTGGCTACCGGGTTTCGTGTGAAATTCGGTTGCCGTCATGGTCTTATTTCGATGCCAGGCTGCAACCGCTTTCGGCCGGATCGATGAAGGCCTTGTTGCCAGGAACGGTATCAAGGATGTTGTAGTAGTCCCAGTCACCCGTCATTTGGTCTGGCGATTTTACTTCCATGAGATACATGTCGTAAATCATGCGGCCGTTGGCGCCGACCTTGCCATTGTTGGCAAAAACGTCATTGACCGGCATTTCATGCAGGGCCTTGGCGACAGCTTCGGTTTCGTCAGTGCCGGTTTTATCAATGGCCTTGAGATACTGAAGAACTGCCGAATAGGTGCCAGCCTGAATCATGTTTGGCATACGACCCGTGCGGTCAAAGAAGCGTTTGCCAAATTCGCGGGTTTCGTCATTACGATCCCAATAGAAACCCTCGGTCAGGGTCAGCCCCTGGGATGCCTTGGCGCCCAGACCATGGACTTCTGCAAGCGTAAAGAGCAAGGCAGCCAGTCGCTGGCCGCTCTGTACGATACCGAATTCCGATGCCTGCTTGATCGCGTTGGCGGTATCAAGACCAGCATTGGCAAGGCCAATAACTTTTGCCCCGGATGCCTGTGCCTGAAGCAGGAAGGAAGAATAGTCGTTCGTTCCAAGAGGATGACGGACTGAACCCGATACGGTACCGCCGCTTTCTTTTACAAAGTTACCGGTCTGTTCTTCGAGTGAATAGCCAAACGCGTAATCAGCAGTAAGAAAGAACCAGCTGTCTCCACCGTTATTGACCAGTGCGCCGCCGGTGCCAACAGCAAGTGCGTGCGTGTCATATGCCCAGTGGAAACCGTATGGGGAACATTGTTCGCCTGTCAGTGCCGTTGTTGCAGCACCGGTAACGATATCGATCTTTTTCTTTTCTTTTGAAATGCCTTGCACGGCAAGTGCGACCGAAGACGTCGTCAATTCCATGATGGCATCAACTTGGTCCTGATCATACCATTGACGTGCAATGTTGGCCGCAACATCAGGCTTGTTCTGATGGTCAGCTGTAATGACTTCAACCGGCTTTCCCTGAACGGTGCCGCCGAAATCTTCAACGGCCATTTTGGCTGCTTCGAATGACCAGACACCGCCGAAGTCGGCATAGACGCCCGACTGATCATTGAGAATGCCGATTTTGACGACGTCATCTGAAATCTCGGCATGGGCGGGCAGTGCAGCGGCTGCTGCCATAATTGCAACCGATGCAATCGTGAACTTCTTCATCTAGATTCCTCCCTGATGGAATGAAGTATCCGTCGTCAAGAATGAGACAACGGACTGTAGGACGTTGTTTGACTGCACATTTTTGTTATGGGTGGGCGCAAGTGAAATGTGTCAGTCAAGTATCTGAATTATTGGTGTTTTTTGTTAGTTTGATTTGGTTATTCAGAACTTTGAATTACGATAACATTGACCAAAACACCTTCAAATATATAATTTTGGACAATGATTGTACAAAAATGAACAGGTTGGTGGATGCGTCAATTCTCCTGGGATGATTTGCAGTATTTTCTCGCAGTTGCACAAGAGGGCAAGCTGTCTGCGGCGGCGCGCCGATTGCGCACCAGCCACGTAACGGTTGCCCGGCGCATTGATCGCCTTGAAGAAGGCATCGGCGCCAAATTGTTTCAACGAAGCGGAACGGGCTATACCCTGACTTTCATGGGGGAAAAGCTGATGGAACCGGCCCGGGCGATGTCGATTGAAGCCGACAAGATGCTTGGTGTCGTCGGCGAGGGTACAATACCGCTAAGCGGGGTAATCCGGCTAAGTGTTCCGGAAGGATTCGGGAGTTTCTTCATCGCAGACAGGCTTCCGCACTTCGCGTCGCAACATCCGAACCTGACCATTGAAATGGTCAATATTCAGCAAATTGTTTCTCTGTCCCGGCGCGAAGCGGACATTTCGATTTCGCTTAATACGCCAAAGGCGGGGGCATACTATTTTGAAAAGATCTGCAGCTATATACTCTATATCTATGCATCCAAGGATTACCTGAAACAGCACGGCAAAATCGAACGAAGATCGGATTTGGCGAAGCATCCTTTTATTGGCTATATCGAAGACATGATCTTTACACCCGAACTGAACTATTTGGGTGAGATCGTCCCCGGATTGCGGCCGTCCTATCAGACGTCAAGCGTGTTTGCGCAGGCCAAGGCATGTCGTGCGGGGTACGGGTTATGTGTCCTGCCATATTATATGGGCAACATGTTTGATGATCTTGTTGCGGTGATGCCCCACAGCATTCCAATCCATCGGGACTATTTTCTGGTGTGTCACAATGACGTCATTGACGCGGCGCGTATTCGACCACTCATCGATTTTATTCGGGCTGAAACAGCAACATCGAATGACTGGTTTGCGGGTTTCCCCAGCCAATTTGTGTAACCGATTGCCCTGGACTTGAAAAATTGCGACTGAATTTGCACAACTGCGCTTGCAAGACAGGAAAATTCACCGCATTTTGATCGGTAACGAAAATTTGCCCGCCAATATGAAAATCAGAAAATATCAGGAGAGAACGGCATGGGAAAACTGGATCGGCGGCGTCGTGAGATACTCGAACTTGTGGCGTCCAACAGCTTTATGACGATTGATTCCCTTGCCGAACATTTTTCCGTAACCCCGCAAACCATCCGTCGAGACATCAACGAGATGGCCGAAGAGGGGCTGATTGCGCGTTATCACGGTGGCGCGGCAAGCGTGTCCACGACCGAGAATACGGCCTATCAGGACCGTCAGGTTCTCAACCTTGGCAGCAAACGCGAAATTGCGAAACTGGTTGCCGAACATATTCCCGAAGGTGCATCGCTCTTTATCAATATCGGCACCACCAACGAGGAAGTGGCCCATGCACTTTCGGGTCACAAAAGCCTTAAAATCATCACCAACAATCTGCATGTCGCGGAAATTTGCGCCGCCAATCAGGGGTTTGAGGTAATCATTGCCGGCGGTGTTGTGCGCCAGCGTGACTTTGGCGTGATCGGTGAGGCAACGATAGACTTCATCAACCAGTTCAAGGTCGATTACGCCATTATCGGCATTTCTGGTGTCGATGAAGACGGCAGTTTGATGGATTTCGATTATCGGGAAGTGCGGGTTGCCCGCGCGATCATTTCCAATGCGCGTCAGACATTCCTGTGTACCGATGCCTCGAAATTCGGGCGGCGCGCCATGGTGCGTCTGGGGCACCTGTCCGAAATTGATGCCCTGTTTACCGATCGTCATCCCGGGCCAATCTGGTCGGATGTGATCCGTGAAGCCGATGTGTCGGTCTATACCGCAAACTGATCAACAACCTGAAATGCGTCCGGTCTGAGCTGTGCGTGAATTGGTGTGTGGCAGGGACGGGATCAGGCGAAGATACCGTCTTCGCGTTTGCCGGTCCGCATGGTGATCGGGCCTTGCGATGAACCATCAAGCATCTGGGTCAGATGGGCGTTGTGGGCATCGTCAATGTCGTCCGTCTTGCCGGACCAATAGACTTTACCATCATGCATCATCATCAGGTTTTGATACCGGGTGCGGGCGATTTGCATATCGTTGGTGATCGAAATGACGGTTGTGCCGCGCTGTGTCGCGATCTTTGAAATCATCAGTTCGATATGGTTCGACAAAACCGGATCCAGCCCCGCCGTCGGATTGTCAAGCAGCAGAAGTTCCGGATCGGTTGAGATTGCCCGCGCTATGCCAACGCGCTTTTGCATGCCACCGGACAGATCGCTTGGTGTCAGTTCCGCACTTTCTTCGGCCAGCCCGACAAGTCCAAGCAGTTCGACAGCCCGCTCTTTGGCGGCCTTGCGGCTGAGTGTGCCCAGTTCAATCTGACGAAAACAGATATTTTCCCAGACCGTCAGGCTGTCAAACAGGGCGTTTTGCTGAAACAGCATCCCGATCTTTGCCGCCCATTTCGGACGTTCGGGGGCGTTGGTATCGCTGACATCATCCTTATCAAGGTAAATGGCACCTTCATCGGCACCATAAATGCCCACCAGGCATTTCATCAGAACACTTTTCCCGGCCGCGGACGGCCCGATAATCGCCATCGTTTCGCCCCGCGAAAGGGTCAGATCGACATTGTTGACGGCAACCACAGACCCGAAGCGTTTGGTAAGTTTTTCAACGGCAACGAAGGCCGTGCTGTCCGAATGAGAAGATGCAGCTTGGGTCATTGAAATTCCGGTTGTGATCCAGTTTGCGCAGAGTTTCGGCAATTGGCGGGCAGGGGGCAAGCATCAATTTCACAAAAATGAAAACGGCCCCGATCGGGGCCGTTTTGCATAAGGTCGTGAAGTCTGAAAATCCGCTTAGTGCGAAAGAATCTGGCTGAGGAACAGCTTGGTACGTTCGCTTTTCGGATTGTCGAAGAATTCATGTGGACCAGCCATTTCAATGATCTGGCCGGCATCCATAAAGATCACGCGATCGGCGACCTCTTTGGCAAAGCCCATTTCGTGGGTCACGCACAGCATGGTCATGCCTTCTTTTGCAAGTTCGACCATAACGTCGAGAACTTCCTTGACCATTTCTGGGTCAAGTGCCGAGGTCGGCTCATCAAACAGCATGATTTTCGGCTGCATGCAGAGCGAACGGGCAATTGCCACACGCTGCTGCTGGCCACCGGAAAGCTGACCAGGGTATTTGTGGGCCTGCTCGGCGATGCGAACACGCTCTAGATAGTGCATGGCCAGATCATTGGCTTCTTTCTTGGGCATCTTGCGAACCCAGATCGGTGCCAGTGTCAGGTTTTCAAGCACAGTCATGTGCGGGAACAGGTTGAAGTGCTGGAACACCATGCATACTTCGCGACGAACGGCTTCGATGTTTTTGACATCGTCACCCAGAAGGATGCCATCCACGGTGATTTCGCCGGTCTGATAGGTTTCCAGACGGTTCATCGTGCGGATCAGTGTCGATTTACCCGAACCCGACGGGCCACAGATAACGATACGCTCACCCTTGCGAACGGTAAGGTCAATATCCCGCAGAACGTGGAAATTGCCGTACCATTTGTTCATCTTGTTGACGACGATGACATCTTCCTCGCTCGGAGAAGGCACAGCGCCGGTAGTGGTTTCAGTTGCTACAGTCATTGTTCTTTCCTCACTCCTTACCTGCGTTCGCCTTTGCGAAGCTCTTTTTCAAGATAGGCGGAATATTTCGCCATCGAGAAACAGATCAGGAAGAAAATTGCCGCGGCGAAGGCATAACCTTCGACGTAATACTTGGTCCAGGCCGGGTCACTGCGCAGTGCCAGCTTCACGGTGCCAAGGAAGTCAAACAGGCCGATAATCACGACCAGCGTGGTATCCTTGAACATCGAGATGAAGCTGTTCACGGTTGGCGGAATAACCAGACGCAGTGCCTGCGGCAGGATGATCAGGCGCATGGACTGCCAATAGGACAGTGCAAGGCTGTCACCTGCTTCAAACTGGCCACGCGGAACGGCCTGCAAACCACCACGGAATACCTCGGCAAGGTAGGCGGCGGTAAACAGGATGATACCGATCTGTGCACGCAGCAACTTGTCGATGGTAACCCCATCGGGCAGGAACAGCGGGAACATGACCGATGCCATGAACAGAACCGTAATCAGCGGCACACCACGAATGACTTCGATATAGACCACGGACATGGTTTTGATGGCCGGCATGTGCGACTGGCGACCCAGTGCAAGAAGCAAACCGAACGGAAAGGCAAAGATCACACCGATCGATGACAGGATCAGGGTCAGCGGCAGGCCGCCCCAATAGCTGTTCTGGACATAGGTAAGACCCAGAACACCACCCCACATCAGAATGGCAATGACCGGTACACCGATCACCCACATCGGGATGATCGCCTTGCGCAGGCCGGGATACTTAACCGCGCCAAGGCTGCCGCAGATGATGCCCATCAAAATGATCATGGCCAGCAGCGGGCGCCACTGTTCATCATACGGGTAGGTGCCAAACAGGATCAGCCGCAAGTTGGCATTCACAAAGCCCCAGCAGGCACCGCTGACTTCTTTACAGCCCTCGATGGTCGGTTCCAGGGTTGCGTTGACAATGCCCCATTCAATGATCGGCGGGATCAACCACAGCAGAAAGGCGATGGCGCCAATCGTCAGGATGGAATTGAACCAGCCGTCAAACAGGTTCTTCTTCGACCAGGAAACGGCACGTTCGGCAAAGGTGCCGGTAGGAAGAGGAGGTGATTTTGCGTTATCGGACATATTACCTCTCCACCAGTGCCATTTTCTTGTTGAACCAGTTCATAAAGAGCGAGGTCAACAAGGACAAACCAAGATAGATCGACATGAAGATCGAGATGGCCTCGATCGCCTGACCTGTCTGGTTCATGGTCGTGTTGGAAACAGAAACCAGATCCGGATAACCAACCGCAACCGCAAGCGAGCTGTTTTTGGTCAGGTTCAGATACTGGTTGGTGAGCGGCGGGATCGCAACGCGCATGGATTGCGGCAGGATCACTTTGCGAAGGGCGACAGAACGCTTGATGCCAAGGCTGTCGGCCGCTTCCCACTGGCCACTCGGAACAGCCTGGATACCGGAACGGACAACCTCGGCAACATAGGTCGAGGTATAGACAGTCAGGCCGATCAGAACCGCCAGGAATTCCGGCGAAATGTTATAACCGCCACGAATGTTGAAGCCTTTGAGTTCCGGCATGCTCATTTCGGTCGGTGCACCACCTGCCAGATAGGCAAGCAAGACAAGACCGACAAAAATGCCAAGACCGGTCAGGAACATCGGGAATGGTTGCCCGGTTGCGTCCTGACGTTTCTTCGCCCAGCGTTTGATGAAGAAGATCGCAACAAGTGCGATGATCGCGGCAATTCCCATCAGGGTATAGGCCGTATCAGCCACCGGAACCGGCATATACATGCCGCGCGACGTGAAAAGCACACCCGGAAGAGGTTCCAGGGCATCACGCGGGTGGGGGAACGCCCCGGGGATCAGCGCGTACCAGAAGAACAGCTGAAGCAGGACCGGGATGTTACGGAAGGTTTCAACGTAAACCGTTGCCAGTTTCCGTACGATCCAGTTTGACGACAGGCGTGCGACGCCAAAAATCGTCCCAATGATCGTGCAAAGAACGATGCCAAGCACCGAGACCTTTACGGTGTTGAGAAGACCGACGACCAGTGCTGTCGCGTAATTGCTTTTGGCACTGTAATCAATCATGGTCTCGCTGATCTCGAAGGATGCTTCAAGATCAAGGAACCCGTAGCCGGTAGAGATGTTCTGCTGAGCGAGGTTGTACAGGGTGTTCGACACCAGGTACCAACCAGCCAGAATGATAAGACCGATCGCGACGATCTGGTAAAGCACGGCGCGAACGTTCTCGTCATTCAGGTAATCGACGAGGCTCTTGGAGCGAACATCCCCCTGGGCATTTTGAGGCTTACTCATATGACCCTCAGGTGTAGATTGTATCCAAAATCAGTAGCCACCTAACGAAAAGCTCCGCCCATGCGTTCAGGCAGTGGGGCGGAGCTTCGTAGGTTTTAGCGTACGGTTGCTATCGTATTAGCGAACCGGCCATGCGTACTGCAGGCCACCATCGGTCCACAGAGCGTTCAGACCACGCTCGAGGCCAAGCTTGGCGGTAACGTTTTTCTCGTAGCTTTCGCCGTAGTTACCAACGTTCTTGATGATGCGGTAAGCCCACTCTTCGTCAAGACCAAGAGCTTCGCCCATGCCCGGCGATACGCCCAGCAGACGCTGGATGCCCGGGTTGGTGCTGTTTGCTTTCATGTCGTCAACATTTTCCATGGTGACGCCAAGTTCTTCTGCTTCGACCATTGCGGTCAGCGCCCAACGAGCTACGTCCGACCACTGTTCGTCACCCTGGGCGACAACCGGGCCAAGCGGCTCTTTGGAGATGATTTCCGGAAGGATCATGTAATCATCCGGGTTTTCCGCCATGGTGGTGCGGATCGAAGCAAGACCCGAAGCATCCGTGGTGTAAACGTCGCAACGGCCCGAGAAGAAGGCTGCGGTTGCTTCGTTGATGTTTTCGATAACGACCGGCTCGAAGCTCATGCCTTTCGCGCGGAAGTAATCAGCCAGGTTCAGCTCGGTCGTGGTGCCCGGCTCAACGCAGACGGTTGCGCCGTCAAGCTCGGTCGCGCTTTTAACGCCAAGAGCTTTCGGGATCAGGAAGCCCTGACCGTCATAGTAGTTGATGCCGACAAAGGTCAGACCCAGTTTCGCGTCACGAGTGGTGGTTGCCGTGGTGTTACGCGACAGAATGTCGATTTCACCAGACTGCAGAGCGGTGAAACGCTGTGCGGCGGTCAGCGGGGTGTACTGAACGCTGTTTGCGTCACCGAGAACTGCTGCTGCAATTGCACGGCAAACATCAACGTCAATGCCTTCCCACTTACCTTCGGCATTGGCAGCGGAGAAACCCGGAAGACCGGTGTTCACGCCACACTGAACGAAACCTTTGGCCTTAATGCCGTCAAGCACGGCACCAGCCTGTGCATTCTGCGCGGCAACGGCTGCAACGGTCATTGCGCCTGCGGCAAGGATCGTTTTGATTTTCATAGATGAGCTCCCTTATTAGCAAAGCATTGTTTTTAGCTTTTGTACCACCCTGGATACGCGATGTAGCATATCCATCTATCCAAATAGATTGGATTGCCAAATTAAGAAATTTTAGGCCGCTATGTGTCAAGTGCGAAAAATTTTATACTGGTCGGGCCAAAGCCGATTTGGTCGGAAAATCGCCGGTTTTTGGCTGTTGGTCGCGGTATGAATGTTTGAACTTCTATAAATGGCGAATTGAGAATTATCTGTTATATCAGTAATTTAACGGATGAATTGACAGTGCATGGGGATGCTTTTGCAGATTGCACGAACTTTTTTCGCGCAGAATGAGCAACTGTTCAAAAAAAGGTCAATATTTCACCCTGTGTAAAAAAGATGCACTTCGCGGTGCGGAATCGGACGGGAATGACTCCGGCTTCTTTCCGTCGGGCCCGCGTGACGCCGCAAAAGAAAAACACCTCCTGACCGGATGTTCAGGAGGTGTTGCGTGATTATTTCTTGAGTTCACCAAGATTGGAGAACAACTCGAGCGCTGTGGGATTTGCTAGAGCTTCCTGATTTTTGACCGGGCGCCCGTGAACCACATCACGCACCGCAAGTTCGGTGATCTTGCCCGATTTGGTGCGCGGAATATCGGCAACGGCAATCACCTTTGCCGGAACATGGCGCGGGGTACAGTTGTTGCGGATCTGCTTTTTGATCTTGTCGATCAGAGCTGCATCCAATTCGTAATTGTCGCGCAGCACAACAAACAGAATGACCCTTACGTCATTATCCCAGTCCTGACCGATGACAATCGATTCCTGAATTTCAGGAAGCTTTTCGACCTGGCGATAGATTTCCGCTGTACCGATACGCACACCACCCGGATTAAGCGTCGCGTCCGAGCGGCCATAGATAACCATGCCGCCTTCGTCGTCGAGTTCGACATAATCGCCATGGCACCAGATATTCTCGAACCGGTCAAAATAAGCGGCATGATACCGTGATCCGTCCGGATCGTTCCAGAAGCCGACCGGCATGGACGGGAAGGGCTTGGTGCAGACCAGTTCGCCTTTCTCGTTGCGAACGGCTTTGCCGTCATCGTTAAAGACATCAACAGCAACCCCAAGGGCACGGGTCTGGATGACGCCGCGTTTGACCGGCAGAACCGGTGATGCCAGCACGAAACAGCCAAGGATGTCGGTGCCCCCCGAAATTGATGCCAGATGAATGTCTTCCTTGATGTCGCGGTAAACGTAATCGAAGCTTTCAGGTGCCAGCGGCGAGCCTGTCGATGTCATCGCACGTACGGTTGACAGATCGTGGGTCGCACGCGGTTTGAGTTCCGCCTTGGCCAAGGCATCAATATATTTGGCAGATGTCCCGAACAGGGTCATGCCTTCTGCATCGGCATAGTCAAACAGGATGTTGCCGCTGGGATAGAAGGGCGATCCATCATACAGCAGCAGCGTTGCCCCGGCAGCCAGACCGGCCATCAGCCAGTTCCACATCATCCAGCCGCAGGTGGTGAAATAGAATACCCGGTCGCCCGGTGCCACGTCACAATGCAGGACATGTTCGGAGACCTGTTTCAACAAGGTCCCGCCGGTGCCATGGACAATGCATTTCGGTTTGCCCGTTGTTCCCGACGAGAACATGACATAAAGCGGATGATTGAATTCAACCTGTTCAAAGGTGATCTTTGCGCCTTCGAACGGGGCGATGAAATCATCATAGGTAACCGCGTTGCGAATGCCGGTGCTGTCAGTGCCATCAAAGGCATATTTGACGATGACGACCTTTTTCAGGCTGTCGATCCGGTCAACAACATCGCGGACCTTTTCGCGGATGTCGTGCTGTTTGCCATTATAATGGTATCCATCGACCGTGATCATCACAGTCGGTTCGATCTGGCCGAAGCGATCAACAACGCCCTGGACGCCAAAGTCGGGGGAGGCGGAAGACCAGGTTGCCCCGATGGCGGCCGTGGCAAGCAGCGCGATCACGGTTTCGCCCATATTGGGCATATAGCCGCAGACGCGATCGCCTTTGCCGACACCTTCGGCGCGAAGGGCCTGTGAAAAGCGCGATACGGCGATATTGAGTTCCGCCCATGACAGGCGTGTTTTTACCTTGTCCTCGCCCCAGAAAACCAGGGCATCGGTATTGTCATCGCGAACCAGAAGGTTTTCCGCAAAATTCAGGCGTGCATCGGGGAAAAACTGTGCGCCGGGCATTTTGTTGCCGTCAATCAGGACGCGCTCACCCCAGGTTTCAGCCTTGAGATCAGTATATTCAATCAGGGCAGGCCAGAACTTTTCAGCCTGATCCACAGACCAGTCATACAGCGCCGTGAAGCTTTGGAGATCCAGGCCGTGTTTATCGTTAACCCAGCGGCGAAAGCTGGTGACATTTGCGTTTTCAACGCGTTCCGTCGTCGGTTTCCAAAGCACGTCGCTCATGATGGGGCCTCTGTTTCCTGCCTGTTTGTGATTGTTTGATAGCGTCCAAATGGGGCGCTAATTTGGTATCTTCATACCGTTTTTCTACGGTGAAAAATGTCGGGCGGCAAGCAGAGTAACGTCGATGTCCAGTATTGGTAATACCAATTATGTCAAAAATCCTGCGATATAAGATTGAGATATTTTGATAATCATTTGATAAATATTGAGTTTATTGGAAATCATTAGAGGTAAAAAATCTTTGCCGAGATTGGTGGTTATTTGCGCGGTGTGCTAATTAAATGACAAAAATCAATGTGATTTTGGTCGATCATGATTCGGTACCTGCAATCAAAATGTCGGTTAATATGAAAAGGCTTGCACATCAAATGCGGCGTACTAGTTTGATCTGGTCACAAAAAAAGTCGGGAGGTCAGTTTGGCCGGGATAGATGAAAGCAAGCCGTTTGTATCGATCAACATTGCCGTTTTAACGGTCAGTGATACGCGTACGGCCGCGAATGACACATCGGGTGATGTTCTTGTCAGTCGCATCAAAGAAAACGGTCATCGCGTGTTTGATCGGAAAATCTTGCCAGATGATCAGGGCGCACTGAGCGACCAATTGGCAAACTGGTGCGAGAACCCGGAAATTGATGTGATCATCACGACGGGTGGCACGGGTGTCACCGGGCGTGACGTTACGGTCGAAGCCCATCGTGCCCTTTATGAAAAGGAAATCCCGGGTTTCGGGGAACTGTTCCGCTGGATTTCGTTCCAGAAGATCGGGACATCAACCGTGCAATCCCGGGCA
This sequence comes from Thalassospira sp. MCCC 1A02491, assembly GCF_001613785.1. Taxonomy (NCBI): domain Bacteria; kingdom Pseudomonadati; phylum Pseudomonadota; class Alphaproteobacteria; order Rhodospirillales; family Thalassospiraceae; genus Thalassospira; species Thalassospira sp. MCCC 1A02491. The sequence goes on along the minus strand of NZ_LPVX01000029.1, from coordinate 332,980 downwards.
ACAGCCGGGGTGTGCAAGGGCACCTATATGTTCGCGCTGCCGGGATCGACCGGTGCTTGCAAGGATGCGTGGGATGAAATCCTGACCTATCAACTCGATATTCGCCATCGCCCCTGCAATTTCGTCGAATTGATGCCGCGTCTTACCGAACGTTGAAGATCGCGCCAAAGGGGCTGCTTAACGGCCCTTGGTAATCTTTTCATCACTGACCTAACCTGTCTCAGGGAATTTCCATGGATTTCATCACAGATCCGTTCTTTTATGCGGTCGCAGTGCCGGCTGTTCTGATTGCCGGGGTCTCAAAAAGCGGATTTGGTGGCGGGTTGGGGGTGATCGCCGTGCCATTGATGGCATTGGCCGTATCGCCACAAGCCGCAGCAGCAATCATGTTGCCGATCCTGTGTTTGATGGATGTTGCCAATGTCTGGGCCTATCGCAATCGTTGGGACCGGCGCAATATGCTTATTCTGGTGCCCGCAGCACTTGTCGGGATACTGGTTGGTGTCTTGACCTTCAGTTATCTGAGTGTGGCGGCTGTCAAACTGATCATCGCACTGATTGCCATTGTCTTTACCCTGGATCACTGGCTGCGTGGCAAGAAAGCAGGCGACACTCCAAAAGAAGCAACCTGGGGAAAAGGATCGGTCCTGGGGAGCCTTGCAGGGTTCACAAGCTTTGTCGCCCATGCGGGCGGGCCGCCGGTTTCAGTCTTTTTGTTGCCGCAGCGGATGGACAAGTCGATTTTTGTCGGTACCACGGTGATGTTTTTCATCGTCGTCAATTATGTCAAACTCGTACCGTACTGGTTCCTTGGCCAGTTCAGCAGTGCAAACCTTGGAACGTCAGCTGTGCTGATACCTGTTGCATTGTTCGGCACCTGGGTGGGGCTGTGGGCGCATGACAAGGTGAATGTCGTGCTGTTTTACAGGGTTTGCTACGCATTGCTGTTCCTGACCGGGATCAAGCTGCTTTGGGATGCGGTCGTTCTGTTTTCGGCGTGATGTACCGATCACCGATGTATGAACGGAAATATTGCGGGCATCGATTGCGATGTCCGCATTTTTAATGGGCGGACCATTGCAAAGTGGTTCATGCTTGCCCGCGTTGGGCAAACCATATAGCGATACAGTCAATTTGTTGATAAATTGTCATTAAGTGACTGTTGTGCGCGAGGTGCCCGAACGTGGAACTGATACTGGCCAAACTGAGTGTCTCGGTTGGAATGGTTCTTGGTCTGTCCTTTCTGGCAGAACGCGCAGGGCCGCGTGCCGCAGGTATCCTGTCGGGTTATCCGTTGGGGACGGCAATTTTGCTTTATTTCATCGCAGTAGAGCAGGGCATTGCCTTTGCCAGTGAAAGTGCCGTCTATGCAATGCCGGGGCTGATTGCCACGCTGGCATTTCTGTATGGCTATTTTCATGCATCATGTCGCTTGGTGCGTTTGCCCGTGATCCCGCAGATTGTACTAAGTTCGCTTGCGGCCTTTGCTGTGTATCTTGCGGTGTCGTGGTTGTTCCAATTGACATCAATGACCCTGACGCAGGCTGCGATCATTTTGCTGTTTGCGATTTTTGCCGCTCTCGTCCTGTTTCGGAAAATCGAGAATGTCAAAATTCTCAACCGGGTGCGGGTTACCAAACGCGTTATCCTGTTCCGGGCCGGATTGGCGTCGGTGATCGTGCTGATTATCAGTGGTCTGGCGGCGTGGATTGGCCCACGGTGGTCAGGGTTGCTTTCGGGTTTTCCGGTTGCGCTTTATCCGACAATGATCATTTTGCATTTCAGTTACGGTGCGGCACCTGTTCATACGCTGGTGCGGAATTTCCCGCGCGGCATGGGGGCACTTTGGACATATATCCTGGCCGTATCGCTGAGCTATCCTGTGCTTGGGCTGAATGTCGGGACGCTGGTTTCGTTTGCAGCAGCAACGGTTTACCTTGTTACATATTCCACTTTCGTTTGGATGAAGCAAAAGTCCGTGCGCCCATTAGAATGATCCCATAATATCACTGGCAATGGTGAAATAGCGGTCCGTTAAACGGACCAGTTCAGGGAGACGTATCTGCATGCAGCAGGTTCAATCACTGGTCAGGGCGTTAAGCATCCTTAATGCGCTTGCAGAAAGCGATGATGGCATGACGCTGACCGAAATTGCGCAACAGGTGAAGTTGCCTCCATCAACCGCCCACAGGTTGCTGACGACCATGCAACACGAACGCTATGTGTCGTTTGATGGCGAACGGACATTGTGGTTTGTCGGTGTTCAGGCCTTCAGTGTGGGGAATGCATTCACGAAAAACCGCAATCTGAGCCAGATTGCCCGTCCCTATATGCGGGCATTGATGGAAGATAGCGGTGAAACAGTTAATCTGGCCGTGGCCGACGGTGGGGAGGTCATTTTCCTGTCACAGGTCGAATGCCGCAAAATGATGCGCGCACTGGTCACGCCGGGACGCCGCGCATTGATGCATTGTTCCGGTGTTGGCAAGGCGTTGTTGGCGTTCCTGCCGGAAACCGAACTGAAATCCGTCGTTGCCAAGCATGGATTGCCAAAAATCACGGAACGGACACTGGTTTCGACCGGTGCTCTTGAAAAGGATCTGGAACGCGCCCGCCAGCGCGGCTATGCCCTTGATGACGAGGAACATGCCGTTGGCCTGCGATGTGTTGCAGGGGTGGTTCGCGACGAAACCGGAAGTCCGATCGCAGCGCTTTCCCTGTCAGGGCCGGCTGCACGTATTCCAAACGATCACATCGAACAGCTTGGGCTTAAGGTTCGGCGTGTTTGTGCCGATCTCAGCCGTGAATATGGCGGGAAGCCGGTATAAACCGGCAAACCCCGCCGAATATTCAACTATTCGGTACGTGAACGGTTGTTTGTCGCAAAGCGGAAGGTGTTCCTTCCGCTTTTTTTCGCGGCATACATCGCATCATCCGCCGCGGCAATCAATTCATCGACGGTCTCGCCGTGATCGGGATAAAGCGCGATGCCAATGGATGCTGTCACCGTATAGGGCGACAGGTCATCACCAAATTCAATGGCGCTGCCTGATAGGGCGGTTTGCAGTTTGCGCGCAACAAGTTCGGCGTCTTCTGGCGTTTCGGTGCCGGGCAGAATAATGGTGAATTCATCACCGCCAATGCGAGCAACGGTATCGACATTGCGCAATGTTCCTGTCAGTCGCTTGGCAATTTCATCAAGTGCCTTGTCGCCTGTGGAATGACCACCGGTATCATTCAGCGACTTGAATTCGTCAATATCGATGAACATCAGGGCAAAGCATTCACGCCGTCGCTTTGACAGTTTGATTGCAAAGTTCAGCCGGTCCATGAACAAATAGCGGTTCGGCAGGGATGTCAGCGCATCATGATTGGCCTGGAAACGAATTTGTTCCTCTGTGAATTTGCGGTCCGAGATATTGGTAAAGCTGGTCAGCCGCAAAGTCTGTCCTTGGACAACGACATTTCTGCCATTGATTTCACAGGGAAACTTGCTGCCATCCTTGCAAACAGCAATCGCCTCGTAAGGTTTGTCATATCCAGAGCGGATATTGGCCATGACAAGCGGCAAGGTTTCGCTTGAGATAATGTCCGCTGCACTCAGCAACAGAAGTTCGGAACGATCATAACCAAACATGCGTTCGGCGGCATTATTGGTATCGATGCATTTCCCGCCATCATGCAGAAAGATTGCTTCGTTGCTCAGGGTTTCAAGGATCTTGAGCCGTTCTTCGCTTTCCTGGCGGCGGTTGCGTTCTTCGACCAGTTCGGTGATGTCCCAAATAATGCAATCAATCTGACAATCTTGGGTGATCGGCGGCAAGGCACGCATTTGAATACGCACCCAGCGTTGTTCACCGTGATTGGTTTTTACAGACATTTCGGTCGTTTGAATTTCGCCTTTGGCCTCGATTGCCGCCTGGCGAAGGTTCATCAGGGCTTCATGATCAAAAATCTGATTGCGCAAGCTGTCCGTAATTGATGCACCGGCCCAGTCAAGACCCTGATCCGATGCAAATTCGATCTTGCCGAATTCATCAATGCGGAACACCAGCCCGGGCAGGCGGGCAAAGAACCGCTGCCGTGATTTGGCGTTTCGGCGCACCATGAAATGCACGATCGCAAGCAATCCGGCAACGGAAAGGAAAAAGACAAGTGATGTCGAAAGCGGGGGAAATGTCGCGTCACTATCGGTCAGGGCAAGGGCATATTCAATGCCGCCGCATAACCAAAGTCCCAGTAGCCACCAGGATATATGCAGGCCGATAAAGTATCGGTCTTTCAAAAACGGACCCGGCATATCTCTTTGTATATCCTTTGCCTACCAATCAAGCCAAAGAATATACCGGTCATGAAATATGACAAGCATCTGATTTGTCGATAGCCGACGCGATGCGGTCCGTTTTTGAAGACAGGTCAAATTCGGCTTTTACATACCGGGGCAGGAAACCCCGGTGCCGCCCAGTCCGCAATATCCATCAGGATTTTTGTGCAGATACTGCTGATGGAAATCTTCGGCGTAATAGAATGTCGGCGCATCGGAAATTTCGGTGGTGATCCCGCCCTGACCAGCGGTATCAAGGGCCGCGTGATATGCATCGCGCGATGTAATTGCCGCGGCTTTTTGATCGGGGTTGGTCGTGTAGATCACCGAACGATACTGTGTGCCGATGTCATTGCCCTGACGCATGCCCTGGGTCGGGTCATGATTTTCCCAAAACAGCTTCAGCAGTTTCTGATAGGAAATCACAGCCGGGTCGAAAACAACCATCACAACTTCGGCATGGCCGGTCATGCCGCTACACACTTCGCGGTATGTCGGATTGCGGGTATAGCCGCCGGCATACCCGACAGTGGTGGTCCAGACGCCGTCCGCTTTCCAGAACAGGCGCTCGGCCCCCCAAAAACATCCCATGCCAAAGACAGCAACTTCGAGACTGTCGGGGAAGGGACCCGCCATCGGGTTTCCGGTCACAACGTTACGTTCTGCGACGGCAATGGCATCGTCGCGACCGGGCAATGCGGTATCTGCGGATGGCATTTGTGCCTTGTCTGTTTTAAGGGCGGAAAGCATGTCTTTCACCTGATGAGTTTGGAATTTCTGACTGCAATGTAACCCAGTGCACGACAATAGCAATTCCCCTGTTGATCAAATGTCTTTGAACATTCTTTTGGTGGGGCACCACAAGCCATAGATAATGCGCGCAACAAAGCGGTTGTCGGGAAACAAGGTTTCGTCGTGCGCAGACTGTCGAATTTGAAATCAATGGCTTTGATCCTGACCGGGGGACTTTGTTTGTTGATCGGATTGGTGTTTTTGCCATTGCCGCCGCCATTTTTCGGTATGGTGTTCATCGCGCTGGGCCTGCCATTGCTGGCGGCCGGTTCAAAACGAACCCGCCGCCTGATCCAGCATCTGCGATGGCGGTATTATCGACATAATACAAAAATCGAGTATCTGCTGGCGCGCTTGCCGGGCTTTTTACGCCGTCACGGCCACAAGACGCGGCCAGATGTGCTTGTGCGACTCAATAAAAAGCGTTAGGCAAGGTTGGACCGTTGATTGTTAAACGTGCGGCTATCTCAGCCATACCGTCAAAGCAGGCGCGGGATTCAGCGTTCCACACGGCGGATCAGGCAATCAACGCCGGCTGATTTAAGCTGGTTACAGGCTTGGGCGGCCTCTGACTGACGCGCATATGTTCCGGTCAGAAGACGGAAAAACAAACCCTTGCCCTCAATTGCGATACTGACGACCTCATGATCGGCGTTTGTCAGCATTCCCCGAGATGAATTCTGAAATTTCGGCCAAGCATCTTCGGCACGACCGCGCGACCGGTATGCTGCCAACTGAACAGCATAATAGGGGGCTGACCGGGTTTCAGACGAGGCCGCCGGTGCAGATGTCCGAGCGGGAGCAGGTGCAGGTGCGGTTTTTTCCGCAACACTTGGTGTGCTGCGCGGCGCTGGCGCCGACGCCGGCGTGGATTGCGATGCCATCGGCAATTCGATCATCGTGCTTGATGGTTCGCGATCAATGATTTCGAGTTCCCCTTGCTCAACCGGTCGGGAATTGGTGGCAACAACTGCACCCTGATGGTCGACATCGGCCGCTGTTCCGGCGATTGTCGGTGCCTCGGTCACCGGGGTTTTGACTGTTTTTGGGCTTGCCGCAGGCATCTGTTCCGCAACAGGTGCCGGTTGCGCGGGGATGACCGGAATAATCGTTGACTGCGAAGCCGCTGTTGCCGGTGCTGCCACGGTGCCCGGATTTGTCATGGCGGCCGATGGCGTTGATGTGGTTTGCGGTTGTGATACACGGCGTTCAACCCGGGTGAGCTGGGCCGTGTTTTCACTGACCGGCATGTCCATGCGTTCGATCGGCTTGGTACTGTCTTCGGGTTCGGCAGTAACAACGCCACCGGTTTCATAAAAACGACGATCACGCTCCACCTTGGGCGGATCGGGAAGATCAGGGCCCGGTGCGACGGTTGCTGCCGCCACGACCGATTCAATTTCGCTTGAACGGGCAAATTGTGGGGCAATTTCATCAAGTGCAACCAATCGACGCTGGGCGAGGGCGTTGACATTGCCGGTCAGCTTGATGCCCTGACCACAATCAAGATTGATTTTGTTTTCAGGCGGGGATGCTGTCAGCCAGACATACAATTTACGCGCATTTTCGTAATTGCCATTGATGTCATAGGCAATGGCCTGCATCAGGTTTTCTTGCGGGGTGCGCGTAAGTGAAATCTCGGTAGCAGCAATATGCGATACTTCGGCGGGTGTCGTCTTGCCGAAAAACAATCCGCATGCTGCCCGGTTCAAGTCATTGCCGGTTTGCGGATTGTCTATGGCGGGGCCGTCAACCGATGATGGCTGCATTGCTGAGACATCGCTTGATGAAGATCCAAACCACAGCCCGGAAAAATCATCGGTGCTGCAGGCGCCAAGAAGCGGCAATAGTGCTGCGGCGGCAAACCAGCCCTTTTTAAGCGGGGCGTTCTTTTTTCTTGTCGCAGCTCTGATTTTCACGCTTCACCTGATGATCATATTATCAGCGTAAGTTATAGCCAGCAGGAAGGCCCGGAGCAACTGTTACAAGCCGCCCCGGTGCTGTCAAGCATCCAGAAAAATCAGAAGGATATGGCGCCCCATCTGTAAGATTGGGCTGATCTGCCTGCCGTCAGGCCGGTGGTGGTTCTATCGGGAAATCAGCGGGACCATGATGCCGATCAAAAGGACAAGCACGGTAATCGCGATGACGATGTTGATTACGCTTTTGGAAGCCTGGTTTGCTGTTTCGCGCGATATGCCGGGATTGGCCTTGCGCGCACGCGTGCCCGATCCCCCGGAACTGCCAGATGCACTTTCCGCCGTCAGGATTTTGATAACCTGTTTTTTGTCCTTGCGGCTGGCCTGGTCGTATTTGCTTTCGACAATCCGTACTTCGGTATTGTTCTTGTTTGTCAGAGCTTCTTTTGCCGAATTAAGCGCCGCCCCATAATCGGAGACCGTCTGCAAATCCATCTGCTGTCCGGTCGCACGGACGCAAACGACGGTGTAGCTTTTGCGCATAATTGCGTCAGACATATCTTTAATCACTCTTCAAACATCAGCCTTGCGGCGACATATGACCTCTTCAGGCGTAAATAAAAAGATATCCTAACGAATAGGGCGGGCTATTTTTCCGAATGATGGTTGAAATGGCGGCACAGAAATCCGATCAGTTGGCGATTTTGCCTGCCAGTTCCTTGTATTCTGCGCAATCTGTTCCGCAAATCTGTTCAAGTCGTGCCAGGTTTTCCTGTGCGAGTTCAGGCTTGCCGGTTTTAAGGAACAGCTCGCCCTGATATTCCAGCGCACCGACATGTTCCGGGTTGATCATAAGCGCGCGTTCATAATTTTGCCCGGCACTGTCATAGTCGCCCAGATTGCGCTGGCTATAGGCAAGGTAATTATACAGATCGGCATTATCCGGATCGTCTTTGAGCATGGTTTCGATCTTGTCGACGGCCATATCATACATGCCGGTATCGACCAGTTCGGAAACGGCAGACAAATCGGTGCCGTCAGACGTCCAAGTGTTTGAGCTTCCCATGGCAAGGGCGCTTGTGGTTGTCGCCCCGGTCAAAAATACAAACATCGCACATGACGAGATGATTTTAGGTGTTTTACCCTTGCGGTTCATCGTCATACCTTTCATTGATCAACATATGGCATCAACAGGTGCGTTGGGACGCGTCAACTTGTGATTTATCACAATCACCGGGTTGTCGTAATCACTTGTTGGTGAAGAATATGTCAATGAAAGGGCGTGTCATTGGGAATTGTTGAAACACTTGCTCTGAGCATGGGCGGTGCTTGGGCCAGCGGCGTCAATCTGTACGGGACAGTGGTTGTTCTGGGGATGATGGATAATTTCGGCTTTATCGATCTTCCACCCGATTTACAGATTTTGGCCAGCTGGTGGGTGCTGGCAATTGCGATCTTCCTGTATCTGATCGAATTCGTCGCCGACAAAATTCCTGTTGTTGACAGTCTTTGGGACGCCCTGCACACCTTTATCCGCATTCCGGCTGGTGCCTTGCTGGCCGCCGGTGCCGTAAGCGGACTTGATCTTGGACTGGGGGATGAGGCCCAAACCGTGATCAGCCTTCTTGTCGGTGGAACCATCGCAGCCGGAAGCCATTTCACAAAGGCCGGAAGCCGCGCGGCGATCAATACATCACCCGAACCGGTGACCAACAGCGTGGCGTCTGTGACCGAAGATATTGCCGTGTTCGGCGCCCTTTATACCGTGGTGTTCCATCCGGTTGTGTTCTTTGTGTTGCTGGCGGTTTTTGTATTGCTGTTGATCTGGCTGGTGCCAAAAATCTGGCGGTTCATTGGCGACGTATTTGGCAATGCGCGCCATCCGGCCGCCGCATACGGGCAGGCACGGGCCCATCATGGCGGCGCAAACAGTGGACAAGTCGGCAAAATCAGTTTGTCTGGCACCCGGGAAAACACCCAACTGCCCAAGAATGATCCGAAATTGCCACCACAATAAAGCGCCCGTCCTCACCGGAACCAAAAAAGCCCGCAAGCATATGCCTGCGGGCTTTTTATTTGGTCGTTCGGGCAGAAACCGTTCCTAGAACTCTGCCTCGATCACGCGATCACGGATTTCAGTTGCCATCGCGTTGGCAAGTTCTTCAATGCCAAAGGTCTTCTGGTGTTTGAAGCCGATGCGGCGCACAGAAGCTGTTTTTTCTTCTGCTTCGCGTTTGCCAAGCGCCAGGATCATCGGAACCTTGGCATGGCTGTGTTCGCGGACCTTGTAGTTGATCTTCTCGTTACGAAGATCAAGTTCAACATTAAGGCCCTTGGCTTCAAGGGCGGCTTTGACCTCGTGGGCGTAATCATCGGCTTCGTTGGTGATCGAACAGATCACTGCATGAACCGGTGACAGCCACAGCGGCAGGCGACCGGCATAGTTTTCGATCAGAATGCCGATGAAGCGTTCCAAAGATCCAAGGATCGCACGGTGCAGCATGACCGGGCGATGCTTTTCGCCGTCTTCACCCATATAGGACGCATCAAGACGTTCCGGCAGAACAAAGTCGGCCTGAAGCGTGCCGCACTGCCAGTCACGACCGATGGCATCTCGCAGAACAAATTCAAGCTTCGGCCCATAGAACGCGCCTTCACCCGGATTGATTTCAAGCGCAAGACCGGCTTCTTCGGCCGCTTCGCGAAGGGCGGCTTCTGCCTTGTCCCAGATTTCATCGGAACCCGCACGAACTTCCGGACGGTCCGAGAATTTGACAAGAATGTCGGTAAAGCCGAAATCCTTGTAAACGGACTTCAGAAGGTCACAGAAAATCTTGGTTTCCGAGACAATCTGATCTTCGGTGCAGAAGATATGCGCGTCATCCTGAATGAACTGGCGTACACGCATGATGCCATGCAGGCCACCGGACGGCTCGTTCCGGTGACAGCAACCGAATTCTGCCATACGCAGCGGCAAGTCACGATAAGACTTGCTGCCCAGACGGAAAATCTGAACATGGCACGGGCAGTTCATCGGCTTAAGGGCCAGAACCTTTTCGGGATCATCTTCATCCGGGGTGGTGGTGAACATGTTCTCGCGGAACTTTTCCCAGTGACCGGACTTTTCCCAAAGCACACGGTCGACAAGCTGCGGCGTGCGCACTTCCTGATATCCTGCATCGTCAAGACGATCACGGATATAGTTTTCGACCTTGCGATAAAGCTTCAGCCCCTTGTCATGCCAGAAGACCGACCCTTGGGCTTCTTCCTGCATGTGGAACAGGTCCATTTCGCGGCCAAGGCGACGGTGATCACGCTTTTCGGCTTCTTCAAGCATGTGCAGATACGCATCAAGGTCTTCCTTGCTTTCCCAGCAAGTGCCATAGATGCGCTGAAGCATCTCGTTATCCGAGTTGCCACGCCAATAGGCACCGGCAACCTTCATCAGTTTGAAGGCCTTGCCGATTTTGCCGGTCGACGGTGCGTGCGGACCACGGCACAGATCGATGAAGTCACCCTGGCGATAGCAGGTGATCGTCTCGGTTTCCGGAAGATCACGGATGATCTCGGCTTTGTACTTTTCGCCCTTATCAAGGAAGAACTTGATTGCCTCGTTACGGTCCCAGACTTCGCGGACGATCGGTTCGTTCCGTTCGATGATCTTGTGCATCTGCTTTTCGATCTTGACCAGATCATCTGGCGTGAACGGGGTCGCGCGTGCAAAGTCGTAATAGAAACCGTTTTCAATGGACGGGCCGATGGTGACCTGCGTGTCAGGATAAAGTTCCTGGACAGCTTCGGCCATCACATGGGCACAGTCGTGACGGATCAGCGGCAGAACTTCGTCATGGCCCTTGGTCACGATTTCGATAGTCGCGTCAGTGTCAATCTCGCGCGAAAGGTCGCGTACTTCACCGTTAACGATGATGGCAAAGGATTTCTTTGCCAGCGAAGAACTGATGCTTTTTGCGACATCAAAACCCGATACAGGGCCGTCAAATTCGCGTACGGCGCCATCGGGAAGGGTCAGGGCAATCATGGTTGGCTCAACTCTGCTTTATCTGCGGGCATAATTCAGTAATGCACATATACGACCCGCATGTTTACGCGGGGTAAAGGCACAAGAAAAGGAATTTCAGGATGAGGTCAAGTTCGCTCTTTGAAAAAAGCGACTTTCGGGACAGCACAAATCACCGTGCCACCATGATGGTGTCCGGAGATTGTGTTGGTGATCAAGTTTTTCTCGGCCATGCCGTGCATTGATACTATCCCGTTGCGTGAAGAGCCAATATAACAGTTGAGACCTTAAGGGCAAGGCTCAACCACATGACAATGGCCGATATTCCGGACTTCATTGCCGTGATCTGGGTGCCTTGTCGCAATTTAGAAAATAATGGCGCCACCATCGCCAAAATCGGGAGCCTCACATGTCCAATCCGGAAGTCCGCCGGAACATCATTTTCCTTAGTTTATGCGTCGCACTTTCTGCCAGTGCGATGTCGCTGATCTTCACTGTTGCCGCGGTGATCGGGTATTCGCTGGCGACAGACAAGTCACTTTCGACCTTGCCGGTGGCTTTCATGATGATCGCCATGATGGCGATGACAGCCCCATCGGCCATGGTGATGGCGAAATTCGGACGCCGGTTCGGCTTCTGGATGGGGGCCGGGATTGCAATGATGGGCGCGGTTTCGGGTATGGGGGCCGTTTATTACGGCAATTTCTGGCTGCTATGTGTGGCCTGTGCCTGTATCGGGGCGGGCAACGCGATCGCCATGCAATACCGGTTCGCCGCCGCCGAAGCAGCACCGGCAGAATTCCGTGCGCGCGCCATTTCCTATACCATGCTGGGCGGGCTTGCATCGGCATTTATCGGACCGAATTTGGCAAGTTTTGCACGTAACTGGTTTGAAACTGTACCTTTTCTTGGAACGTTTGTTGCGCTGATTGGTTTGCAAATCCTGTTGGTGATTGCGATCGGGCAGCTTCGTCTTCCCGATATGCGCGGCCGTGTTCATGATGAACCGGCCCGGCCGCTGAAAACCGTTTTGGGGCAGCCCGCCGTAATGGTGGCGATTTTTGCAGGCGCACTTGGCTATGCCGTCATGAGCTTTGTAATGACAGCAACGCCGCTGGCGATCCTTGATTGTGATTATGCGTTCGGGGATGCGGCATTCATCATTCAATGGCACGTGGTCGGGATGTACGCGCCGGGATTCTTTACTGGCAATCTGATCAAGCGGTTCGGGGCGTTGAAAATCATTCAGGTGGGCGCACTTCTGAACTTTGCCTGTCTGGCGGTCGGTTTGTCGGGTCAGGACCTGATGGGGAATTTCTGGGTGTCGCTGGTTCTGTTGGGGATTGCCTGGAACTTCATGTTTGTCGGGGCAACGACCTTCCTGACCGAGAATTATCGCCCCTCCGAGCAGGCGCGGGTTCAGGCAATCAATGAATTCGCAGTGTTTGGTACGGTTGCTGTGGCTTCCCTGTCAGCCGGATCGATCTATGCGGGATCAGGCTGGGTGACGCTGCTATACAGTGCAGCAGTTCCGGTGGGACTGGTATTGGTGATTGTCGCCGGATATGCCATCCGGCGCAAAACCCAGACGGTGTGACGCACCGATCAATGACAAAAGGGCCGCGATTGCGGCCCTTTTTCGTGACGGGGTTCTGCGACGATTTTGGCGGGTCTCAATGATGTCCGGTCAGAATTTCCAGCGCATGCGAGCGGAATTCGCGATTGTAAAGAACCAGCGTCACCCAGGTCGCACAAATGATGAAAGCAACCGGATGATAAAACCAGGCCAGGGCCGACAGGGCGAAAAAGTATGCGCGGATGCCACGATTGAAATTGTGGGCAGACATCATGCTCATGCGTGATGCACGTGCGGCTGCACGCGCTGCATCCGGTTCGCTCGGATCCGGGGCGGCACCGATCAGGATCGAACAATAGTTCGACAGTCGGAATGCCCAGGTGAACTTGAAAAAGGCATAGATGAAAATCACGATCAGCAACACCACCTTGCATTCCCAGACGCCAGGCGTGGTAATGGCGGCAAAGGGCAGGGCAGCGACCGTTTCGATGGCCTTATCGGTATAGCCAAGTAACGCGACAAGACCGATCAGCACCAGAATGGTGGTTGATGAAAAGAAACTGATACCGGTAATCAGGTTGCCAGCGATCGATGTATCAACCATCCGGATATTGCGTTTGAGCATCTGTTCCATCCAGCGATGGCGATTGCGTGCCATATGGGCAGATATGGAATTGCGTCGACGCGGCCCGGCATCGGCAAAGATCGTGTAGCCGATCCACCATGAAAGAGCCCAGCAAATTGCGACGATATCGATGACGTTGAATGCGGGCATTGGATGGTCCATGCGTGTTATGCCGAAGGTTCAGGCGGGTTTGGAATTGTTTTATATCCTACTGACATTGCGTTATTCTTCGCAATCCTCTTTCCATGGCCCTATATCGTCGAAATGTGGATCCTGCATAGCTGATCATCTTGTCGCCAGCGCGGGTTGAGTTTTCCATCAATCCAGAGTATCAGCAGCGCAAATTTTCATTGGAGACCGACATGAGCGATCTTGAAAACGATCTTGGCGAAGATATCGACTTCGAAGAATTCGAAGCCCACACCGAAAAATTGCTGGAAGAAGGTCGTACCAAAGACGATCTGTTCGAATTTGTTGGCTTCATGAATATCAATGAAGTCGGCACGCATATGATTGCGGCTGAAATGGTTCTGGACGAAGACGCCATCGACCAGATGAGCGAGAACCTGCGCAAGCTTGATATCGATCTGTCACCGCTGGGCGAGTTGACCGGCGGCCTTAAAGGCGGCGAAGACGTCAAACGTGCACTGGGTGCGTTGTTCCTGGAACTGGTTGAGCTTTGCGAACTTGATGAAGATGACGAAGACGCCGGCGAGCTTTCCGAAGAAGCACTTCTTCTGTTGAACTTCATCAAACGGTTCAATCCGCAAATGCGTCGCCTGACGGTTGCGCTGACCGATACCGACGATGATGATGTGTCGTGCGAGTATGAAGTGACCAACTGGTAAGCTGGTACTTGCCGATCAGGCAGATAATCATGTAGGCAAAAGGCAGGGAACCAACCCTGCCTTTTTCTTTTACGGAGCCATCATTGTGCCTGCCACCATGCCGATCAATGCGACCAAGCGATTGCAGACCTATCACGACCGTCATGCGCGCGGGCTTGAGCCCTTTGAAGATGCCGCATTGTTGCGCGACTGGATTTCCGGTCATGGCGACCAGTTTCATTCTGTTGTGGAATGTGATCTGAAACGTTGCCCGAAAATCGTTTATGATTTTTCAGCAAACGGTGATGTGGTGATCGGCGGCACGAGCGACCCGGCACGTCAGACAGAAATTATGTGGCAACAACTGGCCGCGGCAGACGCGCCGGTAGGGATCGGCCGATATCGCGAAGACCGTGTCTGTTATCAATCCGAACAGTTCAAAAACGACGGTGAAGCCCGAAGCCAGCATCTGGGCATCGATCTGTTTGCAGCCGCCTATACGCCGGTCTTTGCGCCCCTTGATGGTGTCGTGCACAGCTTTGCTGACAACAATTTGCATCTTGATTACGGGCCGACCATCATCTTGCAACATGAACCGGCGGATGGTGTGCGCTTCTACACCCTGTATGGTCATCTGAGCAGACCGTCCCTTGAAGGACTTTATAAAGGCAAGGAAATCCGCGCCGGCGAGCTGTTTTGCCGGTTTGGCGATTTTCCGATCAATGGTGACTGGATTCCGCATCTGCATTTTCAGATCATTTTTGACATGCTGGGCCGGGAAGGGGACTATTTCGGGGCGGCAAAACCATCGGAATGGGATATCTGGACAAGCATTTGCCCGGACCCGAACCTGATGTTGCAGATGCCTGAAAATGTTGTCGCCAGCCGGGATGGCAAATAGATGCAGCCACGTTTGAAAGCAGGACTTTGGGTTCGTGGCCAGATTGCCATTTGCCAGTCAAACCTGATTACGGCCATGGTGCTCCATAAGGGCAACGAGGATGCGGGGGCCGTTTTGTTGAAACTGAATCGGTTCGATGCCGGGTGTTTCGTCTATTCCAGGGTTACGACGCTGGACGGCGATCTTGGCTGGATGCTGGTTGCAGGCGGTCCTGATGGCGGGCGTGAAACGGAATTTGCCTGCGATACCTATTGGCGCAAGCAGATCGACTTTGACCGCGATGTCTGGGTTCTCGAAATCGAAGACCATAAAGGCCAATACGAACTTGATGCACCCGTCGTTGATTATTAGAGCGACGGATCGTCAGTCCCGGTAAAGGTGCGCCACAATACCGATTCACCAAAAGAAAAAGGCTGGCAACAATGTGCCAGCCTTTGTTCTGATCGCAGCGCGGGATCAGGCGGTGCGCTGAAGCAGGTGATAACCGAAATCGGTTTCAACCACGTCAGAGGTCGCACCGACATCCATGCTGAATGCAGCAGCATCGAATTCCGGAACCATCATGCCACGGCCAAAGAAGCCAAGATCGCCGCCCTGCTGGCCGGACGGGCAATCGGAATTAGCTTTTGCCAGTTCTGCAAAATCGGAACCGTTTGCGATCTGGTCTTTAAGGGCATTGATTTCGTTCAATGCTTCTTCTTTGGTGCGAGTGGCGGTCGAACGTGCCGAACCGGCATACATCAGAAGAATGTGCGACGCGCGAACTTGTTCACTCATAACTGGTCCTTTCTTCCGCCAAGGCTTGCGCCAGACGGATTTTCTGCAAGATTAGAAGTTTATGGATAAAGCCAAGGGTCCAAATCCATACACAGTCGTATACACCTGTACATGGGCTTGGGCCCTAGACATTGTCCATGCCTTGTGGCTTGTTACGACAAATTGAACCGAGATGAAAGAGAAGAGGCAGATTGATGCTTGCTGTTGTGTCCCCGGCCAAGAAGCTGGATTTCGAAACGGACGTGCCGGAAATGGCCGTTTCCCAACCGGCGTTTCTCGATGACACGGAAGAATTGATTGAAGTTGCACGGAAAAAAAGCCGTGGCGATTTGATGAAGCTGATGGGGATCAGTGAAAACCTTGCGGATCTGAATTATAAGCGCTTCCAGCATTTTTCACGGCCTTTTGATCGCAGTAACGCAAAACCGGCGATCTTTGCCTTTCGTGGTGATACCTATGTCGGTCTTGATGCCGATACCATGAAGGATGCCGATATCGACTGGGCCGAAGACCATTTTCGGATGCTGTCGGGGCTTTATGGTCTGTTGAAGCCGCGTGATCTGATGCAGCCTTATCGCCTTGAAATGGGCACACGGCTTGAAAATCCGCGTGGCAAGGACCTTTATGCGTTCTGGGGTGACAAGATCGCCAAGGAGATCAACAAGCTTACCGAAGGCCACAAGGACCGCAGCCTGATCAATCTGGCATCCAACGAATACTTCAAGTCGGTCAAGACCAAGCTGCTTGATGGACCGGTCATCACACCGGTCTTTAAGGAGGTCAAAGGCGGTGCTGCCAAGGTTGTCGGCTTCTCAGCGAAGCGTGCGCGTGGCATGATGGCGCGTTACATGATCGACAATCGACTGGAAGACCCGCAAGACCTTAAGAAATTCAATGTTGACGGTTATTGCTACCAGGATGACCTGTCAAACGAGACGGAGTGGGTCTTTACCCGCGTCCATGACCAGTAACGACAATTTTTTCGGTGAGTACGTATGACCGACGAGCATCTTGAACAGCTCGAGGAAGAAAATCATTTACCCGAATCTCATCCGTTTTCCGGGTATTTGAGAACGTTCTTTCGGGGGCCGGGCCGTTCACGCAGCCTGACGCGCGAAGAGGCATTCGATGCCTTTTCAATGATCCTGCGCGATGAGGTCGAGCCGATCCAGCTTGGCGCGTTTTTGCTTATGCTGCGCTATCGGGCGGAAACGCCGGAAGAACTCGCAGGCATGATCGAAGCCGTGCGCAAAGCCGCAAGGCTTGATGCGGATGATGGACAGGACACCAACCCGGTGGGCCGCCCGATGCTTGACTGGCCGTCATATGCGGCTGGTCGAACCCGTGGTCTGCCGTGGTTTGTATTGTCGGCACATTTGATATCGCAGAACGGTGTTCCGGTTCTGATGCACGGTTATAACTCGCATCTGGTCAATGGTCTTGGAACCGAGGCCGCGATCAAGGCGCTTAAGCTGCCGATCGCGATGTCGGCCGAAGAAGCCCGTTCGGATATTGCCGCAAAGGGGTTTGCTTATCTGCCGCTGCGCCATATGCATCCGAAATTGCAGGAGCTGATCGGGTTGCGGTCGCTTTTGGGGCTGCGCAGTCCGGTGAATACCCTGTTGCGGTTGCTGAACCCGTTGCAGGCACGGGCCGCGTTTCTGGGGGTGTTTCATCCGGCATTTCTGGATGTGCATCGTGAAACCGGAAAGCTTCTTGAACTGCCGCGAATTGGCGTGATCAAGGGCGGGGGCGGCGAAGCAGAGCGCACACCGTTCAAACATGTTGATCTTCGGATGCTTGATAACGGCGAGCTTTGCGACGTCCGATGGCCGGCACTTTTGCCAAAAACCGAAAAAGAAATCGACGATCAAAGCCCGGTGACTCTCAAGCACTTTCTGGCTGTTTGGCGCGGCGAGGTCGAGGATGCCCCGGCCGAAGCCAGGATCAAGGGTAGTGCGGCGATGGCGGCATTCCTTGCGGGCAAAGCCGATTATATGGACGAAGCCGAAGCCCTTGTGCAGGGATGGTGGGATAATCGCGATCGCGATATCGGTTGATATCGCGTTTTCGCATTGAATGATTTTATGAAAGCGGGACGGATTGCCGTCCCGTTTTTCGTTCTAGAATGACGAGCCGGGTTCTTTGAGAAACGCGATTTCTTCTGGCGTGGATGTCCTGCCAAGAATGTCATTGCGATGCGGATAACGCCCGAACCGGTCGATGATTTTCTTGTGTTTGATTTCAAAGCCGTAATTGTGTTCAAGCCCGGGCTGATCAAACAGGGTCATGGCAATTTCATGGATCAATTCGGATTCTGAATGCATATAGGGCATATACAGAAACGCCCGCTGTTCTGGTGATCCAAGTTCCTTGTCCTTGCCCAAGGATACGGCTTCCTGTGCAAGAACAAGCGCGATCGGATCGGCAGCAAATGATTGCGGCGTGTCGCGATACATGTTGCGCGAAAACTGATCCAGAACGATGATTTCGGCAAGGCGCCCCGATGCGGTGTTGCGCCATGTGAAAAGTTCACCGGCAAGGGCCGCGGCATGAATGTCGGAAAATCGTTCGGCAATGTGGGTGTCAAGTGCAGTATCCTTGATAAACCATTGCTTTTGTTCGAGTTCCTTGAACCAGAAGTCCAGGACTGTTTCAGGAGCCATCATTTCCAACCCATCCCATGTAAGGCCAATCGCAATATTGTGCGATGTGTCTGCTGATCTTTGCCGGGGGAAGGGCGAAGGTCAAGCAATGGCGCGAAAAGATAATCCGTTCGGATGCGGGCAAAGAGTTGACAGGTGTTTGCCGCCCATGGAATATGAACGCGTCTTGGGTGTTGATCCATTGGATCGGCTTAAAAGGGAACGTGGTGCGTTACGACAATGCCACGGCTGCCCCCGCAACTGTAAGTGGTCCGAGCATTACCTATGCCACTGGTGACAAACCGGGAAGGCGTAATGCTTTTGAAACCACGAGCCAGGAGACCTGCCTTTGACTGCCGGACACGGCTTGTCCGGTACTGAACTGTTGGACGCCGGGGTGAGCGTCAGGTTGCAGGGAAAAGGCGGTCTCGTCGTGAAACCGGTATCTTGCTTCCAGCCATCCTATCGTTCTTGATCCTAACTCTGTGCGTCGGGAAACTTTTCTGACGCGCATCGTTCGTGAAAAGAGACGATTACATGTTTAAAACTCTTGGCAAGCTTGCGATTGCAAGTGCCTGTTTCGCGTTTGCGTCACAAAGTGCGCATGCCCATTTTCAATTGGCCTATACACCGGAAGTCAATGTGACCGCCCCCGGCGAACTGCCGGTGAAACTGATATTCTGGCATCCGTTCGAAAACGGACATGTCATGGATATGAAAAAGCCGGTGGCGTTTTACGCAATCCATCGCGGTGATAAAATTGATTTATCTTCAACACTTTCTGAGGTGACCTTCACAGGGAAGGAGAATACCGCCAAGGCGTATGACGGTACTTTGACCCTTAAGCGCAGTGGCGATTACGTGATGGTGGTGGTGCCCGAGCCCTATTACGAAGAAAGCGAAGATATCTTCATTCAGCAGATCACCAAGTCCTATGTGAACCGCAACGAAATCCCGACCGACTGGATGGAGGCACAGGGACTTGTGACCGAAATTCTGCCGTTAAACCGGCCGACCAACATTGTCGCAGGTTCGACCTTTACCGGTCGGGTGCTGAGCAACGGTGAACCGGTATCCAGGATCGAGGTTGAAATCGAATATATGGCAGCCGAACCCGATATGGACCGCAACGCGCCCAAGGAACCGACAGCAGGACCGATGCCCGGTGGGGCGATTGTCGCGATTACCGATGCCAACGGGTATTTCACGTTCGGGATCCCCAAGGCCGGATTTTGGGGTTTTGCGGCTCTTGGCAGTGGGCCGGACAAAGAATTTCAGGGAAAAGAGCTTTCACAGGATGCAGTCCTGTGGGTTCGCGCCTATGATGTGCAATAGGCTTGGGGACAAAATAGATGCATATTGTTGACGGGGCACTGGCCCCAGAGGTGCTGATTGGCGGTGGCGTGCTTGCAGTCGCGGGGCTTGGACTTGGATTGCGCAAACTGCCAATCGATAAAATTCCGGCGACGGGGGTGTTATCGGCGACGTTCTTCGTCGCCTCCCTGATCCACGTGCCGGTCGGTCCGTCGAGCGTGCATCTGATCATGAGTGGTCTGGCCGGGCTTGTGCTTGGCTGGACCGCATTCCCGGCACTTTTTGTCGGGCTTTTGTTGCAGGCCATCTTTTTCGGATTTGGCGGTTTGACCGTGTTGGGGGTCAATACCGTCAATATTGCATTTCCTGCGGTGATTGCCGGTTTCATGTTTCGCGGATTGGTGTCGCGAAGCAATCCAACCTTTGCGGCAATCTGGGGCGGGTGTGCCGGTGCGCTTTCAATTGCGCTGACCACCTTGTTCGTGGCCATTTCCCTTGGTCTGAGCGGGGAAGGGTTTGTACCGGCGGCCAAGCTTGTTTTCTTTGCCCATATTCCGATCATGGCGGTCGAAGGTCTGGTGTCTGCAGCAGCGGTTTATCTGATCATGAAGGTCAAACCGGCCTTGCTGATCGCCGATGCCCAGATCAGCCGATATGACGCACAAAGCCCCGCGATCCTGGCCGAACAGGTGAACGAGGCCAACAATGGCTAAGCTTGCAACTGGGGTGTTTCTGGCAGGCCTTCTGTTCGGAATGCAGGCCGCCCAGGCCCATAAGGTGATTGCATCGGTTTTTCCAAGCGGCACAGCTGTCGAAGGGGAGATCGGGTTTTCCAATGGCGATATGGCTGCGGACACGCTGGTTGAAGTTTTTGACCAGCAGGGAAACAAGATCGATGAAATCAGAACGGATTCTGACGGTTTCTTTGTCTATACGCCAAGCCGGAAAGTTGACCTTGTCTTTCGGGCCGATCTGGGGGCTGGGCATGTTGCAGAAGCCAGTTTTGATATTGCCGACCTGACGGGAATTGCCGGGGCAGGCAGCATTGACGCAGTTTATTCGGATGATAGCGCTAACATCACGGTTGATGGGGCAGTTGTCGCGGATAATGCAACCAAAACTGCAATTACCCGGGAACAGGAAGAAGTCATTGCCGCGATCGTTCGCGATGAATTGCGGCCATTACGTCGGGAAATTACCGCCTATAAGGAAAAGAACGATCTTCAATCGATTCTGGGCGGTATTGGTTATATATTCGGGTTCTTCGGGATTGCCTATTATCTGGCAGCAAGACGTTTGAGAGCCAAAGCAACCAAATCATGAGCCATCTTTTCGGGCATGACCAACCATTAAGCGTTCAGGCAGGCGGGCAACGACCGTCTTCCTTTGTCGGATCGTTTGATCCGCGTGTTCGGGTGGTGGCGGCCTGTCTGTTTTCGGTGATGGCCGTTTCCCTGCATCAGATCGAATTCGCGCTTGCTGCCTTTTTTGTGGCAATAGCGACGATGTTCATGACTGATTTGCCTTTGCGTCTGACCCTGAAACGTATGGCAGCAATGGACGGGTTCATCATCGTGATGCTGGTGATGTTGCCATTCACAACGCCGGGAACCGCCATGTTTACCGTCCTGGGTGCCGAGGCCAGCAAAGAAGGATTGCAACATGCGGTCCTGATCGGCATTCGCGCCAATGCGGTTGTTTTGATGATGCTTAGCCTGCTTGCCGGCTTAACGCCGGTGGGGCTTGGTCATACATTATACCGGCTGCGTTGCCCAGCAGCCCTGGTGCATCTGATGATGTTTACGGTGCGCTATATTTCGGTTCTTCACGATGAATATCATCGATTGCGCATGGCCATGAAATTGCGTGGCTTCAAGGCGCGCAACAGCATTCATACCTATCGGTCGCTGGGGTATCTTTTCGGGATGTTGCTTGTCAGGTCTCTTGAACGTGCCGAACGGGTTCTTGAGGCCATGAAATGCCGCGGATTTAGTGGCCATTTCCCGATGATTGATCATCTTGTGTTCCGGCAACGTGATGCCCTTTTCGGGGTGGGGTTTCTGATGCTGGTTTCCGTACTTGTTATTCTGGATCGTTTTTATGTCGTCGCTTATTGAACTAAACGATATTTCATACGGATACCGCGCCGGGCAAAATGTTCTGGACCGTGTCAGCCTGTCGCTTGAGGCCAATGAACGATTGTTTATTACCGGCCCGAATGGGGCTGGCAAAAGCACGTTGTTGCGCATTCTGGTCGGTCTGATCAAACCGTTTGGCGGCGAAATCAGGGCATTTGGAACGCCGCGTGTAACGGACAAGGATTTCCATGATCTGCGTTGTCGGGTCGGGTTTATTGTCCAGGACCCCGATGATCAGCTGTTTTGTCCGACCGTGGTCGAAGATATCGCCTTTGGCCCGCTTAATCTTGGGGCCAGCCGTGAAGAGGCCCTGGCGATTGTTGACGAGGTTCTTGATCAACTTCATCTCAGACATTTGCGCGAACGCATCACCCACGAGCTTTCAGGCGGGGAAAAGCGGCTGGTTTCTGTGGCGGCGGTTCTTGCCATGAAGCCCGATGTTCTTTTGCTTGATGAGCCGACGAACGCGCTGGACGAAGAAAATCTTCACCGGCTTGAGGAGATCTTGCTGGAACTGCCGCAAGCCATGATTCTGGTGTCGCATGACCCGCATTTCCGCCGGAAACTGGCCACCCGGACGCTGGAGTTGCGCGCCGGAAAAATGTCGCAGGCCAAGGAACTTGCACCGAAGAAATGTACCGCATCCGATCGCGCCCGGCAAAATGCCAAGGCCAATGATCATTCATTTGAAAGTCTTTGACGGTTTAAGATAGGGTATAAGGCGACACACAGCCCGGATGCCCCAACATGTCGCCATTTTCCATTTCGGCCTTTCGACATCTTTTTGCTGCCCAGATCACGTCCCTGATCGGGACCGGATTAACCACGGTTGCCCTGTCACTTCTGGCGTTCGATCTGGCCGGGGCGGATGCGGGGCGGGTATTGGGATCCATTCTGGTTTTGAAGATGGTCGCGTATCTGGTGATCGCCCCGATTGCCGGTGGGATGGCGCATTTGTTGCCACGGCGAACATGGCTTGTCGGGCTTGATATTTTGCGTGCGGCAATTGTTCTGTGTTTGCCCTTTGTCGATCAGATCTGGCAGATTTTTGTTCTGGTCTTTGTGGTCAATGCCGCGTCCGCCGCATTCACACCGGTCTTTCAGGCCATTATCCCGGAAATTCTCGAAGACGAGAAATCCTATACCAAGGGCCTTTCCTATGCCCGCTTGGCCTATGATCTGGAAAACCTGATCAGTCCGGCACTTGCAGCCGCCTTGTTGTTCGTCTGGTCGTTTGACAGCCTGTTTATCGTCAACAGCCTGACATTTGCACTTTCGGCCACTCTGATTGTGACAACAACAGTGCCGCGCGCCGCCGCAACGGATCGCGAAGGCGGCATTTACGCCAATACGCGGTTTGGGGTGGTGGCATATCTTAAGACGCCACGGCTACGCGGACTTCTGGCCGTTCATTTTGCAGTTTCCTGTGTCGGGGCGATGATCATCGTCAATACGGTTGTTTTGACACGATCGATCCTTGGCGGGTCTGAAATCCTGACCACGGTGTTTCTTGCCTGTGCCGGTGGCGGATCAATGGTTGCGGCATTCGTCATGCCCAAGATCATTGATACAGTGGGCGAGCGCCGATTGATGATGGCCGGAATTGTCGCCGCATCCCTGGCAATGGTGGCAGGTGCCGTGATCATGGGGGCAGGCATTCGCGATGTTGCCGCCTTTGCGTTGCTGTGGGTGATCGCCGGGGCCGGAACCACATTTGCGCAGACGCCAGGTGGACGGTTGGTGCAACGATCTGCCGGTGCGGGGGATCGTTCCGCATTCTTTGCCGCCAATTTTGCACTGTCCCATGGTGGATGGTTGATTGCATATGGGGTGATCGGATGGATTGGCAGTTTGGCCGATATTTCGGTGGCGTTCTGGGTGTCGGGCGGGCTTGCATTTTGCGGTGCTGTGATGGCGCGCGTTCTTTGGCCCAAACAAGACCAGCTTGAACTTCAGCACAGCCATCCCGGTTTCTGGCATGAACATCCCCACGATCATGCCGATGAACACCATGGACATGTCCATCCCGCCGAAGCAGCCGCGACGTCGTCGAACGATGCAAAGCATCATGATGACGGTCACCAGCACGCGGAAGAAGACCGGTCAAAGCACCGGCACCGCCATTATCATCCGCCGGTCAGCCACAAACATCGCTTCGTGATTGACAGTCACCATACCCGCTGGCCGGTGGAAAGTGGTGAAATGGTCTGATTGCGGTTGTTAGACAGATGTCTGTTTACGGGCGCGGACCCACGCCAAGATTCCGAAAATACCAATAATCACACCGATGCCGCCCATGATATCGGACATACGAACATCATTGCGATAGGCGTTTACCTCCTCGCGAAGCGGGCCGATCTGTCGTGCGACGGCATGATTGATCAAGGTGGTCAATTCGTCGCGCGTCAGGGCCTTTAGCCCGATTGGGGCGGTTGCCGATGATGACGGCGAGGTCTTTGTCGGGGCGACCGCGGCATCGGGGGTGTTATCGGTCACAAAGCTTGCCGTGATGTCCGATGCATTTTTCGCGGGTGGAAGGTTTTCGGAAAACTCGTCCTCGGTCAGGGTGAATGTGGCGACATGACCATCGCCGGTATTGGCCTGAACCACGTAGGGCGTCCGGTGGCTGACGCGGATTGCAAAGGCACCTTTTTGGTCAGTGCGGGCCGCCGCCACAACCGTGCCGTCATCGGCATGAAGTTCAATTTCAGCATCACGGGCGCGCGTCCCGCCAGTGAAATAGACATATCCTTCAATCGTGTCGCCGGTGCTTATGGCAAAGACATTAAGGTTATGGGCCTGTGCGGCAGAAACGCCAAAAGCACAGAAAAGCAAAATGAAAAGACCAAAGCTGCGCAAACGACTTGTCATGGGGGCAGGCCAATCGATTAAGGATGAATGCAATTTCAATAGCAGAACTTACGAACGGGTAAGTGGCCCGGACCACTAACCCGTTGGGTTCAGTTCATCTGATCGGTTTTGACCCACAGCACACCGCCGCGTTCGACCGGGACCTGGGTGCCGCTGTCAGGTGCGGTCATTGTGCCGTCTTCGATCAAGGCTGCAAACACCCACCAACCTTCCTTGGGCATTGCATAATGGAAGATGCCATTCGCATCAGCCTTGATGACCTGTGTGGCAAAAGTCGCATTGGGAAGGGTGATACTGCCGTCATTGGCATATTCGACTTCAACTTCGGCAAAGGGAACAGGATCGCCATTGTGGCGCACCATCCCGGAAAAGATATTGCCGGTCCAGATGCCATACGGGCGGGTAAGGGGTTCTATTTCCACCGGGAAACCGACCATTTGGTCCCAGTCTTCGCCGGAATCATAGGCATCAACGATGGTTTTGGTGTACTGGATGATGAACTTGCCTTCGGCCGGTTCAAAATACGGCACCGGTTCAAGATAAAAGGCATATCCACCCGGTGCCTTCAAGGTGACCTCGACGTCGAAGGCCGATTTTCCATCCACTGTCTTGGCTTCAAGACTTTGGCGCAAATCGATCTTTTGGTCATTGTATTGCATGCCAAACTGAACTGGCGGTGCCATTTCCATTGCCGGACCATTGGTCATCGGATGGGTAAATGTCAGATCAAGCTTTACTGTGCGGCCGGTATCCTGATCGACCACATTGGTTGACGGAACCATCTTTTGGAAATGTGCCGATGCAGATGATGCGACGATTGATGTGAGAAGCAGTGACAATGATGCCTTTGAAAGCAACCGGGAGGCGAGGGACATTGCAAAGTCCTTTGTTGGAAAATCAATATCGTCGTCAATCTGACGCATGGCGATGCACTGATTTAAAATATTTCATACGAAATTGCAAAAACGTATGACGCTTTATCTACCGCCATCAGGCCTGCATCGCAGATCGCGGCGCCGAACCAGCGTCACGAACAGCCCGGTTCCCCGTCAATTCATCGATCCAAAACAGATACTTGGACAAATACGCTTTTGATGTATCGTTGAGCGACACAACAAAAAAACAGGGGCAAACGCATGAAAGTTATCTACGTATCGCACGATGGCGGGACGCACTGGATTGATGCAAAGCAGCGCGAAACCAAAACGCTTGAGGTCGCCATCAGTCAAAGTCAGCCCGGACACCTTATCCGGTTGATTGCCGGGACATACAATATCAGTCAGCCACTGCGTTTGCCGCGTAGTGGCACGGTTGATCAACCGATTGTTATTCGTGGCGATAGTGGTGTGGTCCTGGATGGCAACAGGGGCCCGGATGCGACCGTTTCGGCGACCAATCCGGGGGCGTCGCGGTTT
This sequence comes from Thalassospira sp. MCCC 1A02491, assembly GCF_001613785.1. Taxonomy (NCBI): domain Bacteria; kingdom Pseudomonadati; phylum Pseudomonadota; class Alphaproteobacteria; order Rhodospirillales; family Thalassospiraceae; genus Thalassospira; species Thalassospira sp. MCCC 1A02491. The sequence goes on along the minus strand of NZ_LPVX01000029.1, from coordinate 306,838 downwards.
GCAGTGTTCCAACTGATCAATGTTGATCATATCCGCATCGAAGAAATTGTGATCCGGCGTGCGTGGCCGTCAGCCGTTTATATTGAAAACAGCTGTGACCTTTCATTTACCGGACTTGATATTTCCGATGGGACCTATGCGTTTTATGCCAATGGTCCGCGCACCGAACGTATCCGTATCCAGGCCTGTCGATGGGTTCAGGATGTTGCGATCTGGCGCACCATTCGCTGGGACGAAATCCATGACGGCAAAGATGAAGACGGGAATGTGATCAAGGTGCCGTATCGGTATCTTAACGGTGCATTTTTCGGATCGGATGATATTGCAGGCGATGTTGAGATTTCAAATAACGACATTCGCGACTGTTATAACGGCATCAGGATGGATGTGTCGGCGGACAATGTTGGTGCGCCAGTCGGCACGTTTAATCGCGATGTTCGCATTCTCGATAACCGGTTTAGCTATATACGTGATAATCCCGTGGAACCCGAAGCGATCGCCGTCGGGTGGTGGATTGGCCGAAACCGGTTCTTTAATTGCCACAAGCTGTTTTCCCAGGACGGGGTCAGGGGTGGTTTCTGGTATTACTTTGGCAATATTTGCTGGTTTGACAGCCGCCCGGGACCCGAGGGGGACGAATATAACGGCGGTGCAGTTTTCAAGCTGGGCAAAGGTGGAAGCGTACCGCAGCCCGACTATGTTTCGGCCTGTCTGCACAACAGTTTCTTCCTGCGGCAGAAATACATCAAAAAGGGCACCACACGTGGCTTGATCAATGCGCGCAACGCAATTGACCATGCGGACCCAACCGCTTTGCCCGATCAGATGATGCCGCTTGATCAGTCCTTTCTGGGTAAGCAAGAAGATCTTCAATTGTCGGCAAGTTCACCATTGCCGGTTCGGTTCGAAGGTGATCTGGCCAAGCATCCGACCTATCCAGCAGTATTCGATCCTTATGACGGGGTGCTTCATGATCCAAGACCAGCCGAAGGCCCGTTATTTGAAAACAGCTTGGCGGGGCAATTCGATTTGGCCGAATGTCATCGGGTTCCATATTCCTGCGGGTTGGAAATCCCGTTGCCGGATGGGACTACGTGGCATAGTCCGCGCGCGTATTGGCCCGGAGCGATTACAAACGGGCGTGTGATATTCGGGCCGGAATATGTGCCGGTGGATCTTGAATATGTTCGATCCTTGCCGATCCCGGGATAACGCACGACGTCATCGTTATCATTGGAATTGCATGTTTCGAGTTTACGTATGCGTAAATATGTTGACTGGAATGTCGGAATGTTGCGATGTTGGCATGTTGCAGTCAACAAACAAGAAAAACCATGAACGACAAGCTTTACAGCATTACTGAACTGGCCGAAGAGTTCGACATTACACCACGCGCCATCAGGTTTTACGAAACCAAGAACCTGCTCGCACCGCAACGGGCCGGGGCGACGCGTGTCTATAATTATCGTGACCGGGCGCGGCTGATGCTTGTCCTTCGCGGCAAACGTCTTGGATTCTCGCTGGAAGATATCAAGGAATATATTGATCTCTATGATGCGGACCGCACCCGGACCGAGCAACTTGCACATTTGATGCTTGTCGGGCGGCGCAGGATTGCGGAACTCGAACAGCAGCTTGAAGATGTTCAGACCACGCTTGCAGAGCTTCGCAAAATCGAAGGCGAGGCTGTCGAAAGCCTGCGTGAAAAGGGTATTGATCCGGAAAAGGCGGTCGCAGACATCAAGGCCAAACTGGTTGCCGAGGGCGCCTGACAAATCCAGTGACAGATGAAAAAGCCCGGCTATAGATGCCAGGCTTTTTTGTTTGTGGTCAGATCATCATTCCGCATCACGCTGAAGCGGCAGGGTGACTTCAAATACATCCTCATCAGGGATGTATTTGCGGCTAAACCCAAGCTTTTCACAAAGTGTCAGCATGCGCCGGTTGCTTGGCAGAACCTGGCCGATAAAGGTTTCGGTTCCTTTGCGTCGGCAATAGGCGATCATTTGTTCCATCAGAACCCGTCCCAGTCCGCGACCCTTGATATCGGAGCGGACCATGATGGCATATTCGGCATGTTCATTATTCGGGTCGATCACGACCTGAACGATGCCATGTATTTGCCCCTGTTCAGGCCCGTTAGGCACCACGGCAAGGAAGGCCATGTCCCGGTCGTAATCAAGCTGGGTCTGACGGGCCATTTCGGAATGGGGAAGTTCGCGCACAGAGCCAAAGAACCGGAAATGGATATCTTCCGGGGTCAGGCGCGACATGAACTCGTAATGGGCCGGCTCGTCTTCGGGCTTGATCGGGCGCAGAAGATAGGTCGTGCCATCATCCATCACCAGTTCCTGTTTCAGGTGCCTTGGATAAGGATGAATGGCAAGGCGTTTGTCGTCGCTGACGACTTTCGGGGTTACCTTGATACGGGCATCAAGGGCAATGACACCGTGCTGATCGGCAAGAAGCGGGTTCATATCAAGCTCAACCACTTCGCCAAGATGCACCACCAGCTGCGACAGCCGCACCAGCGTCATGTAAAGGTCTTCCAGATTGACCGGCGGGACGTCCCGATAACCTTTTAGAAGCTTGTAGATGCGGGTGCCTTCGACCAGTTCGCGGGCGAGCTTCATGTTCAGCGGGGGCAGGGCCATGGCACGGTCACGGACCACTTCGACCTCGACACCGCCATGACCAAACAGGATGACTGGACCGAAAATCGGATCGGTGGTCATGCCGACAATCAGTTCACGTGCACCGGCACGGGTGACCATTTCCTGAATGGTAAAGCCGCGTAGTCGCGCCTTTGGGAACTTTTGGGCGATGGTGCGCTGCATCTTGGTCGCAGCGGCACGAACCTCGTCACTGCTGTCAAGATTAAGGACAACGCCGCCAACGTCTGACTTGTGGCTGATATCATCAGACAGAATCTTAAGAGCGATCGGATAACCGATATCGTCGGCGGTACGAACGGCTTCTTCGACATCACTTGCCGCAATCGTTTTGACCGTATTGATCCCATAGCATTCCAGAACGGCTTTTGCTTCCGGTTCGGTCAGCATGTCACGCCCGGCGTGAATGGCGCTATGAATGATGCTGCGGGCCTTGTCGGTTTGGGGCGTGTAATCGCGCGGAACGGATGGCGGTGTTTCCATCAGCAGGTCCTGCAATTTGCGATAATTGACCATATGCTGAAAAGCAGCGACCGCATTTTCCGGCGTGCGATAGGTTGGAATGCCCGCCGCATAGAACATGTTCCGGGCTTCTGCGACGGTGGCTTCGCCGACCCAGTTGGTCAGGATGTTCTTTTTGCTGTCCTTGATCTTGTCAATCACGCCGCGCGCGACTTCGACCGGATCGGTAATGGCGGTTGGTGCGTGCATGACAAGCAAACTGTCGATATTGCTGTCGGTCAGAACTGTTTCGATGGCCTTGGCATAACGTTCACCGGGGGCATCACCGATAATGTCCACCGGGTTGGCGCGTGACCATGTCGGGGGCAGGACCTTGTCGAGTTCGGCGATTGTGCTGTCGTCAAGCTGGGCCAGATGGCCCTGTCGTTCGATCAGGGCATCAACGGCAAGAACGCCGATACCGCCGCCATTGGTGACGATGCCAAGCTTGTCACCACGGAACGGACGCATGCGCGACAGGGTTTCCGCCGCTGAGAACATTTCACTGACGGTATAAACGCGCAGCACGCCAGCCCGTTTGATAGCGGCGTCAAATACGTCATCGGCCCCGGCCAGCGCACCGGTATGCGATGCCGCAGCAGCCGCACCTTCGGCAAAGCGGCCGGACTTGATGCACAGGATCGGCTTGTTACGCGATGCTGCGCGGGCAGCCGAGATAAAGCTTCGGCGTTCATGGATGGATTCGATATAAAGCATGATCGCGCGGGTGTTGGGATCAGACCCGAGATAGTCGATCACATCCCCGAAATCGACATCATCACATTCGCCAAGCGATATAAAGTGCGAGAACCCGATTCCGCGTGCCGCAGCCCAGTCGAGAACCGCCGTACATAACGCGCCGGATTGCGAGACAAAGGCAATTTTGCCACTGCCGATATTCTGGTGGCTGAAACTGGCATTCAATCCGATGCCCGGCACCATCAACCCAAGACAGTTCGGTCCCAGAAGGCGCATCTTGCGTTGGGCGGCGATATCGAGCATCGCCTGTTTGACTGTGCGTTTGTCATCGTACTGTTCGGCACCAAGGCCCGCGGTCAGAACAATGGCCGCCAGGCAGCCTTTTTCCGCAAGGCATTCCATGACCGGGACAACTGCTTTGGGCGGAACGCAGATCACGGCCAGTTCGGGCACAACCGGAAGGCTGTTGACGTCAGGATAGGCAAGTACGCCGCCGATCGACTGGCTGCGCGGATTGACCGGCATGATCGGCCCGTCAAATCCCCCTGCAAGCAGGTTTCGCATCAGCACATGGCCAACCGAATGGGGTCGGTTGGATGCACCAATCACGGCGACCGATTTGGGTTTGAACAGATGATCCAGATTAATTGTGCTCATCGCCGGATTCCCGCGTTTTGATGTGGGCTTGTATGGTGGCAGCGTCATCGGTCCGCACATTGCCGTGCGGGCAGGGCAGTGAATAGCCACGCATGAAGTTGCGCGATGTTAAGTCAGCACTGATTATATTGATTTGCTGTGCATCAATAAAGCACTGAGGCCACGAAGTTTTTATGGCAAGGGTGGCGCGCTTTTCCAGCATCGGTTCAAATACGGCAAATCGACACCGCGTGGGCCGGGATATTAGTGAAGATGACCGTGGTGATCGTCATCATCATAGCGTTCCGAATCTTCGATCCATTGTTCGACTTCGCCAGCCGATGTCATTGCCAGCGCAATTTCCAGATCATTCTGGACATGGGCGAGACTATCGAACATCGGGCACCAGCCAAATGCCTGAATGCGGGGGTCCGTGGTCGATGAAATGGTGAAAAGATCACCGTCAATCGGGTGCACCATGCCGTGAATGACTTCATTTTCACCGGTGATCAGCCAGCCGCGTGTTTCGCCGGAAAGAGTGGCCAGCTTTACTTCGCGCAATTCAATTTTGACGGTTTTCATGATGCGGTGCCTCAATCTGCGACGTATCAAAAACAAAAGGGACCGAACATGATGTTCGGTCCCTTTTTAATTGGCTCCGGCAGCAGGACTCGAACCTGCGACCCAATGATTAACAGTCATTTGCTCTACCAACTGAGCTATGCCGGATCAGGCGTTGCGCTCCGTCCGAAGCGCGTGGAGGGTGTATAATCAAACGGCCCGAACGCCGCAAGACCTTTTTTACGAAAAAAAGACCAAAATTTCGTCTTTTTGGCATTGGGATGCCGTTGTGCGACTGTGGGTTAACCACCATGCGAAGTTAATCGCAAAAAGGTTGGTGCGCCGTCACAAAACGCGGTTACTGAATATGTGAAATTTCACATCAATACCGAGCAGGAAACCGCGTCCACCATCCATGGATAGTCAAAGGGCGCTGGGTGATCGAAGATCGTAATTGGGCAGGTGGCGTGGTGCAGGAAGATCGGGAAGGGTACAAAGCAAAAACCCCCGGAACAGAGTTCCAGGGGTTTATGGCTCCGGCAGCAGGACTCGAACCTGCGACCCAATGATTAACAGTCATTTGCTCTACCAACTGAGCTATGCCGGATCAGTGGAGGCGCGAGCCGGAATCGAACCGGCGTGCAAGGATTTGCAGTCCTCTGCGTAACCACTCCGCCATCGCGCCTTCGCGTTGGCTGGAGCGGTGTATAGCCTCATAGAATACGACCCGTCAAGCACCCAATTTTACATTTTTTAAACAGCGGCTTGATTATCCGCCTGAAAGTAGACGAACCGCCCGAGAAATGATCCCGGGCGGTTCGATATTCGTAGGCGACATACCTTGAAAGGGCACGTTATTCGGCGGTCTTCTTGCCAAATTTGCGTTCAATCCACGGGGCGATTTTTTCTTCGCGGATCTTGCTGGGAGCAAAATCAAGGTTGGCAATCGTATCAAGGACGTGTTCGACCTTGAACGGCAAGGTCGCGTTCGGGCCTTCGATCATGATTTCACCGCTTGCACCTTCCGGGATCGGTTCTGCGAGCGATACTTTTACCCCGCCGACTGAAAGGTCGATGGTCTGGCCGCGGACCGATTTGCCGCCGATTTTGACCGTGACAGCCAGCTGGACATCATATCGCGGATCTTTGCGACGGTTGACTTCCGGGGTGGCTGTACGAACGATTCGAACAAGGCTGGCGCGGAGTTCGGCGATGCTTTCGTCGACTTCCTCGGCGATTTTGTTCATCTGTGCTGCACGTTCGAGGTTGTCTTGTGCCTCGGATGCGACATGGCCGATTTTTTCGGTCACCTCGTTTGAGGCCTCGGCAGTCTGAACGACGTTTCGGGCAATTTCCTGGGTTGCGTCATCCTGCTGGCGTACGTTGACGGCAACGTTGGAGGCAACTTCGTCAACGCGGCGGATGCTTGCTGTCATTTGCTGAACTGTCGAGACAACAGAGCTGGTGACATTCTGGATTTCGCCAAGCTGGCGCGAAATTTCCTCGGTCGATTTGGACGTCTGGTTTGCAAGGTTTTTGACTTCCTGTGCAACCACGGCAAAGCCTTTGCCTGCGTCACCGGCACGTGCGGCTTCGATCGTCGCGTTCAAAGCCAGCAGGTTGGTTTGGGCTGCGATGTCACTGATAAGCTCGGCGACCTCGCCAATCTTGCTGACACTGTCCTGAAGCGAATTAACCGTGTGTTCAGCACTTTCACCTGCCTGGTTGGCTTCGGCGGTCAGTGTGGTGGCTTCTTCGATCTGACGGGTGATTTCGCGGATTGATGCGGCCAGTTCCTCGGATGCACCCGACACGGTTTCCGCGTTGGCCAGGGCTTCGTGTGCGGCTGCGGCCACACTTTCCGAGTTTTCGGAAACGCGTTCGGAGGATCCGGCCATCTCGCCGGCGGCCGAATTCAGGCGATGCGTCTGGTCAATGATGGACTGAACGACTTTCTGAAGTTCCTGTTCGACCGTTTCCGCCAATCCGCGCAGGGCGCCAACACGTTGGGAATTCGCCTTTGCTTCGTTTTCTTCACGTTCGAGTTTCGCATAGCAGAGCCTTGCATGAAGGCCACGAAGCTGCTGAATCGCCGGTTTGAAGTCCGTCACCTTTGGCATGTTGATGACATAGCTGGTGTCGTTGGCTTCAATCGCGTTGAAATGGGTTTCCATCTGTTTAAGCGGTTGCGTCAGGCGACGCGTCATCCAGACGCCATAGGCAATGGTCAAGGCGACCGCGGCAATGAAAATGGCAATCTCGAAGATCACGGCCTTCAGGAAGGCGCCTTCGGCACTGGCAATACGTTGACTTGCGACTTCGTTCTGAACAACCGTCAGGGTGATGACCTGTTGCATCACCGGATCAAGATTTTGATAAAGCTCGTCGGTGACCAGTGCATCAAGTGCGGCCATGTCTTTGGCTACCATGGCCTGACGCAGGCGATCCATCACTCCGTTGGCAGCGGGGAGAAGTTTCTGGATTTCTTGCACAACCGGGGCTTCACGCGGGCCCAGCTCACGCTTTACATAGGTCTCAAGGTTTTCGTTGATTCGCGCTTTGGCTGTGTCGATGCTTTCAATGGCTTGCTGCCAGTCCATGCTGCCAGCGCGGACCTTATGAGAGGCATCAATCACCGACATGGAATAGTCTGATGAAATCTGTTTGAGCAAACGCAACGGTTTGACCCGGTTTTCATACAGGTTTTCCAGATTCTTTTCGGTCTGATATTCGGCGTACAATCCATACCCGCTAAGCAACATCATCAGCAGGATCATTGTCGCGAATGCCGCAGTCAGGCTGCCCCGGATGCTTGACATAAAGCTCGGTGTTTTTGCCTTGTGGGTGATTTCGCCATATTCAAGCGAGACATCCTTGGCCTTTCCGGCCCGCATATTGGTATAGACGCGCTCGGCTGTTTTCTTTTCTTCATCCGTCGGCTTTGTCCGGATGGAGATAAAACCGGCGATTTTGCCGTTTTCGACCGTTGGTGTGACATTGGCACGTACCCAGTAATGGTCGCCGTTCTTTGCCCGGTTTTTGACAAGTCCCTGCCATGGCAAGCCGGCCTTGATCGTCTGCCACAGATTTGCAAAAGCCTCTTTGGGCATGTCGCTATGACGGACAATATTATGGGGAGAGCCAAGCAGTTCTTCCTCGGTAAAGCCGCTGATCTCGACGAAGGACTTGTTGGTAAAGGTAATTTTCCCGCTGGAATCGGTTTTTGAGACAAGGATATCCTTGTCCTTCATCTGAACTTCGCGGTTGGTTACCGGTCCATTGTCACGCATTGTATTCCCCTGGATGTCACAAGTAAGTTCAGTTGGGTCGTGTCCGACTGGAAATCGGGTTGCACTTGATCAGAGGGCAGGGGCAGCTCATCGGCGAAGTGGCGCTTTGAGGTTATCCTTGTCCCACTTTGGCATATGTTTACGTGCGATCTTTGCTTTTCAAGTAACGGTTGCGCATATTTTCGCGTAATTGGTACTGTAAAAATGCCGTGTAAATGTTTGAGATGCATCAAATAACAAGGTGACGCTTGCACTTTTGCAAGGTTTTGAACTGGCAAAATGCCGGCTTAAAATAACGCTGGATTTTTGCATTTGACCGAACTTCGGGTGGATGACGGGTGGAAATGGTCAATCATTTAGCGCGGTCAATGCGTTAAAATCCAAGTCACACATTGATCCGATGTTGTCAGGTGCTTATGTGCTGACTATAAACAGGGCAATTACCGCAACCGTCTTTGGGGACAAAAAGGATTGTTGCGGTTTCTTTCTCGCGAGAATTTTCAGGTCAGATAATCATGGATTACCAAATCGCGCGCCATAACATGGTGGAAAATCAGGTTCGGACCAACAAGGTTACCGATCCGCTGGTCATCGCTGCGATGGAGGAAGTTCCGCGCGAACTGTTCCTGCCTGAAGGCAAACGCGGCATTGCATATGTTGATGAAGATATCCCGGTTGGCGATGGTCGCTTTGCCATGGAGCCGATGGTCATCGCCCGTTTGATGCAGAGCGCACAAATCGCTGAAACGGATGTGGCCCTCGTGATCGGGGCAGGTTTCGGATATGGCAGCGCACTGATTTCGCGCGTCGCAGAAACCGTGGTTGCCGTTGAAAGCAACAAGGAAATGTCCGCAGCAGCCGAAGCCGCGTTCCAGAAGGTCAACTATGACAACGTAATCGTCGTCGAAGGTGATCTTGCCGCAGGCTACGCCAAGCAGGCGCCATACAACGTGATCATTTTCGATGGTGCTGTTAGCGAAGTGCCGGCAGGCATTCTTGATCAGGTTGCCGAAGGTGGTCGTCTTCTGGCGGTTGTCCGCGAAGCAGGCAAGGTCGGTGTCGCACGTCTGTATGAGCGTGAAAACGGCGTTATCGGTCATCGTGATCTGTTCGATGCAAACATTCCGTATCTTCCGGGCTTTGAACCGGCGGAAAGCTTTGTATTCTGATTCTTGAAATTGCCCGGTTCATGCCGGGCATTTCTTTATTTTACGCACATAGAACATATCCAACTGATCAGGGTTTCATGGTTCAGGAACTTTCATGCCGCGATTTGGCGGAACAGCTCGATCAGAAGAAGCCGATTATACTTCTGGATGTGCGTGAAGACTGGGAAGTCGAAATCTGTATGATCGGGGACTCCTTGCATATTCCCTTGTCGGAATTGCCGGGGAGACGGGCGGAATTGCCTGATGATAAACCAATTGCGATCATCTGCCACCACGGGGTGCGCAGTCGCCATGCGGGAATTTTCCTTGAAGAATATGGATTTAAAGATGTTTTTAATGTTACTGGCGGTATAGATGTCTGGGCGCTTGAAATTGCGCCGGATATGACACGCTACGATTGATTGCCGTAACGACCGGAAAACGGGGCGAATACTTTTTTGGGTTCCAAATGCCTCTTTTCTTGGAAAATTTTGTTTCCGTCGTTACCATACGTGAAACTGCGCCGGGGTCGGGACTTGGTGTAGGATTTTACAAGGGTAGATAAATGATAAAACGGTTCTTGCTGACCTGCAGTATTCTGGCGACCGGCGGATTGGTCGCTGGTGGCGCATCTGCAGAAAGTCTTGAGGACGCTCTCATCAAGGCATATCAGAGCAACCCGACACTCGAAGCGGGTCGTGCGTCTTTGCGTTCGACCGACGAAGAGATTTCGGCAGCGCTGTCAAACTGGCGTCCGAGTGTTACGCTTTCTGGTGATGCCGGTTTCCGTGAATACAATACCGAAGTCAACGGATCGGAAACGGAAAACAGTCTGACACCCTATACTGTTGGTCTGAACGTTACCCAGCCGCTGTATCGTGGTGGTCGTACGACGGCCCAGACCGAACGTGCAGAAGCCCGTATCAAGGCAGCGCGTGCGGCACTTCGTTCAACCGAACAGGATGTGATGTTGCAGGTCGCGACAGCCTATTTCAATGTTCTGCGTGACACGGCCGTTGTCGAACTGAACCAGAACAACGTTCGCGTGCTTGAGCGTCAGCTCGAAGCAACCCGCGACCGTTTTGCTGTTGGTGAAGTAACCCGTACGGACGTCTCGCAGGCCGAGGCGCGCCTTGCCGGTGCGAAGGCCGATCTGATTTCAGCCCAGGGTGCACTTGCCAATACGCGTGCACAGTATGAGCGACTGGTTGGCAATCCGCCGACCGATCTCGAAATTCCGAACCCGCTTGCAGGTCTTCCGACCAGTGTGACCGATGTTCTTTCGATCGCGCAGGGTCAGCATCCGGACGTATTGCAGGCACTTTATACCGAAGAAGCAGCCCAGTCGGACATACGTTTGAATGAAGGGTCGCTTTATCCGGAAGTAAACCTGTCGGCAGGTGTCGAACGTGCCCATGAAGGGTCGACCGAAGATTTCACTGCCGATAGTGCCGATATCATCGCATCGGTATCCGTACCGCTTTATCAGAAGGGCGCTGTTTTCTCTGGCGTTCGTGCTGCCAAGCAGACCGCAGGTCAGGCGCGGATCCAGGTTGATGAAGCTCGCCGTGCTGTGATTGAAAATGCAACCAGTGCCTGGGAAACCCTTGTGACGGCACGTGCAAGCATTGAGTCCCAGCAGGCGCAGGTATCTTCGGCGGAAGTCGCCCTGGACGGTGTTCAGCGCGAAGCATCTGTGGGTTCGCGTACTGTTCTTGATGTCCTTGATCAGGAACAGGAACTGTTGCAGGCACGTGTCGATCTTGTCGGATCGCGCCGTGACGCAGCAGTTGCCGAATTCCAGGTCAAGGCCGCGATGGGCGCGCTTAATGCGCAGGTCCTCGGCCTGCCGGTCGAAGTTTACGACACTGAGTCCAACTACAATAAAGTCAAGGACCAGTGGTGGGGAACAGACTGACCTTTTGAATGTTCAGGGCAGGGTGGTCATCATCCTGTCCTGAGCGCGCTTTCGGATCGGTCTGGTTAAATGACACTAGTGCGGAATTTTAATTATGAGTGACGGGCAACAAGAACCTTCAATGGAGGATATCCTCCAGTCCATCCGCAAGATTCTTGCAGATGAGGGGGACGAAGAAAAACAGGAAGCCGCTCCTGAACCCGAACCGACGCCAGAACCCGAGCCGGAACCTGAGCCCGAGCCAGAACCCGAGCCGGAACCGGAAGAAGAAATTGACGAACTCGTTCTTGACGATGAACCCGAAGAACTTGAGTTCGACGATGAACCGGAAGAGCTTGAACTCGACGAGCCTGAAGAAGAGCTCGAACTTGATGACATGCTCGATTTCGATGAGACTCCGCTTGAGGATGACCCGGAACCGTTAGAAGACGAATTCGACGAGCCGGAACCGGAACCCGAGCCTGAACCGGCGATGCCGGCACTTTATGACGATGATGATGACGAACCGCTGATTTCGAACATGACGGAATCCTCGGCGACCGGCACCATCTCGGAACTGGCGCAAGCTGTTGCAAAGAAACGCGCAGTTGCGCTTGGCATCAATGCAGGACATGCCACCCTTGAGGATCTGGTACGTGATATGTTGCGTCCGTTGCTTAAGGAATGGCTTGACGAAAACCTGCCCTATATGATCGAACGCCTTGTGAAGAAGGAAATCGAGCGGATTGTGAACCGCGCCGAAGACCTGTAGGCGAGCCGATAGTTGATTTGAAGCGGCGCGCCCGGGGTGCGCCGCTTTTTCTTTGTATGATTGATTAAACCCGCAGCGGATCAAAAGACCATGTTGGAGAAGACCTACAGCCCGGCCGAAGTGGAAGGCAGACTTTACGATAAATGGGAAAAATCGGGGGCCTTTGCCTGCGATACGGCGTCAAGCGCCAATCCCTATGTCATCATGATGCCGCCGCCCAACGTGACCGGCAGCCTCCATATGGGGCATGCGCTTACTTTCACGCTTCAGGATATCCTGATCCGGTACAACCGGATGAATGGCAAGGATACCCTTTGGCAGCCGGGCACCGACCATGCCGGCATCGCGACACAGATGGTCGTTGAGCGCCAGTTGAGTGAACAGAATGTCACGCGCCATGACCTTGGCCGCGAAAAGTTCGTGGAAAAGGTGTGGGAGTGGAAAGAAAAATCAGGCGGGACCATTACCAATCAGCTGCGTCGTCTTGGCGCATCCCCGGATTGGGACCGCGAACGGTTCACCATGGACGAAGGACTTTCTGCGGCGGTACGCAAGGTGTTCGTTACCCTGCACAAGCAAGGTCTGATTTACCGTGACAAACGTCTGGTCAACTGGGACCCGAAACTGCTGACCGCGATTTCGGATCTTGAAGTTGTCCAGAAAGAGGTCAAAGGCCATTACTGGCATTTCAAATATCCGATCGAAGGCCGCGACGGCGAATTCATCACCGTTGCCACCACACGCCCGGAAACCATGCTTGGCGATACCGGTGTCGCAGTTCATCCCGATGATGAGCGTTACAAGGACCTGATCGGGCAGTATTGCATTCTGCCGATCGTCGGACGTCGCATCAAAATCGTCGCCGATGAATATGCCGATCCGGAAAAAGGGTCGGGTGCGGTGAAAATCACCCCGGCGCACGATTTCAATGACTTTGAAGTCGGTAAACGTGGTGGTCTCGATCAGATCAATATCATGGATGACCATGCGCGCATCAATGACAATGCGCCGGAAGAATACCGTGGTCTTGACCGGTTCGAAGCCCGCAAGCAGATCGTGGCCAAGATGGATGAACTGGGTCTTCTTGAGAAGATCGAAGATACCGTTCACATGGTTCCCTATGGTGATCGTTCCAACGTTGTGATCGAGCCGTATCTGACCGATCAGTGGTTCGTGAATGCCGAAGTGCTGGCAAAACCGGCGACCGAGGCGGTCGAAGACGGCCGTATCCGCTTTGTCCCGAAAAACTGGGAAAACACCTATTTCGAGTGGATGCGCAACATCCAGCCATGGTGCATTTCCCGTCAGCTTTGGTGGGGGCATCGCATCCCGGCCTGGTTCGGTCCAGATGGCGAGATTTTCGTCGAGGAAACCGAAGAAGAAGCAATTGCCGCAGCCAAAGCACATTACGGCAAGGATGTTGAACTGACGCAGGAAACTGACGTTCTTGATACGTGGTTCTCATCTGCCTTGTGGCCGTTTTCGACCCTTGGATGGCCGGAAAAGACCCCGGAACTTGGTAAATATTATCCGGGTGATGTTCTGGTTACCGGGTTTGACATCATCTTCTTCTGGGTTGCCCGCATGATTATGATGGGCATGCATTTCATGGACGGTAAAATCCCGTTCAAGGATATTTATATCCATGCGCTGGTCCGTGATGAAAACGGGCAGAAGATGTCAAAATCCAAGGGCAATGTGATCGACCCGCTGGAAATCATCGACGAGTATGGCTGTGATGCGCTGCGCTTTACCCTGACCGCGCTTGCGGCACAGGGCCGTGACATCAAGCTTGCGGCATCACGCGTTGAAGGGTATCGCAACTTCGCGACCAAGCTTTGGAACGCGGCGCGCTTTGCGGAAATGAACGAATGCAAGCCGGTCGAAGGCTTTGACCCGGCATCGGTCAAATCCACCCTTGCGCGCTGGATTGTCGGAAAAACCGTCGAGGCCGCCAAGGCTGTCGGGACTGGGATCGAGACCTATCGCTTCAACGATGCGGCAAGCAGCGCCTACCAGTTCGTTTGGGGTTCATTCTGTGACTGGTATCTGGAACTGGCAAAGCCGGTTCTGATGGGACAGGACGAGGAAGCCAAAGCAGAAATCCGTGCTGTTACCGCATGGGTTCTTGATCAGATCCTTCTGATCTTGCATCCGGTAATGCCCTATATCACCGAGGAACTGTGGGAAAAGATTTCCGAGAACCGCAGCAAAATGCTGATTTCGGAAAGCTATCCGCAATTCGATGAATCCTTGATCGATCGCGCGGCCGAAGCCGAGGTTGATCTCGCCATTCGTCTGATTGGCAACATTCGTGGTGTTCGTTCTGAAATGAATGTTCCGCCGGCCGCAGAAGTGCCGATCTATCTTGTTGATGCGACCGACGCGATGAAAGCGGCGGTCACTGCACAGGAAGCACAGGTCAAACGTCTGGCACGTGTCGCCGATATTGCCTTTAAGGGGCAGGGCGATGTCGAAGCCATCGCCAAGGGCGCAATCCAGACCGTTGTCGATGGTGTTGCTGTCTTCGTTTCGGTTGCGGACTTTATCGATGTCGCGGCGGAAAAATCGCGTCTCGAAAAGGAAATGCAGGACAAAACGAAGTACATCAAGGCACAGGAAGGAAAACTGTCGAACGAGAAATTCGTCAGCCGCGCGCCTGAACATATCGTTGCGACCGAAAAGGCCAAACTTGAGGAAGCCCGCGATACTCTGGCAAAACTGACAGAGGCCTATGACCGGATTGCTTCGATGTAATCATGCGATTTTGTTGAATGTCAAAGGCCAGCCACAGCGGTTGGCCTTTTTCATTTGGGACCGCTGTTTAATCGAAAGTGACGCAAATTTTTCACCGGACGGGATGCGAATCGCGTAAATTTCCATTCCCTGCCGCGTGCCGGAATTGATGCCCGTCCATTTGCCGGACATTGATCGTATTTCCCGAACGAATGCGTTTTGAATGCTGATTGAAGAATGCCCCTATATTGAGCCTGTCGATGCGTATGGTGCGTTTGCGCCTTATGCGGACAGTCATTTCCTTGATTCCGCTGATCGGGATCGCTTTTCCTATATCGTTGTGTCGCCGCTTCATAAGCTGACGGCGAAAAATGGTCAGGTCACCCTGGACGGGTTTCCATTTCCCGGAAATCCGTTTGATGTGCTGGGGGATCTTCTGGCGCGTTATCCGCAAACCAGACGTGATGATTTGCCACCGTTTCAGGGTGGGGCCGTCGGATATTTCGGATACGAGCTGGCCCATCAGACCGAAACCCTGCCCAAGGCCTCCGATGACTGGTTGGGCATGCCTGATATGGCGGTCGGCATCTATGATCTTGTGATTGCCTTTGATCAGGAAGATCGCAAGATGTGGCTGATTTCAACGGGAATGCCGGAACGTATTGGGGGGGCACGCGCGCAACGTGCAGAAGAACGCATGGGGTTGCTGCGCAAATATCTGCGTCTTGCCAGACCGCTGCATGACAGCCCGGGTGTTCCGCATGCACCAGCGATCCGGAAATGGACGTCAAATTTTGACCGCGCCGGGTTTGAAACCAGTGTGCAAAAGGTCATTGATTACATCTTTGCTGGCGATATTTTCCAGGCAAACCTGTCGCAAAGCATTCGGGCGGAATATCCGCGTGATGCCATCCCTGAACGGTTCGGGCTTTATCGGCGCCTGCGCGATATCAGTTCCGCGCCATTTGGGGCCTTTTTGAATTTTGGTGAATTTGCAGTTCTGTCGAACTCGCCGGAACGGTTCCTTAAAGTAGCCGAAGGGCAGGTTGAAACCAAACCGATCAAAGGAACGCGACCACGCGGAGAAACCCCGCTCAGCGATGCGGAACTTGCACAGCAATTAATGCGATCCCCAAAGGACCGCGCAGAAAACATTATGATCGTTGATCTTTTGCGCAACGATCTGTCAAAGGTCTGCAAACCGCATTCCGTTCATACGCCAGCAATCTGTGCCTTGGAAAGTTATGCGAATGTGCATCACCTTGTTTCGACGGTCACCGGTGAATTGCGTGACGGTAAAACAGCAGTGGACCTTTTGAAGGCAAGTTTCCCGGGCGGCTCGATCACGGGGGCTCCGAAAATCCGGGCGATGGAAATTATCACCGAACTGGAACAGACAACGCGCGGGGCCTATTGCGGTGCGATCGGGTTTATCGGGTTTGATGGCAGCATGGATACAAATATCGCCATTCGTTCGCTATGTGTGAATGGCGGGCGCATGGCATTCAATGTTGGCGGCGGCATTGTTGCTGATAGTGATCCGGCGCTTGAATATGAAGAAACACTGGTCAAGGCGACCAAGATGTTCGAGCTGTTCGGGATCGATGGGCAGGATGTCGCGTCATGATCCTTCTGATTGATAATTACGATTCATTTGTTTTCAATCTGGCCCGCTATATCGAGGAACTCGGTCACAATGTCATTGTGGTCCGCAACGATGAAATTGGTCCAAACCAGGTCCGTAAACTGCATCCCGACGCCATCATCTTTTCGCCCGGACCTTGCGGCCCCGATGAAGCAGGCAACAGCCTGACACTGATTGATACCCTGAAATCGGAATATCCGATGTTGGGGGTTTGTCTTGGGCATCAGTCAATCGCCCAGGTTTTTGGCGGCAAGGTCAAACGTGCCAAGCGCCCCGTGCACGGAATGACATCTGAAATCCATCACAGTGGTACGGAATTGTTTTCGGGATTAAAGAATCCTTTGCAAGTAACGCGTTATCACTCCTTAATCGTTGAATTGCCTGAAGATGGAAGTCTGATTGAACTGGCCCGTGGCCCCGAAGGTGAAATCATGGCGTTTGCACATAAAGATTTTCCGCTGTTTGGTGTACAGTTCCATCCGGAAGCCGTATTGACCGAGCAAGGACATGATTTGTTGGCAAACTTCCTGAAGCGGGCTTCTTCATAAGGTGCAAAAACAGAAGGGACGGCGTGATGCAGGTATGGATGAACGGGAGCTTTCGTGACCTTGACGAGGCATCTATCCCGGTAACGGATCGCGGATTTTTGCTGGGTGACGGTTTTTTTGAAACCATGCGTGCCCACGAAGGCAAGATCGCCTGGATCGATGCCCATATGGAGCGCCTGGACTATCACGCCGAACAAATCGAGTTTCCGGTTGATCTGTTGCCGGCAACCGATGAAGTGGCAAATGTGGTTTCCACCCTGTTTGAACAGATTCATCGCAAGGATGCGGTCGTGCGCCTTACGGTGTCGCGCGGTTCCGGGGAACGGGGACTTTTGCCGCCAGCCGATCCGGATCCGACCATCCTGATTACCGTTTCACCGTTTGAACCCGTCGAACCAGCAGTCGGGATGAAGCTGTTTACGTCCCAGAAGGTACGTCGCAACGCACATTCTGTTGCGGGCGGGATCAAAAGCATCAATTACCTTGATAACATTGCAGCCAAACAGGAAGCGCAATCATATGGCGGTGACGATGCCCTGATTTTGTCTTCGGACGGCAATGTTGCCGAGACCACGGTTGCCAATATTTTCGGAATCAAGGGTGAAACTCTTTGGACACCTGATGAGGATACCGGAATTCTGTGCGGGCTGGCGCGTGATTTCATTTTGGAATGGGCCGAAGAAACCGGCCGAGACGTTGAATTTGAAGCCAAAACACCCGATATGCTCAAAGAATTCGATGCTATTTTTACAGCGAATGCCCTTCAGGGATTGCGGGTTGTTGATATGGTGGACGGTCTTGTGATCGGTGTACCGGCAATGACATCCTTTGCAGAACTTGCTCAAACGGTGGAAACATCGCTATGCGAAAGTATAGTTCTTTAGGGTAAATTAACCCTGCATCTGCATGATCATGGGCAATGACCTGTTACAGGATTGCCTATGACCGCCCAAACCACAAAACCCGCACTGACACTTAACCGGTTTATCGAAGGACTGCGCAAAAACGCGGCCAATGGTAAAACGCCGCATTTGGGTGTTCTAAACATCCCGCCAGACTTGCGTCTTGGGGCCGAAGATTATCAGGCAATCAGCCGTGATGCTTTTCATCACTTGCCCGAAAACACACAGATCCACCGTCTTGAAAACGGGATGGTGGCCTGTGTGCGCGGCACGAAATGGACCGAAGACGATTCCAGTTTTGTCGAGCATGTCCGCGAAACACTTGAAGAAGTGATCGAACGGCAAGGCCTTGGCACGATTCCCAAAAATCTGTGGAGCCGTTTTCGTTGGCCCGAAGATGACGAACGACTGGGCCAATTGCTTGGTATTCCGCTATCAGAACGGCTGATGGGGGATGGCTGGGCGCGTTTCGATATGTCAGAAATGCTGCGCGGCGCGATCACCACAGAAGCCGTGTTTGACTCCTGCCGGCGGCAAGCGATCCTGAGTTTCGATGACACCCGTCGGCAGATCCTTGGTCATGAAATCTATTGTTCGCTTGATTATTTGCGCCAGCACCACCTTGCCAGCTTTTTGCTTGAAGGGCCGGGCGAACTTGAAATCCTGTCGCGGGTGCTTGACGAAAAAGTAATGGAAGTGACGCGGACGATCGCACCGTCGATCCTGCCCGACAAGCTGCATCTTAACATGAGGGTGCAAACTGTTTTGAGCGACACTTTTGCCGAATTCGTCAATCATGACGATGGCAAGCTGATCAAAAACATGGCGATCGAATTTTCGATGGAAAACGCCATTGCCAACTGGTGGGAATTTGAAGATGCCTGTGAATTCCTGCATTCGTCGGGGATCGAAGTCGGACTGGACCGGATCACATTGCCTGCGCTGGAATTTCTGTCACCGCGCAAGATGAATGTCGATTTCATCAAGGTGATCTGGGATCAGAACATCATCGGATCGCGGCGTACAGAAGTCGCCGAACGTCTGCGTGAATTTGCAAGCCTGTTTGTCGAAAGAAGTCTTATTCTGACACGATGTGACAGCCGGACGGCCTTGCGCATGGGACGCAGCCTTGGCGTTGAAGTGTTCCAGGGCAGTTATATTGATGCGATGCTGGGGTCCTATTTGCACCGGGAATGCAAATCAAAACGGCGGTCAACCGACAAACGTTGTGCGGTATGTCAGTGGGCGCCACGCGAAGCGCGCAAGAATGGCTGCAACTTCCATTTCCGAAGCGGAAAACGGCTTGCCGAGGTTTAAATCAACGATTTCCATCGCTTTTTAGATGTTTGACAACCGCGTGGTGCTTTCATAAAGTGCCCGCAGTTGATCAATCATGATTGGCTATGTCGTTAAAACACGGCGCTTATTCTCAGGGCAGGGTGTAAATCCCGACCGGCGGTAATCCAGATTTCTGGGAAGCCCGCGAGCGCCCGACGATCACATGATCTTCGGGGTCAGCAGATCCGGTGAAATTCCGGGGCCGACGGTAATAGTCCGGATGGGAGAGGATAAAGCGTGACGTACAGGGCAAGAACGCATTTGCGTGACTGTTTTGGCGTCTGCCTGCGACCGCGATGTGGCAATTTGCCATAAAGCGGGCCTTTCTTTGTTGCCCTGGTTCGTAAGCCCCATCCGTAGAGGACGGTTATGAATCAGAGTATTGAACCACAATCAGGTCTTTCGATCTTTGGCGATCCGCATGAACGCATGGAACGTGCGCTTGCTGATTTGCGCGAAGGCAAGGGCGTTTTGGTTGTCGATGATGAAGATCGCGAAAATGAAGGCGATCTTATCTTTTCCGCAGAAAATCTGACCAATGAACAGATGGCGATGCTTATTCGCGATTGCAGCGGCATTGTTTGCCTGTGCCTGACCGATGAAAAGGCAACCGCGCTTGATCTGCCACCGATGGTCGCGACCAATACATCAAGCATGGGAACGGGCTTTACCGTTACCATCGAAGCCAAAGTCGGGGTCACCACCGGTGTGTCGGCGGCCGATCGCGTGACCACGGTCAAGACCGCCATCGCCGATGATGCAAAGCCGTCTGACCTTGCGCGTCCGGGGCATGTTTTCCCACTGCGTGCGCGTGCCGGTGGTGTTCTGGAACGGCGCGGCCATACCGAGGGAACAGTCGATCTGATGCGCCTGGCAGGTTTGAAGCCGGCCGGCGTTCTTTGCGAAGTCACCAATCCGGACGGCACCATGGCGCGTCTTCCTGAGCTGATCGAATATGCCCGGTCCCATGACCTGGTTGTGATCAGCATCGAAGACATTGTTGCATACCGCACCGCGATGCAGCAGGCCGCAGAATAAACTGCACAAGAAACCCGTTTTCGGGCTTTGGGTCAGATACAAAAAGGGCAGCGTGCGATACGCTGCCCTTTGATTTTTCGGGGGTATATTCCCCGCGATCAGTCATCAATCATGCACCAGACCGGGGTGTGGTCGGATGCCTTTTCCTTTCCGCGCGGGTCGCGATCAATATCGGACGCGCTCAGGCGATCAGCGGCAGCCGGGGTCAGCAACAGGTGGTCAATGCGAAGACCATTATCCTTGTTCCAGGCTCCCGCACGGTAATCCCACCAGCTATATTGGTGTCCTTTCGGGTTGAATGTCCGGAAGGCGTCGGTAAAGCCCATATTCATCATCGTGCGCAGCCGTTTGCGTTCAACAGTGGTGCACAGGACGGTTTCGCGCAATTTGATCGGATCGTAAACGTCGGCATCATCCGGTGCGATATTGTAGTCGCCCCCCATGACGGCGGCTTCGCCACTGGCGCGGATTTTTTCAAACCGCTTGATCAGTCGATCGAGGAAGTTGAGCTTGTAATCAAATTTCTCGTCCCCGACTGCGGTTCCCATCGGGACATAAATGGATGCCACCCGAACTGGGCGGGGCGCACAAACAGTGGCTTCGATATAGCGCGCCTGTTCGTCATCATCATTACCAGGAAGACCGCGTTCGACATCCTCGATCGGATATTTCGACAGAATGGCAACCCCGTTATAGGTCTTTTGGCCATGGATCGCGATGTTGTAACCGAGATCTTCGATCTCCATCGCCGGAAAGGCTTCATCAACTGTCTTGGTTTCTTGTAACAGAACCACATCAGGTTTCGCGTCGCGCAGCCATTCAAGAATGTTGGGCAGACGGGCCTTGATCGAGTTGACGTTCCATGTGGCGATTTTCATTCGGGCCTCGGTTCTTTTGAGTGTCAGGTTGTTGTTCAAACAAAACGGGGTCCGAAAGTAACGGACCCCGTTTTATAAATCGTTTTTCCGATCCGGATCAAATTGAGAAACTTGATCCGCAGCCGCAAGACGATGTGGCGTTCGGGTTGTTCACACGGAATGCTGACCCGACCATTTCACGGACGAAATCGATTTCGGCACCGCCCAGAAGATCAAGCGATACTTCGTCAATTACCATTTTTGCACCGTAATTTTCGAAGATGCAGTCTTCGTCCGTGGTGTCAGAGTCCAGCGAGAACTCATACTGAAAACCACTGCAACCGCCGCCAGAAACCTGCAAGCGCAGCATGGTGTTTGCCGCACCTTCCGATGCGATCAGTTCCTGAATACGTTTCGCAGCACTTTCAGTCATTTGAACTTGCCGTGAAGCTTCGGTCATTCAACACTCCTTGGTCTTAGACCTGCCCGCAGACGGGCAGGAATAGTTCCGATCTTATGGCGTTATAATAGCACGGTCAGATCGCAGTATTTAAGTCACTATTTAGCGCGCATGGCTGAAATGTCAAAACCTGTAATCACTCTAATCAAGGGTGACTTGCGTTTTGGGGCGAAATGGCTCAAAACAGGCGCCAGTCAAAAGGCCCGCTGGGTCAAAACCAGAAAATGCAAAGTTCAAAGTCATGAATGTTTTCAGCCTGTTGAAAAGCGACATCGAGAACCAGCTTCTCGCCCTTGAAAAAGATGGTGTTCTTCCCGCCGGAAGCGACACTTCTCGTGTGACGGTGGAACCGCCGCGCGATGCGTCTCATGGGGATGCGGCCACCAATGCCGCCATGTTGCTGTCAAAGGCCGCTGGTATGAAACCGCGTGATCTTGCTGAAAAGCTTGCTGAAAAATTGCGCGAGATCGACCATATCGAAAATGTCGAAATCGCCGGGCCGGGCTTTATCAACCTGCGAATGGCGGACCGCTTTTGGTTGTCACAGGTTTCCAAGGTGCTCGAACTCGGGACCGCGTATGGTCAAAGTGATCTGGGCAAAGGCGAAAAGATTAATGTCGAATATGTCTCGGCAAACCCGACCGGGCCGATGCATGTCGGTCATTGCCGTGGCGCTGTTGTGGGTGACGTTCTGGCAAACCTGCTGGCCAAGGCCGGCTATGCGGTCACCAAGGAATATTACACCAACGATGCTGGCGCACAGGTTGACGTTCTTGCCCGGTCCCTGCATCTGCGTTACCGCGAGGCGCTTGGCGAAGATATCGGCGAAATCCCGCAAGGCCTGTATCCGGGCGACTACCTGGTTGAGCCGGGCCAGAAAATGGCAAAGCGTGACGGCGACAAGTGGGTAAATGCACCCGAAGAAGAATGGCTTGAGGAATTCCGTGCTTTTGCCATCGTCGAAATGATGGCCCTGATCAAGGAAGACCTGCGTCTTCTTGGCGTTTCTCATGACGTGTTCACATCCGAGGACGGGTTGGTTAAAGCCGGCAAGGTTCAGGCGGCTTTCGAACATCTTGAGAAAAAAGGCGACATCTATGTCGGTGTTCTTGAACCGCCGAAAGGCAAGAAACCCGACGATTGGGAGCCGCGTCCGCAAACATTGTTCCGTGCGACCGATTTTGGGGATGATGTTGACCGTCCGCTTAAAAAGTCGGATGGCAGCTGGACCTATTTTGCATCTGACATTGCCTATCACTTTGACAAGTATGAGCGCGGCTTCAACCTGATGATCGACATTTTCGGTGCCGATCACGGTGGCTATGTCAAACGCATGAAGGCCGCAACCAAGGCGATCACCGGTGGCGAGGGCGACCTTGATGTCAAACTGTGTCAGTTGGTCAGTCTGTTTGACAACGGCGAACCGGTAAAAATGTCAAAACGTGCTGGCACGTTCGTCACCCTGCGTGACGTTGTCGAACGCGTTGGCAAGGATGTCGTGCGGTTCATCATGCTGACCCGTAAAAACGATGCCGCACTTGAATTCGACTTTGCCAAGGTGACCGAGCAGTCAAAAGACAACCCGGTATTTTATGTGCAATATGCCCATGCGCGGGTGAATTCGGTGTTCCGTCAGGCTGCCGAAGCATTTCCGGATCAGGACTTCTCGCCGGAATCCTTGATCAATGCGGATCTGAGCCAGCTTTCCAGTGACGAAGAAAAACTTCTGGTCCGTCGTATGGCGGAATGGCCGCGTATTGTTGAACAGGCTGCCGTCGCGCACGAGCCGCATCGAATTGCCTTTTTCCTGACAGAAATTGCAGCAGAATTCCATGCATTGTGGAACAAGGGACGTGACAACACGGCGCTGCGCTTCATCGTTGCGGATGATCTGGCAGCGACTCTGGCACGTCTTGCAATGATCCGTGCGGTTGCGACCGTGATCGCATCGGGTCTTGAGGTGCTTGGCGTTAAGCCTGTCGAGGAGATGTAAGATATGAACGAAGAACACGGACGTGGCCTTCATGCAGAACGCGCAACCCACTATCGGGCTGAAAAGCCAGCGCGCAAAAGCATGCTAAAAGGGGCGATTACCGTGTTCTTCGGTCTGGCTGTGGTGGCAGGCGGGCTTGGCGGTGCCGGGTACTGGTTCTATCACCAAGGGCAGCCGATCCAGGATGATGGCAAATTGCCAATCCTTTTGCCTGACCCGTCGCCGATCAAAATCCGCCCCGATGATCCCGGGGGGATGGAAGTGCCACATCGCAACACCACGGTTTATGATCAACTCAATGACGTTGATCCCGATGCGAATGTGGTTTTGCAGGAACTTCCCGATATGCCGCGTGCCCCGGAAGTCACGCGATCCCAGCCAGCGACCGGTGAGACCGTTGAGGAACCCGTCGCCGACAATGCGCAATCAGAGACGGGTGAGGGCGGCGATAGCCCGACTGTCGAAGGGAACGCAGTGTCTGCGTCCAAGGACGCAACGCAAACAAATGATGCCCCCGCCGCGGAGCCAAGCGTAAATGCGCCAGAAATTTCCGAGCCGGAATTGACAGATGCGCAAAAGGCAATCGCCGCAGCAACCGCGCGCGAAACCAAAGCAGCACCTGCCAAACCAGCGTCTGGCGACACGCCAGCATCGGTAAACGCGGTTTCGACGAATGATTTTCGCATTCAGCTGGCTTCGGTGCGCGATGAAAATGGCGCGGCTGCTGAATGGAAAAGATTATCATCGAAAAACAAAGACTTGCTTGGTAGTCTTCAGATGTTCGTGCAGCGTACGGATCTTGGTGACAAGGGCGTATTCTATCGCTTGCAGGCAGGGCCAGTGGCCGATGCAACTGCGGCAGAAAAGCTGTGTGGTGATCTGAAACAACGCAATGTGGGGTGCCTCATTGTCCGGCCTTGAAGTCAAAAAACCGCGCGCCTGTATTCTGGGTGTTGCCGGGACCGAGTTAAGCAACTGGGAAAAGGGATTCTTCCGCGAAGCTGATCCCTATGGCTTTATTCTGTTTGCTCGCAATGTCGAAGATCGCAACCAGATCCGTGCTTTGACGTCCGCATTGCGTGATACGGTTGGAAACAGCAATATTCCGATCTTTGTCGATCAGGAAGGCGGGCGCGTCATGCGTCTGAAGCCGCCACATTGGCGCAAAATACCCGCGGCTGGCGTGTTTGGGGAACTTTTTGATCGAAACCCTGAAGACGCGCGCGAGGCGGCCTATATCAATGCACGTCTGATGGCAATGGATCTGCGTGAGGCGGGCTTTAACACAACCTGCGCACCGGTTCTTGATTTGCGGTTTCCTGGCATGAGTGACGTTGTCGGCGACCGGTCTTACGGCGCAGATGTCACAAAGGTGGTTACACTGGCCAGTGCGGTTGCGGCAGGTTTGCTTGACGGGGCAATCGCGCCCGTAATCAAACACATTCCCGGACATGGCCGGGCCGCTGTTGACAGCCATAAGGACCTGCCGGTCGTATCGGCATCGCACGACACCCTAAGCCAGCTTGATTTCGCGCCGTTCGTACAGATGAAAGATGTGTTGGCGGCCATGTCGGCGCATTTGCTGTTTACAGCGATCGACGATCAGCGACCGGGGACCGTTTCCCCGAAGGTCATCAATGATGTCATCAGAACCGAAATCGGGTTTGAAAATCTGTTGATCAGCGATGATTTGTCCATGGAGGCCCTTGGCGGGTCGATTGCCAGCCGCACCCATGAATGTCTACATGCCGGATGTGATATCGCACTTCATTGCAACGGCAAACGGACCGAGATGGAAGAAGTGGTTTCCATGGCACCGCTGCTGTCCGGTGCGGGATTGGTTCGCGCGCAAACATTTACCAACCAGATTGCCGCATTCAAACCCGACGTGCCGTCATCGACACAGGTTATGGATTGGCGGGTCCGGTTGGCGGACTTGCTTGCACCGGTTTGGCAGGCCGAGGACACAGCCAAGTGAACGACATTGTTGAATTGATTGTATCGGCATCAACCTGGGTAATCCCGGTTTTGCTGGCGGTGACGTTGCACGAGGCCGCACACGGGTTTGCCGCCAAGCTGTTCGGGGATGATACCGCGCAGCGGATGGGACGGCTTAGCCTGAACCCGATCCGCCATATTGATCCGGTCGGCACCATTTTGATTCCGGGGCTTTTGCTGATAACGGCCGCACCATTCCTGTTCGGCTATGCCAAGCCGGTTCCGGTGGCATTTCACCGCCTGCACCCACAACGGCTTGGCATCATTGGCGTGGCGGTTGCCGGTCCGGCAACGAATGTGTTGCTTGCCATTGTCTCGATCCTTCTTCTGGTGTGGTTGCCCGACTTTTCGCCATCAATCAATCAATGGCTTGGTACCACGCTTAACCAATCGATTTGGCTGAACTGCATTCTTGCGGTTTTTAATATGTTGCCGATCCCGCCGCTTGATGGCGGGCGGGTTCTGACGGCAATTTCCCCGATGCCGGTTGCACGGGTCTTGGCGCGTATGGAAAAAACCGGCATGATCATTTTGATCGGCTTGGTCTTTTTGCTGCCATATGTGACCAGCAAGCTTGGGGTTGACCTGCCGATTTTTCAGTGGCTGGTGCTTGAACCGGCCAATGCGCTGGTACGGCTTCTGGCAAATATTTTCGCCTGATACAGGATCAGCGAAGGACAGGGGACAGTCAGGGACAGATGGCAGACCAATTCGAATTGGAAATCCCGGACGAGGTGTTTGACAAGAAGCCTGTCGATGAAGACGGGCCGAGCCTTGCCGAACGCCTGATCCTTGATCTTGACGGGTTTGAAGGCCCGCTTGACGTTCTGCTTGAACTTGCGCGTGATCAGAAAGTCGACATCATCAAGATTTCGATCCTTGCGCTGGCCGAACAATATCTTGAATTTATCAGAACCGCACAGGGTTTGCGTCTTGAACTGGCGGCAGACTATCTGGTGATGGCGGCCTGGCTTGCCTATCTGAAATCGCGGTTGCTGCTGCCCAAGCAGGAAAATGACGACGAAGAGCTAAGTGCCGAAGAAATGGCAGAGCTCCTTGCATTCCAGCTCAAACGGCTTGAGGCAATGAAGGCCGCGGGCGAAAAGTTGCTTGAACGTCCAAACCTTGGCCGTGACTTTTTCGCGCGCGGTGCCCCGGAAGAAGTACGGGTCACCACGGCATCTGTCTATGACGCGTCGCTTTATGATCTGTTGAAGTCATATGCCCGCATCATGCTGACATCCGAAAGCAAGACACTCGAAATCGAGGCATTCGACCTTTATGCGATGGATGATGCCATTCAGCGCCTGCGTGATCTGTTTGGTCGACGCGTCGTGCCGACATGGACCAAATTGCTTGAATTCATGCCACGCGGCCTTGGGTCACCTTTGAAAGCGCGATCGGCACTGGCCGCGCATTTCGTTGCCAGCCTTGAAATGTGTCGCGATGGCGAACTTGAAATTTCACAAGAAGAAGTCTTCGGGCCGATTTTGTTACGCTCGCCGCAAAAGCGCCGTGACGGGGATATGGACAGACCAATTGCGTCAGACGACGATTTGATTCGGGATTGAGGGGCAGGGATATTTGATGAGCAATGACGCACAGCTTGAAATCCAGGGCGTTGAAACAGCACCCGACATTGATTTCCAACATGTCCGTATTGTCGAGGCCGTCCTGTTTGCATCAGCCGACCCGGTCAGCGAACGCGTGATTGCCGCCCGACTGCCAGAAGGAACGGACGTATCGGCCATTCTGGCGACCTTGTCGGAAACCTATGCTGCGCGCGGGATTAACCTTAATCGTGTCGGCGAAAAATGGGCATTCCGAACCGCCGTCGATCTTGCCGGTGACCTTCATATTGAAGTCGAAAAAGCCAAAAAAATGACACGCGCGACGCTCGAGACGCTGGCGATCATTGCCTATCACGAGCCGGTAACCCGTTCGGAAATCGAAGAAATTCGTGGCGTCGCCTTGTCCAAGGGCACGCTTGATATCCTACTTGAAGCGCGCTGGATTCGTCCGCGCGGGCGTAAACGCGTGCCGGGCCGTCCGGTTCTGTGGGCGACAACTGATGATTTTCTTGATCATTTTGGTCTGGAAAGTCGCGATGACCTGCCGGGGCTTGCCGATCTCAAGGCTGCCGGGTTGCTTGACAGCCGGCCGGGTATGGGACGTTACGGTGCAAGTTCAGATGACGATGTATTGCCAGATCTGGTCGATGATGGCGAAGTGACCGATGCGGTCGTTGAGGAGGCGCTTACGACGCGCAACCTCGAAGATCTTGATGAAACGATTTATTCCGACAATCCCAACCTGCTTGATGATGCGGAACGTTCAGCCACCAAGTCATCTGCTGATGATGTTGATTCCCCGGATGATGATCTGAATTGATCCATCTGCTTGCATCCTGCGGGCGGGGACCTTAAATTTCAGAAAGATTTCGCCAATCATTTGCATCTTTGGGTGCATGGCCACTGCAACAAGAAGAGAATTTGAATGACCGACGGCCTTAAGATGTCGAACGTCTCGCACATGTTCGGGAAAAACCGGGTATTGCGGGATATCAGTTTCGATGTCGCCCCTGGGGAATTAGTCTGTCTGTTGGGACCGTCGGGCTGTGGGAAAACGACCGCACTTCGACTTGCCGCCGGACTTGAAAAATTACAGGTCGGCGAGATTTCGGTCAGTGATCAGGTGGTTGCACGCCCCGGTGAATATGTCGAACCCGAAAAGCGCGGGGTTGGCATGGTCTTTCAGGATTACGCCCTGTTTCCCCATTTGAATGTTGCGAAAAACATCGCCTTTGGGCTGCGTCATTTTTCCGAACAGGATCGGTCAACTGCTGTCAAAAGGGCGCTTGATCAGGTCGGTATGTCCGATTACGAACATGCCTTCCCGCATGAATTGTCAGGTGGTCAACAGCAACGCATTGCGCTTGCGCGGGCATTGGCACCCACACCGCGCATCATGTTGCTTGATGAACCGTTTTCCGGACTCGATGTCGCGCGTCGTGCTGACTTGCGCGATACGACACTACACGTTTTGAAAAATGCCGGTATTGCGACGGTGATGGTCACCCATGATCCGCAAGAAGCCATGTATATGGCGGATCGCATCATCATCATGAATGAAGGCCAGATCATGCAGGACGGCACGCCGGAAACCCTTTATTTCCGTCCTGAAAGCCGGTTTGTCGCGTCCTTCTTTGGTGAAGTGAACCATTTTCCGTCCGTTGTTGCCAATGGCAGTGTGAAAACCCCGGTCGGGGTGCTTGACGATGTCGGCCTTGCGGATGGTACGGATGTTGATGTGCTGATCCGGCCCGAAGGGCTTCATATCGGTGATGCGGTCAACGGTCATGACATTCTGGCCAATGTTGATGCCGTGCGCGCCCTTGGCGAGGTCAATCTGATGCACCTTACCCTGCATTCCGGCGGTCATATCCATGCCCGCGTGCCGCGGCGTTTTTCGACATTAAATCAGAAATCTGTCGCCATAACGCTTGATCCCGAGATGACCTTCGTGTTTCCTATGTCGTGATAAGACGAACTGCCGGGTTGACAAAAATCAAGGCAGGCTGTCGGATCAGGTATAATTAACAGGTGTATGTGATCACGGTTATTAACCCAACCGTCGCATTGCACAGTGGGGGGCTTTCTGCCATTATCCGAGCATATCGCCGGAAGGCAGAATGGATCTTTGGAGATTGAAGTTATGGGTATTGGCGTTTGGCAAATCGTTCTGATTCTTGCGATTGTCCTGATCATCTTCGGTGCTGGTAAATTGCCGAAAGTGATGGGTGACATGGGCAAAGGCATCAAGAGCTTCAAAGCGGGCATCAACGAAAAAGAAGAAGATGCAGCCGCATCGGCCAAGACCATTGAAAACACGACCTCTGCATCGGTTTCATCCGAGAGCAAAGACAAGGATTCCGTGAAATCCTGATCGTCTGTCGGATTTCCTTCAGATAGGCGTGTCAAATGTTTGATATCGGCTGGACCGAAATGGCTCTTGTGGCCGTCGTCGCGTTGTTCGTCGTCGGCCCCAAAGAGCTTCCTCATCTTCTTTACAAGTTGGCGGGCTACTGGAAAAAAGTGCGTGGCATGGCGCGCGAGTTCCAAAGTGGCATTGATGACATCATCCGCGAGGCCGAACTCGATGATCTGCGCAAGCAGGTCAGCAGTGCGCCGACCAGTGGATCCGACTTCCTTGAAAAAAGCATTGGCGCTCCCAAAGGCGACGAGAAGGCAAAAGACACCAAGGCAAAACCGGCCGATGCCAAGGCAGACACAAAGTCTGAACCCAAAGCGGATGCCGAAAAGCCTGTTGCCAAATCTGCGGCTGGAGAGAGCAAAAAGAACGACCACCCGGAGAGCCAGGCGTGAACATGCAATCGCATGACAAACAGATGCCAATCATGGAGCATCTGATAGAGCTGCGGAACCGCCTGACCTGGGCGGTTCTGGCTTTGTTTATTACCTTTGCGGTTTGCTATTATTTCGTCGAGGACATTTATGGTTTCCTCGTCAGGCCACTGGCAAACGAGATGGGCCCGGATCGCCGCATGATCTATACGGCGCTGACAGAAGTGTTCTTCACCTATGTCAAAGTGTCCTTCTTTGCGGCCTGTTTTGTTTCTGCACCGGTATTTCTGGGGCAGTTGTGGGCCTTTGTCGCCCCGGGGCTTTATAAAAACGAACGGTCGGCATTTTTGCCGTTCCTGTTTGCGACCCCGGTTCTGTTCCTGATGGGCGGAGCGCTGGTTTATTACTTCATCATGCCGCTTGCCTGGAAATTCTTCCTGAGTTTCGAGCATGCGGGCGACGGATCGGGACTTGCCATTCAGCTTGAAGCCAAGGTGGGCGAGTATCTGTCGCTGGTCATGAAGCTGATTTTTGCGTTCGGACTTTGCTTTCAGTTGCCTGTTTTGCTTACGCTTATGGCACGCGCGGGCATTGTGACGGCCGACGGATTGGCACGGCGGCGCAAATATGCGGTTGTGATCGCGTTTGTGTTTGCGGCAATTTTGACGCCGCCTGATCTGATTTCCCAGGTTGGTCTCGGCATTCCGATCATTATTCTTTATGAAATTTCGATCGTCATGGCGCGGATTTCCGAGCGCAAGAAGCGTCAGGCAGCCGAAGACGATGACGACGATGAAGATGATCCGTCAGAAGATGAGACGTCCGAAAATGCGCAAGAAGGCACGGATGACAGTGTGGATGAGCAGGCGGCCGCCGCGGCATCTTATGATGACGGCCAGGCATCCTTGACAGACACGTCATCAGCAAAGCCTTCCTCCCAAATTGCGGGACCATCGCAACGTGGTGATGGTGAAGACGATTTCAATAACGCGCGCTAGTTGGAATTGTGATCCCGAAACGTCTGATTTGGTGGGGTGGACCTTGTGTTCACCCCATCGTATAAAGCCACAAATATTTGACTGACAGGGTGCTGTTCGATGCACGACATTAAATGGATTCGGGAAAATCCCGAGGCTTTTGACGCAGCAATGGCTGCACGCAAACAGGAAATTACCGCGGAACGTCTGATGAATATCGACGTCGAGCGCCGCAAACTGATGACAGAACATCAGGAAATGCTGGCGCGCCGCAAGGCCATTTCCGGCGAAATCGGCATGCTTCGCAAGAAAGGCGAGAATGCCGATGACCTGATGGCCGAGATGGGCACGCTCAAAGACAAGATCAAGGAAGCCGAAGACGGGCAGGCCGCCCTGAACGAGCAGCTTGATCTGTTGCTGTCATCCTTTGCCAATATTCTTGATCCGGAAGTACCGGTTGGCGATGACGAAGATGACAATGTCGAAGTGAATCGTTGGGGCACACCGGCAGAATTCGATTTCAAGCCGCTTGAGCATTTCGAAATTGGCGAAAAGCTTGGCATGATGGACTTCGAAACCGCAGCAAAACTGTCGGGGTCGCGGTTTGTCATTTTGCGTGGCGGTCTGGCAAAGCTTGAACGTGCTTTGGCACAGTTCATGATTGACCTTCACACCACCGAACACGGTTACGAAGAAACCGTAACGCCGATGCTGGTGCGTGATGACGCCATGTTCGGCACCGGACAGTTGCCGAAATTCGCCGAGGATTCGTTTAAAACCACCAATGATTACTGGCTGATTCCGACATCGGAAGTCACCCTGACCAATCAGGTTGCCGGCGACATCATTGATCAGGCAAAATTGCCGCTGCGCTATACCGCGCTGACGCAATGCTTCCGTTCCGAAGCAGGGTCGGCTGGCCGTGATACGCGTGGCATGATCCGTCAGCATCAGTTTTCAAAGGTCGAAATGGTGTCGATCGTCGAGGCAGAAAAGTCTGACGAGGAACTGACCCGCAAGACACGCTGTGCGGAAACCGTCCTTGAACGCCTTGGACTGCCGTACCGTACGGTCATTCTGTGCACCGGCGATATCGGATTCTCGGCATGCAAGACCTATGACATCGAAGTCTGGTTGCCGGGGCAGGGACGTTATCGCGAAATTTCGTCATGTTCGAACACCCGTGACTTCCAGGCGCGCCGCATGAATGCCCGCTATCGTGCCGCTGGTGACAAGAAAACCCAGTTTGTCCATACATTGAACGGTTCTGGGCTTGCGGTTGGACGTTGCCTGATTGCAGTGATGGAAAACTATCAGCAGGCAGACGGTTCGATCCGGGTTCCGGACGCGCTCAAGCCCTATATGGGCGGTCTCGAGGTTATTTCCCCGCGCTAAGGCAAAACCGGCATGATTGATCTGACCAACGCACGTATCCTGATCAGCAATGATGACGGCATTGATGCACCGGGGATCAAGCTGCTTGAACGTCTTGCGCGGGAATTCTCCGATGACGTCTGGGTCATCGCTCCGTCAATCGAACAAAGCGGCGCAGGTCATTCATTGACCCTGCGCCGTCCTTTGCGCATT
The DNA here is from genome assembly GCF_001613785.1 of Thalassospira sp. MCCC 1A02491. Taxonomy (NCBI): domain Bacteria; kingdom Pseudomonadati; phylum Pseudomonadota; class Alphaproteobacteria; order Rhodospirillales; family Thalassospiraceae; genus Thalassospira; species Thalassospira sp. MCCC 1A02491. Next base: position 274,219 of record NZ_LPVX01000029.1, on the reverse strand, counting down.
CACAAGCGCGATGAACGCCATTTTGCCGTCGATGGCACGCCGACAGACTGCGTTCTTTTGGGCTTGCAGCAGGTAATGCGTGACAGCCCGCCAGACATTGTTCTTTCCGGTATTAACCGCGGCGGAAACCTTGGTGAAGACGTGACCTATTCCGGGACCGTCGCAGCCGCGATGGAAGCAACATTGCTGAATGTTCCGGCCATCGCATTTTCCCAGTATTTTTCCGGCGAGATGATCGACTGGACCATTGCGGAAAAATATCTGAAAGATGTTGCGGCAACACTGGTCAAAAATACCTGGCCCAAAGGTGTTCTGATCAACGTCAACTTCCCCGAGCACGAGGCACCCGGCGGTGCTTCGGTCAAGATTTCCAAGCAGGGACAGCGCAAGATCGGTGATCATATTGCCGAACGTCTTGATCCGCGTGGTGAACCATATTACTGGATCGGTGCCATCCGTTCGGAATTGCCGGAAGATCCGTCTGCTGATCTGCGCGTCATTGAACAGGGCAATATTTCGGTCACCCCGATCAGCCTTGATTTCACCCATTACGAGACTTTTGACAACCTGACGAAAGCTTTCCCGTGAACGAGCCGGTCATTACACGTGAATCAAAAATAGCCGATTTGCTTCAGACGCTTCGCCATGATGGCATTCATGACGAGGCAGTTTTGCGTGCATTGGCGGAAGTCCCGCGCGAGTCATTTGTTGCCGACCCGTTTGTTGATCGTGCTTGGGAAAATGTGGCTCTTCCGATCAGCAAGGGCCAAACGATTTCGCAGCCCTACATCGTGGCCCTGATGACCCAGGCGCTTGAGCTTAATGACCGTATGAAGGTTCTTGAAGTCGGCACCGGATCCGGATACCAGGCCGCCATTCTGGCCAAGCTGGCGCGCCGTGTTTATACACTTGAACGGCACAAGCCGCTTTTGCGTCAGGCAGAAGAACAGTTCCGTGCGCTTGGCTTGCACACCATTTCCACCCTTCATGGTGACGGGGGACTTGGCTGGAAAAACCAGGCCCCGTTTGATCGTATCATTGTCACTGCTGCGGCCCAGGATGTGCCGCCGGTATTGGTGGATCAGCTTGCGGTTGGCGGGATCATGGTGGTGCCAGTGGGTGAAGTGTCACATACGCAGCTGCTATTGCGTGTGTTGCGCACACCAAGCGGGGTTGAAGTCACCGAATTGATGCCGGTGCGCTTTGTCCCGATGTTGCCCGGCACAGAAGAATTCTAGAACAAATTCACCGAATATCGGGTCAAATCACAAGCTTGCTTACCGATTGTTAACGGCTGTTCGCAGACAATCGTTAACATGATGGAAAATTGTGTCAAATTTGCTGTTCATAGCGGAAAACGACTGCTGCTTGTCTGTGCGACAAGCGCGGCGCTGAGTGGCTGTTTGCTGAATTCCGTCCCTGTGCCGGTGGTTTATGGCGACGGGGCAAGCTACAGCCCCTATAGCATGCCCAAACTCCAAAACGGAGAACGGGTGATTACTGTGGAACCCGGCGATACGGTATCCGAACTGGCAACACGGTATCGCACGGACTTTACCCAGTTTGCTGCCCGGAACAACCTTAGAAAACCCTATGTCATCTATCCGGGCCAGCGGCTTGTATTGCCGCCATGGACGCCCGATTATGACAGTTCGCCGCCAACCAGCGTCGCATCACGCACATCAACGTCGTCGCCGACGAAAACAGTAACGATTGGCGGTCAAAGACAGGTGGTCAGCATTCCGCTTGAAAAAGACACTTCGTCCTCAGCGTCACGATCGACTGTTCAAACACAGGTCGCCCGTGTCGCTCCGAGAGAAGGCGGGAATATTCCAACACCCGGGATCAAGCCGCAAGACTTTGCCGCGGATGCACAGCGCGAAATCGCCTCCACACGCAGTTGGGTCACAGATACCCGACCGACACCGGTTGCCGGTGAAGGAAGCGACACTCGCAAGAATGTGGTGATTGCCGAGCCGGCCGATCGCAAAGGGTTCATCTGGCCGGTGCAAGGGAAGGTGGTCCTGAAATACGGGGCCGGTACGGGTGGTCTGTTTAATGACGGGATCAACATTCAGGCCAATCGCGGGACACCGATCCTTGCAGCCGAAAATGGTGTTGTGACCTATGTCGGGAACGAGTTGCGCGGTTTCGGGAACCTGATCCTGATCAAGCATGCCGACAATTTTGTCACTGCCTATGCCCATACCGAAAACCCGCTGGTGGCGCGCGGCGATGTTGTTGAACGTGGGCAGCGGATCTCAAGTGTCGGAACAACCGGCGCTGTGACATTCCCGCAGCTTCATTTTGAAGTCCGCAACGGGCGCAAGTCATCGGACCCGTTGAAATATCTGCCAAGCGTCATGGTCTCCAGATAGCAAAACACCCGGACAAAGATTCCGGGTGTTTTTTTGATGTGGCGTCAAAGCGCCTGTGCACCGGCTTAATCGAGCGACTTGCCAAGTTCACCGGCAATTTCCTGAATAAACTGCCATGCAACGCGGCCCGAACGGCTGCCGCGGGTAACGGTCCATTCCTTGGCCCGTGCGTGCAGTTCTTCAACCGGCATGTCGAGGTTGAATTCCTTTGCGTAGCCTTCGATGATTTCGAAATAGACGTCTTGGGAAATGTTGTGGAAGCCAAGCCACAGACCAAAGCGGTCCGACAGTGAAACCTTTTCCTCAACCGCTTCGGACGGGTTGATCGCCGTTGAACGTTCATTTTCAATCATGTCGCGGGCCATAAGGTGACGGCGGTTTGACGTGGCATAGAAAATAACGTTCTTGGGACGGCCTTCAATTCCGCCTTCAAGCACGGCTTTCAGCGACTTGTAGCTTTCATCCTGCATATCGAATGACAGGTCGTCACAGAACAGGATCGTGCGGCGGCCACTTTGTTCAAGAATGTGAAGCAAGTCGGGCAGGCTGGGAATGTCTTCACGATGAATTTCCACCAGGGCCAAGGCGGCCGGACGTTCTGCGTTGATTTTAGCGTGCATCGCCTTGACGATGGAGCTTTTGCCCGTGCCGCGTGCGCCCCACAACAGGGCGTTGTTGGCTGGCAATCCGTCCGCAAAACGTTTCGTGTTGTTATACAGGATTTCCTTTTGCTGGCCGATGCCTTGCAGCAGCTCGATATCGATACGGTTGACGTTGCGCACCGGCTGCAAATAGCCGGTTTCGGCCTGCCATACAAAGGCGTCCGCCGCGCTCAGGTCATTTTCGGTTCGTGCAGGTGGGGCCATGCGTTCAAGTGCTGTTGCAATACGTTCAAGCGTTGGCAGCAACTTATCGAAATCCGTACTCATCGAAGCCTCTTGGATGTTTGTTGTTTTTGGTGACACAAGGGACTGCGGAAAACCGGTTGCCGAAACGAATGACACGACACCAGGCCCGCACGTTACGTAGGGCAGGTCGCGCCATGACCCGTTCAAGACGGGTGATCATTTCAGTCCTTGCATTAAATACAGACCCTGTTGGCGGGAAAACTAGCATACCGACTGCCAAATGGAACAGATTGTTACGGTCAGACCGGTTCGGGATCGAGGTGATCCAAACCACATGTTTTCCAATTTTCCGCCTTTATATCCGGTTCTTCCTTGCTTTGGCGTTGTACGCCGTTATATTCCGGCAGTTGATATTTTTTGTTCTGAGGAATTAGGAGTTCCTAATGTTTATTTCGACGGCTTACGCTCAGGCCGCTGGTGGTGCAGATGGTGCAGGCGCACTGATGCAGTTCGCACCGCTTATCCTGATTTTCGTTGTTTTCTATTTCCTGCTCATCCGTCCTCAGCAGAAAAAACAGAAAGAACATAAAGCAATGCTCGAGGCGATCCGCCGTGGCGACAAAATCGTCACCGCAGGTGGCCTGATCGGCACGGTTGCCAAAGTTGTTGGTGATGACGAGTTGTCCGTCGAGATTGCCGAAGGCGTAAAAGTCAAAGTGGCACGCGGCATGGTTTCGACAGTTCTGTCGAAAACCGAACCGGCCAAGAACGACGCCAAAGAAGAAGAAAAAGAAGAAGAGACCAAAAAAGACTGATCTCTTGGCGCTAAGTGAGGCGGGGCACATGGCTCCGCCTTCTTGCATTTTACCGGTGGCCTGAAGCGGTACAAAATACCCGTTGTTCCAAGAACCTTGGAACCAGACCAAGGTTGACCCAGACAGATCCGGTCAAAGAACACATGCTTTATTTTACCAAATGGAAAGCAGCACTGGTCCTTCTGGTGTGTGCTTTGGGCGTGATATACGCCGCGCCAAACTTCCTGCCGTCGGGAACATTCCCGACCGAGGCAAGCTATTTGCCCGGCAAGCAGATTAATCTTGGCCTCGACCTTCGTGGCGGCTCGCATATGCTGCTTGAAGTCGATACGGACAGTGTCCTGCGTGAACGTTATGACGCACTTGCCGATACGATCCGCACCGACCTGCGCCAGGAACAGATCCGCAACCGCCCGCGCGAAGCAACCGCGAACGGTGCCGAGATCACCATCCTCAAACCTGAAGATGTTGAAAAGGCCCGCGAGATCGCCCGCGCAGCAGAACCCAATACGGAGCTGAGCGGCGAGGGGAACAACATCCACGTTACCTATAACGCCGTTGCCCGCAAGGAATTGATCGACCGTGCCATTGCGCAGTCACTTGAAGTGGTGCGTCGCCGTGTTGACGAACTTGGCACGACGGAACCGTCGATCCAGCGTCAGGGCGAAAATCGCATTGTTGTTCAGGTGCCCGGTCTTGATGACCCGTCGCGGTTGCGTGCGATCCTTGGCCGTACCGCCAAGATGAACTTCCATCTTGTCAATAACGAGAAAACGGCTGCTGAAGCCCGTGCAACCGGTCTTCCGCCGGGAACCATGATCCTGCCGGCTGCTGATGCGTCGGACAAGGCCGCGGGCATCCGCGAATATCTGATTGATCGTCGTATTGTCGTATCCGGGGACAATCTTGTTGATTCCCAGCCGACCTTCAGTGACGGTCGTCCTGTTGTATCGTTCCGCTTTGATGCGGCCGGTGGCGCCCGTTTCGGCGATGTCACCAGCAAGAATGCCGGGCGTGGCCTGGCAATCGTTCTGGATGGTGAAGTGATTTCCGCGCCGCGGATCAATGAACCGATCCTGGGCGGCAACGGCATCATCACCGGACAATTCAGCGTGCAGGAAGCCAACGATCTTTCATTGCTGCTGCGTGCTGGTGCATTGCCGGCCCCAATGCAGATCCTTGAAGAACGTTCTGTCGGTCCGGGCCTTGGTCAGGATTCGGTTGAAGCTGGCGAAATCGCTGCTGTTCTTGGTCTGGTGTTTGTTATTGCCTTCATGGTGATCAGCTATGGACGTTTTGGCATCTATGCCGACATCGCCCTGATGATGAACCTGATCCTTGTTTTGGCGGTGATGTCTGTCTTGCAGGCAACACTGACGCTGCCGGGGATTGCAGGTATCGTTCTGACGGTCGGTATGGCTGTTGATGCCAACGTGCTGATCTTTGAACGCATTCGCGAAGAACGTCGTAACGGCCGAACGATCATCAATTCGATTGATGCCGGTTATCGCAGTGCCATGTCGACCATTCTTGATGCGAACATCACGACGCTGATTGCGGCCCTGGTGCTGTTCAGCTTCGGCTCTGGCCCGATCAAGGGCTTTGCCGTGACGCTGGCCATCGGGATCATCACGTCGATGTTCTCGGCGATCTGGCTGACCCGTTTGATGATTTCCGTCTGGGTCAAGCGCAGCCGCCCGACGGAACTGGTACTTTGAGGAAGGGAACAGGGAAGATATGAAACCTTTGCATCTTATCCCGGATGACGTGAACATCCCGTTCCTCAAATTCCGGAAAATCTTTTACATCGTATCGATGGCGCTGGTTCTTGCATCTGCGGCACTGTTTGCGACCAAAGGCCTTAATTTCGGGATTGATTTCCGCGGGGGTATCCTGGTCGAGATCAAGACCGAAGGTCCGGCAGACATTAGCGGTTTGCGCGACAAGTTGGGCAGTCTTGGTCTTGGCGATGTCTCGATCCAGGAATTTGGGGCGGCTGACGACGTGTTGATCCAGCTCCAACGTCAGGATGGTGACGAAAAGGCCCAGATGGCCGCATTGGCGAAAGTTACAGAAGCCCTTGGCGAAAATGTAACCATCCGTCGAAGCGAGCTTGTCGGCCCGAAAGTCGGTGACGAGCTCAAGGAAGCCGGATTCTATTCGGTTGTGATCTCGCTTCTGCTGATCATGATCTATATCTGGTTCCGGTTTGAATGGCAGTTCGCCGTGGCGTCCGTTGTTGCGCTTTTGCATGACGTCGTGATCACGGTTGGCTTCTTTGTGATCACTGGTGTGCAGTTCGATCTGGCAACGCTGGCAGCCGTTTTGACGGTTGCAGGTTATTCGATCAACGATACGGTCGTTGTGTTTGACCGCATCCGTGAATATCTGCGCAAGTTCCGCAAAATGGAAATCCCGGATCTGCTTGATCTTTCGATCAACTCGACCCTGTCGCGTACGACCATGACGTCGTTCACGACCTTGTTGGCGCTGATTGCGTTGTTTGCCTTTGGCGGCGAGGCGATCCGCGGTTTCACAATGGCGCTGATCTTTGGCATCGTGATCGGGACCTATTCATCAATCTGTGTGGCATCGCCACTTCTGATTGTCTTGCGTCTCAAACGGAAAATTCCGGAAGCCGAAGAAGGTCAGGAAGCAAAAGCCTGATCGCTGATCGGATGATCTAGAATTTGCAAGAAGGCCGGGGATGTGCGAAAACGCCCCGGCCTTTTTCTTTTGGCTTTCTGCCTGAACCAGGTGGAAAACTGCGCACCAGACCATATGAGGATTGCCATGTCACTTGAAGTCAGCCCACTTGTTGCCGAAGGTCGCAATCTGGTGTCGAGTTACGGTGACGGTCTGTTCCGCTTTGGCGAAGAAACCGTCAATGGGTCGGTCCTGCTGTTTCCGGAATCGATCTATTCCTGGAATGTCAAATCCATGGACGATATCACGGTCGACTCATTCGCCCGCGTGATCGAAAAAGCAGACGAGATCGAAATTCTGCTGCTTGGTATGGGCAGCCGCCTGATGCCGGTGCCATTCGCGTGGCGCCACGCATTGAAGGAACATGGCATTGTGATCGAACCGATGGATACCGGTGCGGCATGCCGGACCTATAACGTTCTTGTCGCCGAAGCACGCCGCGTCGCCGCAGCCTTGATTGCGGTTTGATCAAGGCTAGCCGCGCAGATAGTGCTGCAACTGTTGGCGGACCTGCTTTACGCTGGCAAATATTGCAGCAGGTCCCGGTGCATAGCCGGCCGGGAACGATTCCCCGCACAGAAACAGGTTCTCCCACGGCAATTTCAAACGATCACGTAAAGCCGCATGGCCCGGGGTGAATTCCGGGAAGGGGGCCTCGGCATCGATGAAGCTGAATTTCGGATGGTCGATCCCGTCAGCATTGCGAGACCGTGCTTGCAGATCGACATTGAGATATTGATTGCATAACCAAAGACATCTTTGCCAGACCCGGGCAACAATCTGATCAGTGGTGCCGTCGGTCGGCATGTGAAAGCTGCTGTTGAGGCTGACCTGTACGTGGCGGCGATGACAGTAGATTGCCCGGACAAGGTCGTCACTGACCAGAAGGCAACTTGGCTCGGCAAATGGCCGCCGCATTTCAAAGGCAACGGTCTGACGGCGGGCAGGGGCCGGTGGAATGCCGATATCAGGCACCGCATCGCAAAGCGGCCGTGGATGCAGCGCCAGCACAACGGCGTCACCTGGCTTCAGAACCACCTGAATATCGTCATTAAACAGCAAGTCTGTTGCGAACTCCGATGTACTGTCAATGTCACCAAGTTTTGTGCGTGCCATCACTGTGCCACCCGCGGCAACAAATCGTTCGCGCAAGGTCGGAAGGGCAATGTCATTAAGGATGATCGGATCAATGGCCGAAAATACCGGTTCATGTGACTTTGAAAACAATGCTGATATTTTCGGAACAAGAACACGTGCCAACAGGGCGCGTGAACACCGGTGCGCCGGGATCGAAAACAATGTTTCAGCCAACACCGCCAATGCATCGCGATGGTATGTGCCGGGCTGGTTGGCCTGTTCGTCACTATCGAAGTCACCCGAAGACAGAACGTTATCAACCCGGCTTTCTTCACTGGCATAGCGTTGCCGCGACAAACCCAGGGCAGTATAGGCGCGCGCGACAAAGCCAAGTCGTCGGGCAACAAGGGCACGCGCGATACCGTGATCAAGTGAAATAACGGCTGGTTTGCGCCGGCCTCGTTTAAGTCCGATCACGCAATGGGCTGGCCGGATCAGCTTTTTGGGAATTTCCGGGAAACCGGCAAAATAATCGGCGACCAAGCCTTCGGGGTCATAGAAAATCTCGGGTTCGGCAGTTTTGTGGTTTTCAGGTGCGGTTTGCATGCCGCGCGTCCAACGGCTTTCAAACGGCTCGCCTTCGTCGTAAAGGACGACTTCTGCACCATCTTCTGCCATCCGGGTTGCCAATGCCGCCCCGGCAAGGCCGCCGCCAACAACGTGAACTTTCCCAGACGTGAAGGATGCCATATGCCTGCGCCACTTTAATTGTTATACAAGGCCAGAATTAACTGGTTTGCACGTTATCGTGTCATTCGGTCTGACAAAATAACCTTAACAGCAGAACAGCTTACAAGCCATGGATGAAATTTCAAACGAACTGGACAGCCTGAACACCGAAGTCATCGACCAAATGAACAGTTGGGTCGATCTGCTTGGCGGCGGCGAAGTCGGACGGCTTGTTGGTGCGGTCTTGGTCCTGTTCGTATTCTTTGTGTTCAAGCGCGTTCTGGTGCGCGGGGTACTTGGTGTGTTGAGACGCATCGCGCATCAAACCGAACGCAGCATGATTGCAAATGTCCTTGATGCTTTTGCCTTGCCGTTTCAGGTGCTGGTGATGTTGCTTGGCGCCTATTTCGCCGTGAAGCTTCTGGACCTGCCGGTGGCGATTGATGCACCCCTGATCGAGGCAATCCATATCGCAGCAATGTTTTGCGTGTTCTGGGCCCTGTTTCGGGCTGTCGAACCGGTTGCGGTGTCACTTAACAGCTTGATCGGGCGGTTTGGTGCCGGTCTTGGTGACGACTTGCGGCAATTCTTTATCCGCGGGGTCAAAACGCTGATCGTTGTGATCGGCTTTGTTATCTTCCTTGAAGGGTGGGGAATTGATGTTTCGGCCTTTCTGGGCGGGCTTGGCCTTGCCGGGATGGCTGTGGCGCTGGCGGCCAAAGATTCGGTTGCCAACATCTTTGGCGGCCTGACGATCTTTGCGGACAATCTATACAAGCGCGGTGACTGGATTGAAACGCCCCATTTCGAAGGAACGGTCGAGGAGGTGGGCCTGAGGGCGACCAAGGTCCGGACCTTTGCCAAGGCGCTTGTTACCATGCCGAATGCCCAGATTGTGGACTCACCCGTGATCAACTGGTCACGCATGACCCATCGTCGCATCAAGATGGTCATCGGACTGGAATACCGCACAACAGCCAAACAGATGGAACGGATTGTCGAAAAGCTGCGTGACTTTCTGAAAAATGACGACGACGTCGCACAGACGGATGTTGCGCAGATGGTTCATTTGTCCGATTTCGGTGCAAGCTCGATCAATATTGATCTGTATTACTTTACGAAGACCACAGACTGGGTTACATGGCGTGAAATTCGCAACCGCCACATCATCGCATTCAAGCGCATCGTCGAGGAAGAAGACGCTGCCTTTGCCTTCCCATCCCAATCGCTTTATGTCGAAAGCCTTCCTGATAACCTTGTCGACACCAAAAACGATCAGCGACCCGCACGTCAGATCGGATAAACACAATGACTGATACGCCAAAATTATCACATTGCGCGGACTATACACGCCGCCACGACCGCGACCGTTTTTTGTGTGCCCTGTTTGCGGCACCGGAAAAGCGCGAAGACCTATTCACCCTTTATGCCTTCAATCAGGAAGTTTCAAAAACCCGTGAAATGGTCAGTGAGATCATGCTGGGCCATATCCGCCTGCAATGGTGGCGCGATACGCTTTCGGAAATCGCCGAAGGCAAGGTCCGCAAGCATGAGGTCGTCGAACCGCTGGCAGATTTGGTGCAAACCGGGGCTTTGTCCGTCGACGATCTGGAAACGGTTGTGGCGGCACGTGAATTCGATCTAGAGGATCGCCAACCGGCAGATCAGGCGGAACTTGACCGATATATTGATCAAACATCGGGGCAGATGGCGGTTCTTGCAGCGCGTATACTGGGTGTTACGGATGAAGCGGGTCAACAGGCCGTGCGCCTTGCCGGCAACGCATACGGCTTGGTCGGGATTATGCGCGCCATGGTGTTTCACGGGCGCGCCAAACGGCTTTATCTGCCCAAGGACCGGATGGAACACCACAATGTCGTGCAAAGTGACATTTTCGAATTTCGTAAGAAGGATGAAGTTCGCAATCTGACCCGTGAACTGGCCGAACTTGCGCAAAGCCGCATCAAAGAAGCACGCAAACTTCGCCGCGCTGTTCCAAAGGGCGCACATGCCGCAGTCCTGCCGACTGTGCTGGCAGATGGATATTTGCGCAAACTTGCCAAGGCGAAATTCGATCCTTTCTCGGCCGAATTTGGTTTGGCGCGCCCGGCCAGTGTCCGTCTGATGGTGAGTGGTCTGTTGAAACGATTTTAGGTTTCATCGGACAGACTGGATATTGCAAAAATATCATCTACATTAACGATAAAGGATAAGACAGGTTTGTTCTGTCCGTGCTAGCGTGATTAACGCGTTGATTTCGCGGCGTAACGTTCAGTAGCCACCCAGAATGAGGGCTCATATGGCATATCCGCATTCCAGACCCGGACGTGACTGGCTGACCAGGCTGATGCTGGCCGGGGTGATTTGCCTGATGGGATTTTTGCCATCAATGGGCCAGGCCGCCAGCATTGATCCGTTTGTCGGAGTCTATCACGGGGTGACCATTGAACACGCCGAAGGTGAGCTGCAGGCACGTGATCTTGACGTTACAATCGCCAAGACAGAACGCGGTTTCAACGTTGATTGGGCGACTGTCATCCACAAGGCCGATGGCCGCGAAAAGAATGTATCACTAAGCATCGAGTTTTATTCGACCGAACGTCCCGACATTTATGGCAGTGCCATGCGGTCCGGATTGTTCGGAAAACGCATTCCCAATGACCCGTTAAAGGGGGAGCCGTTCTTTTGGGCCCGTATCGTTGACAAGACCTTGACCATTCACGCCCTTTATATCACGGACGAGGGCGGCTACGAGATGCAGGTCTATGAACGGAAACTCGACGAAGACGGCAATATGGATCTGATTTTCCGGCGGTTCCGCGATGGCGAGCAAATTCGTGATGTTACCGGAAAACTGACCCGTCAGAAGAAAAGCTACTAGTCGCGAATTGCACTGGTACCAATGAAAAAGCCGCATCCGAAGATGCGGCTTTTGTCATATCAGGCGGCGTCGATCGCACTTAGCCATTCATCAAACAGCGGAATGGCACGATCTGTATAAAGCTTTTTGCGATCACGGCCCTTGACCCGTTTGGTCAGCTCCAGATCAGGGAACAGACCAAAATTAACATTCATCGGCTGGAAGGTGCTTTCATCGGCACCACCGGTAATGTGGTTCAAAAGGGCCCCCATCGCGGTTGCTAGCGGCGGGGTCGGGATGGCAACACCGGCTTTTTCCGCAGCCGTGAACCGCCCAACCATCAAGCCGACGGCAGCACTTTCAACATAGCCTTCGCAACCGGTAATCTGACCAGCAAATCGCAGATCAGGACGGGCTTTAAGACGCAGTGTCGCATCAAGCAAACGCGGTGAATTCAGGAACGTATTGCGATGAATGCCGCCCAGGCGGGCAAACTCGGCATTTTCCAGCCCCGGAATGGTGCGGAAAACGTCAATCTGCGCACCGTATTTCAGTTTGGTCTGGAAACCGACCATATTGTAAAGCGTACCAAGGGCATTATCCTGACGAAGCTGAACAATCGCGCGTGGCTTTACAGTCGGGTTGTGCGGGTTGGTCAGTCCGACCGGCTTCATCGGCCCATGGCGCAAGGTTTCACGACCGCGTTCGGCCATGACTTCAATCGGAAGACAGCCGTCAAAATAGGGCGTGTCTTTTTCCCATTCCTTGAATTCGGTTTTCTCGCCTTCGATCAGGGCGTCGATAAAGCGGTTATATTCGTCCGCATCCATCGGGCAGTTGATGTAATCCTTGCCGTCGCCCTTGTCATATCGCGACTGGAACCAGGCCTTGTCGAAATCGATGCTTTCCTTATAGACAATCGGTGCAATCGCATCGAAGAAGGCCAGGCTTTCTTCGCCGGTAACCTTGCGGATGGCGTCGGCCAGCGCACCGGACGTCAGGGGACCGGTGGCAATGATGGTCTGTTCCCATTCCTCGGGGGGAAGACCATCAATCTCGCCGCGCTCCATTGTTATCAATGGATGGTTTTCAAGCGCATCGGTGACCGCCTGCGAAAAACCTTCGCGATCAACGGCAAGGGCACCACCAGCGGGGACTTTGTGCTGATCGGCACACCGCATGATGATCGAACCCGCACGGCGCATTTCGTCATGGATCAGGCCGACGGCATTATATTCCTTGTCATCGGACCGGAACGAGTTTGAACAGACGAGTTCGGCGCATTTGTCGGTATGGTGCGCGTCTGTCGGGCGAACCGGGCGCATTTCATGCAGAACCACCGGCACACCGGCCTCGGCCAGTTGCCAGGCGGCTTCACTGCCCGCCAGACCGGCGCCAATGATATGAACAGGTTTCACCGTATTCACGTGTGCGAACTCCTCGCGAAGAATGTGTTGAATGCTTGGCACACACATAGCGGTGCATGGGGGAAGATTTCAAGTGATTTGCGCCATAGTGCCCGTTGGCTTTGTGCATGCAGGCATGATTAATTCACAAAGCCACATCTTCCCCGTCATAAATGCCAGACCCGTTCTGTCAAACATATGTGAAACTGGGGCCGACATGAGCTACCCGCATCACCCATATGGATACGAACCCACACATTGCCCGGTTATCGGTCTGGTGCCGCGGCGGCGCCCCGTCATCATTGATGACAAGGACAGATGCGACGCGCAGGATAATGAAAAGCCCGATAACAGTGAACGCAGGGTCGGTTTTCCATTCGGCGGTTTTAATGACGGCAATTTCACTGCCACCGACATCGAAAGCATGATCGAATATGTGGTTGCAACACGTCAGGGATGGCGCGCATCCCTTGTTACACGGGCGTTTTTGCGTTGGTGGCGCAATGAAGACGAAACCCTTGATGATCCCGGCCGGGAGCGCAAGCAGTCAGACGCCATTTTGATGCTTCTTGCGCTTAACCAGGGCCGTGACGGGTTCGTTCATGGCTATTTGCATGATCTGCAAGACGAGGCCAAAGAACACCCGAAACCGTCATCACCGCAAACAACCCTGCAAAAGGCATTCAACAAAAGTTTGCGTATTGCCGCACTGGCACTTGCCCTGTCGCCGATCGTATTGATTTTTGCGGTGCTGCTGTTTGTTCAGATTGACACCATCATCAGCACCGGAAACGGCAAGCTTTTCGGGTTCAGCTATGATCTTTTGTTTTTTGTGGGCAGCTTTGGCGCGATCGGGGCTCTGACCAGCATGATGATGCGGCTTGGCAAACAGACACCATGGGGCGAGATGGAGCCATCATCGGTCTTTTTCAATTTTCTGTTCCGTCCATGCATGGGATTTTGTTTCGCCCTGATTGTGCTTTTCGCGCTGCGGGCAGGGATGTTGCCCATTCCGCTTGACGATCTGCATAATCTTGACGACCTCGACCAGATCAGCAGTTCGTCACCGGCCGGACGGCAACTGTCAATCGTTCTGGTTTTTGCCTTTCTGTCCGGGTTTAGTGAACGACTAAGCACTGCACTTGTGCGGCGGGTCGAAAACCGGGTGGCAAGCAACAGTTAGGACGTAGATGCCTGCTCATACAGGGCGCAAAAGAAAAGAGGCACGAACATCATAGAAAATGTTCGCGCCTCTCTTTGTATCGTGGCGGCTTTTATAACGGCGGCTGGTGAAAGCAGCCCTTTGGTTATTCAAGCCCCAAATGCCGTTTAAGATAGCGCCCGGTATAGCTTCGTTCATTGGCCATGATGGTTTCGGGCGTGCCGGTGCCGACCAACTGGCCACCACCGTCGCCGCCTTCGGGGCCGATATCAATGATCCAGTCGGCAGTCTTGATGACATCAAGGTTGTGTTCGATCACAACGACGGTGTTGCCTTGGTCAACAAGGGTATGAAGGACCTCAAGCAATTTGCGGATATCATGGAAATGAAGACCGGTGGTCGGTTCATCCAGAATATAGATTGTCCGCCCGGTCGCCCGTTTTGACAGTTCCTTGGCAAGCTTCACGCGCTGCGCTTCACCGCCCGAAAGGGTTGTGGCCTGTTGGCCCAGATGGATATAGGACAGACCAACCTGTTTAAGGGTTTCCATCTTGTCACGGATCGAAGGAACGGCCTTGAAGAAGTCCGCGCCTTCTTCCACCGTCATGTCAAGAACATCAGATATCGATTTGCCTTTAAACGATATTTCCAGCGTTTCGCGGTTGTAGCGTTTACCCTTGCACTGATCGCATGTGACATAAACATCGGGCAGGAAGTGCATTTCGATTTTGATGACACCATCACCCTGACAGGCTTCGCAACGACCGCCTTTGACGTTGAATGAAAAACGTCCGGGCTTGTAACCGCGGGTCTTGGCTTCTGGCAGTTGGGCAAACCAGTCACGGATCGGTGTAAAGGCACCGGTATAGGTCACCGGGTTCGACCGCGGTGTTCGCCCGATCGGGCTTTGGTCGATGTCAATGATCTTGTCGATCAGCTCGATCCCGGTAATTGCATCATGTGCCCCGGGATGATGGCGGGCATTATGCATCCGTTTTGCCAACGCCTTATATAGCGTTTCGATGACAAGACTGGATTTCCCGCCACCTGACACACCGGTAACACAGATGAACTTGCCCAGCGGGAAGTCGACATCAATGCCCTGAAGGTTGTTGGCTTTGGCCCCCTTGATCGTGATGGACTTGCCGTTGCCTTTACGACGTTCCTTTGGAACGGCAATCTGTTCAACACCAACCAGATACTTGCCGGTCAGGCTTTCCGGGTTTTGCTGGATTTCTTCCGGGGTGCCCTGGGCAACGATGCGTCCGCCATGAATGCCGGCACCCGGGCCCATATCAATCACATAATCCGCGGCACGAATGGCGTCTTCATCATGTTCAACGACCAGAACCGTATTCCCGAGATCGCGCAACCGCTTAAGAGTATCGAGCAGGCGGTCATTGTCGCGCTGATGCAGACCAATGGACGGTTCATCAAGTACATACAGAACACCGGTCAAACCCGACCCGATTTGCGACGCCAGACGGATACGTTGGCTTTCACCGCCCGAAAGGGTGCCTGATGTGCGTGACATGGAAAGATAATCAAGCCCCACATCGCGCAGGAAGCGCAACCGGTCGTTAATTTCGCGCAGAATACGGCGCGCGATTTCGGTTTCCTTTTCGTTCAGCTTGCCTTCAAGGGCGATGAACCAGTCACCGGCTTTGGCAATTGAAAGATCCGTCACCTGCGAGATGTCGCAACCATCGACTTTGACAGCCAATGCTTCTGGTTTCAGACGCTTGCCCGCACAGGTTGGGCAATGTGACACCATCTGATATTTCGCCAGTTCATCGCGGGCCCACTGACTGTCTGTCTCGCGCCAGCGTCGCGCCATGTTCGGAATGACACCTTCGAACGGGCGCGAAACCTTGTAACTGCGCGATCCATCGTCATAGGTGACAGTGACTTCTTCGTCACCCGACCCATGCAGGATGATGTCCTGCGCCGTTTTGGGCAACTTTTCCCAGGCAACATTGGTTTTAAAACCGAAGTGCTTTGCGACTGATTTCAGGGTCTGCAGGTAATATTTCGACGTCGTGCTGGCCCATGGTGCGACCGCCCCATCTTCAAGCGTCTTGCTTTCATCAGGAACAACCAGCATCGGATCAAACTCCATCTGGGTTCCCAAACCGTCACAGGCCGGGCAGGCGCCAAACGGGTTGTTGAATGAAAACAGGCGCGGTTCGATTTCCTCGATCGTGAAGCCGGAAACCGGGCAGGCGAACTTCGCCGAGAATACGGTTGTTTCGCCGGTTTTGGCATCTTCGGTAAGGACAATGCCGTCAGTCAGTTCAAGAGCAGTTTCAAAACTGTCGGCCAGGCGGGTTGCGATGCCGTCTTTCACGATCAACCGATCGACAACAACAGAAATGTCGTGCTTCAGCTTTTTATTCAGTTCCGGCGCATCATCGATGTCATACATTTCGCCGTCAATTTTGACGCGCTGGAACCCGCGCGAGCGCAAATCACGCAGTTCTTTTTTGTATTCACCCTTACGACCACGGACGATCGGCGCCAAAAGATACAACCGTGTTCCTTCTTCCATTTCCATCACACGGTCGACCATCTGCGACACGGTCTGACTGACAATCGGAAGGCCGGTCGCCGGCGAATAGGGGATGCCGATACGCGCCCAAAGCAAGCGCATATAGTCATAAATCTCGGTCACGGTTCCCACGGTCGAACGCGGGTTACGCGACGTGGTTTTTTGTTCGATGGAAATGGCCGGCGACAGACCATCGATATATTCGACATCCGGCTTTTGCATCAGTTCAAGGAACTGACGGGCATATGCAGACAGGCTTTCGACATAACGACGCTGGCCTTCGGCATAGATCGTATCGAACGCAAGCGAACTTTTACCCGATCCCGACAGGCCGGTAATGACCACCAGTGAATCGCGGGGCAATTCAACATCAATGTTCTGAAGATTGTGTTCTTTCGCACCGCGAACCGAAATTTTCGTCAGCATGTCGGGCCTTTTGTTCCTGAATTGTTCGGAAAGTGTATAGAGGACGCAAACACTATACGCAAGCGCACCCCTGACAGTTCCTGTCAGTATTTGTCAGGAGACTGACATTACACAATCACCGCACCCAAAAATGCATGAAAAAACCCGCCGAACAAGTCCGGCGGGTTTCATAAATCCTGTGACCCAACGGGTCAGACAAAGCAAAAGATGGCTTAGCCTTTGGTCACGGAACGACCAGTGGCACCGAGATCCTTGAAGGCTTCTTCGAGGCGCGCTGCCATCGACAGTTCAGCTTCGCGGATCCAGACACGCGGGTCGTAATTTTTCTTGTAGGGTTTGTCCGTTTCCGGATCGACCTGGTATTTGAACGCACGTGCATTTGCTTCAACATACTCACCGACCGGACGGGCATAGGCAAACTGGGTATCGGTGTCGATATTCATCTTGAAGACGCCATAGCCGACGGCTTCTTCGATTTTTTCTTTTTCCGAACCCGAACCGCCATGGAATACGAAGTCCAGCGGGCGATCATCAAGCCCATGCTTCTCGGCGACAAACTTCTGGCTTTCCAAAAGGATTTCCGGACGCAGTTTGACGTTGCCCGGCTTGTAGACGCCGTGGACGTTACCAAATGCAGCTGCGACCGAGAAATGGCCAAGCGGCGAAAGGCGACGATAGGCTTCTTCGACTTCTTCCGGACGGGTGTAAAGACGCGGGTCGATCTCGTCACTTGAAGTATCAAGTTCGTGACCGATGCCGTCTTCTTCGCCACCGGTTACACCCAGTTCGATTTCCAGGCTCATTTCGATGGCGGACATGCGTTTGAGGAAGGTCTCGCAAGTCGACAGGTTGTCTTCAAGCGATTCTTCGGACAGATCAAGCATGTGGGAGCTGTAAAGCGCCTTGCCGGTTTCGGCATAGGCCTTTTCGCTCCATTTCAGCATTTCATCGACCCACGGAACGAACTTGCGGTTCGCGTGGTCGGTATGCATGACAACAGCAACACCATAATATTCAGCAAGAAGCTGCGCATGACGGGCAGCCGAAACTGCGCCCACGACACGGGCCGCATCGGCGTCCTTGATGCCCTTACCAGCAAAGAACTGTGCGCCACCATTCGAAAGCTGAATGATGATGTCAGAACCGGCATTCGCAGCGGCTTCAAGGGCTGCGTTCATCGTGCTTGACGATGTAATATTCACAGCGGGAAGGGCGTAACCGTCCTGCTTGCAGGCAGCGACAAGGTCACGATAGGCAGCACCGGTAACAACACCGGGTTTAACGGAAGGCATGTGGGTACTCCTCCTGGGGGTCAGAGTAAAACAGGTGCCCCCGTGCGAACCGACTGATCCGCGGCAAGGGCAATCCGTAGAGAGCCCAATGCATCTTCCATATGCTGCGTCAGGTCAAGATTTTCTGTTATAGACTTTAGGAAAAATTGCTGTTCGCGCAGGCAAAGACCATCATGATCAGGTTCGTCATCGGTGCGGATAATTTCGTCTGAGCGGGTAAATTCACCGGCACTGTCTGTTTCCGCATGATGCAGGCGCAATGCATTTGTCTTGGTATGCGTATCGATGTCGGCCGATCCAGCACCTTTTTCTTCGACATCGGTGATTGATACGCTGCCTTTCGGGCCAATGACATCTTTCACAAAGAAGGCGGTTTCGCTGATCATCGGGCCCCAGCCGGCCTCGTACCAGCCAACAGAACCGTCATCAAAGCGAACTTGCAACTGCCCGTAATTATACATATCGGGCGCGACATCGTCAGACAGGCGAACGCCGATTGCATTGACCGACACCGGCTTGGCCCCGGTCATCAGACACATGATATCAAGATAATGAACACCACAATCGACAATGGGTGATACGCTGTTCAGAAGACGTTTGTGGGTTTCCCAGAATGCGCCACTGCTTTGCTGGTTAAGGTTCATGCGCATCACAAGCGGTTTGCCAAGGGTCTTGGCAATTTCAACAAACTTTTCCCAGGACGGATGATGGCGCAGGATATAGCCAATCACGAGCTTGCGGTCATGTTTGCGTGCGCTTGCCACAACCCGTTCGGCATCTTCGACAGTGGCTGCAAGCGGCTTTTCAATAAAGACATGCGCACCAGCTTCAAACGCGGCAATCGCAAAGTCCGCATGGGTCTCGGTATAGGTATTTATCGAAACTGCATCCGGGTTCGTTTCGGCAAGGGCAGTGTGAAAGTCGGTAAACTGAGGATAGTTTGCAAAACCGTCCGGCAATTTATCAGCAGGAATTGACGACCGGGCACAGATGCCGACAATCTCGTACCCGTCAAGGGCGTGATAGGCCTTTGCATGGGACATGCCCATATTGCCAAGCCCAATAACAAGAATGCGAACCGGCTTCATTTTGTGCCTCCTGAAATACCTGATAAATTATTGATTGTGTCTGTTATTCAGCGCCATTGATCCAGCTTCTGGTCACGTTGTATTCGCCATCAAACAGGATCATGTCCGCCTGATAACCCGGGGCGATACGCCCCATTTTATGATCCAGTTTCAAGAACGCAGCCGGGTAAAGTGACCCCATGCGAAGGGCTTCGCCAAGCTCAATCCCTACCATTTCCACGCAATTTCGAACCGCACCAATCATATCAAGGTCGGAGCCCGCCAGCGTCCCATCCGCCAGGGCGCACCGGCCATCCGTGGCAATAATTTCTTCCCCACCAAGATTGAATCGCTTGTCCGAGGCCCCGACAGTCGGCATGGCATCAGTGACCAGCATGATCTTGCCGGTTGCCTTTGCGTTTACAGCAATCTTCACCGCGGCCGGATGAACGTGATAACCGTCAACGATCAGGCCACACCATGTCACATCATCGGCCATCGCAGCCCCGGCAACACCGGGTTCACGGTGGGTAAGGGGGCTCATGGCATTGAACAGATGCGTAAAGCCGCGCAAACCTTCGCTGATCGCCTTTTGAATGTCGTCATAAGTACCTGCCGTGTGCCCGGCACAGACAAGAACTCCTTTGTCAGAAAGCTTTTTGATCGTCCCGCTGGTGGCCTTTTCCGGTGCCATTGTTACCAGTATCCGGCCATTTGGAAGACGGCTTAGAAGATCGATTGCGTCATCTTCCATCGGGCGGATGATGTCGGCTGAATGCACACCCTTGCGTTCTTTGTTCAGATACGGCCCTTCAAGATGAATACCGACGATGCCAGGGACGTTTTCGTTAATCGCGTCCTCAACCGCCGCAATGGCTGCTTCCATCTTGTCACGATAATCCGTGATCAGGGTCGGTAGCATTGCCGTGGTGCCAAATTTGCGATGGGCCGCCATGATGGCGCGAATACCAGCGACATCCGGCTGATCATTCAAAAGAACACCGCCACCACCATTGACCTGAACATCAATCAGTCCGGGGGCAAGAACCTGTCCCTTGCCATCGATAACGTCAATCCCGTCGGGCAGGGCGTTATCCGCGCAAATGGCATCAATTTTGCCATCGCGTATAACAACCGCCTTTCCGTCGAGAAATTCTGTCCCGTCGAAAATGCGGGCATTTGCAATGGCAAAACTGGTCATTAGTGCGTCTCCGTCACTTTCGAAAGATGCGGCGGGGCATCCGGATTACAGCCGCGCGCCAGCGCAACACTTTCAGCAAGTGTATAGAAAGTCTGGATCATCGTAATCGGGGCAAGCAACGGATGGATATCCTCGACCACCGGAAGGTGTCCCTTTACGTCCGCATATCCGGTTTCGGCTGCAAACAGATTGTCGGTCTTGGCTCGCATTTCCGCCAGAAAGTCCTCGACACTGTCGCGCGATGCGTCTTGCTGTGAAAAGACCAGCATCGGGAAGGTCGGCGTTACCAGCGCCATCGGGCCATGCTTTACTTCAGCCGCGCTGAAAGCTTCGGCATGCAAGCTGCTGGTTTCTTTGAATTTAAGGGCTGCCTCCTGGGCGATTGCAAAGGCAGGCCCGCGGCCAATGACATAAAGCCCGTTTGATTTGGCGATGGTTTCCGAGGCCCCCAGCCAATCCTTTTCAAGAGCCGTACGCAGGGATTGCGGAAGATTGCCAAGACCCTTGTTGAATGCGTCGTCCTGTGTCCATGCACCGACGATCTGGGCAATCGCCGACAATGTGGCAATATAGGATTTGGTTGCCGCAACACTTGTTTCCGGACCAGCCATCAGGGGGATGACATGATCGACAGTTTCGGCAAGCGGGGAATCGACCACATTGACCAGTGCGACGGTTCGCGCGCCTGCGTCACGGGCCGCCTCGGCATTTTTGACAAGGTCGGGACTCTTGCCTGATTGGGAAACTGCGATGAACAGTGCATCCTTTGAGGCGATCGACCGGTTATAGATCGATACGATCGAGGGTGCGGCCGATACCACCGGAATGCCCAACTGACTTTCAATAAGGTACTTGGCATAAAGGGTCGCGTGGTCCGAGCTGCCACGACCACAGGTCACAACAAATTTCGGCGGATTGGCGCGCAGATCGTCAGCAAGTTTGGCAATTGCGTCCTTGTTGCCCGCAAGCTGCGTTGCAACGACTTCCGGAGCCTCTGCCAATTCGCGGCCCATCTGTGTTTGCGGGCGCCAATTCGTTGTCATATGCCGTATTCCCTTGGTTTCCGGTGGATGCGTTGATCTGGTCAACGGGCATCCACCTGCATTTCAGCAATAAAGTCGTAACTGTCACCGCGGTAGTAGGACCGGGTGAACTCAACCGGGGTTCCATTTGCCAGAAAGGACCGCCGCTCGATATAGAGCGCGGCACTGCCTTCCGGAACGCCCAGAATTTTGGCGGTTTCGCCATCGAAAAGTTCTGCCCGAAGCCGCTGAAGGGCGCGTTCAGGCTTTTTGTTGTATTTCGCCAGCGCGTCATAAAGCGATTTGTCGACTTCATCCGGGCTGGGCAGGAAGGCGCGCGGAATTACCGCATATTCAAGTGCCATCGGCTTGTCATTGGCAGTACGCAGACGACGCAGCCTTGTAACTTCGGTCCCCGGCGACAGATTAAGCGCCATGGCTTCTTCGGGTGAGGCATGACCAAGTGTTTTTTCGATCCAGATGGCCCCTGGATCCATGCCACGGGTGATCATGTCCTCGGTAAAGGATGTCAGGCGTGACAGGGCCTGCTCGACACGCGGTGCGACGAACGTTCCGGCGCCGTGGCGTTGAACCAGAACACCTTCCTCGACAAGGGCGCGCATCGCATTGCGAACCGTTACCCGTGAAATGCCAAGTTCGGTTGCCAGATCGCGCTCGCTGGGCAGGGCATCTTCGACCTGCAAAATTCCATCATCAATCACAGCCTTCAACGCCGATTGCAGGCGACGGTACAAAGGACCATTCCCGTTATTTTCGATGTCGCGGGTTCTGAGATTGGCAATGACGTCCGACGTTGCGATCATGCGGCGGCTCTTTCATGTTGCTTGGCCATCAAGATAGCCCCATGCATGGCGTCAAATTTCGCGGAAACCAGCAATTCGGCAATTTCGGGCGGCATGCGCCGGGCCATCTGTTCTGCCAGTCCGCCCATCAGGGTCAGTCGCGGCGCACCGAAATCAACCAGCCTGCGCAAGATTGCCAGATTGGCGTCGACGGCGATCTGGATCAGGTCAATCGCCACACTGTCACCAGCCGCTTCGGCATCAAACACCATCGGGCAGAGTTTTCCATAGTCGGACGGCTTTGCTTTTTCCGCAAATATGACGATATTTTCGGGGTCATTATCAAACCGGGCCATGACCGCTGCGGTCAGATCGGTTTTCCTTGCCAAACCATCATGGGCAAGCAGGGCGGTTTCAATGGCATTGCGTCCAATTCTCGCACCGCTTCCAAGATCGGAAACCTCGAACCCCCAACCGGCAACAGACAACTGTCGATCCCCGATGATTGCCTGGCCACATGTTCCGGTCCCCACAATCAGGATGGCGCCATCCTGGCCATCATGCGCACCAAGGCATGCTGTATAGGCATCTGTCGCAAAGCAGATGTCGGCGAACGGGTGATTATAGGACTGCACAAGCTGACGATCACGCGTTAGCGGAAGGCCCGCAAGCCCAAGGCCCGCATGCAGATCGCCAAGGTATTTTTCATCAAGCCCGGCATTGGAAAGGGCCATTTTCGCCGCTGCGATGATTTCGCCAAATACGTAATCGACTCCAAGTCGCGTATTCGCACCACCACGCACAGCTTCACCAAGGATCCGTCCGGATGCATCTGCAATCCGAACGCGGCACTGCGTTCCGCCGCCATCAACACCAAGATAAAGCTGTTCGTTTTTCATCTCAAAGCAACTGCCTTCTCATTCATTAGGCGAGCATAGCAGAGTGGTATCTTAAAAAGCAATACCAATATAACGCCACTAAAACTGTTACTGGTCTGAGTTTGGAGTCCGTACATATACGCAGAAGCTTTTGCGCAAAATTGATATCCTTATATAATACGTTGTTTTAACTAGAGATATCTCCCGATATCCGAGCTGTGGCACAAATTATTCATCAAGCAGCTTGCGTTGCTGGTATCACAATGGTATTTAATTTGCAGAGGGAGACGGAAAAATGGCATCACGCACAGAAGATTTTGATTCGCGATTTGCCGGGTTGGATCAATGGTCCGACGCCGATTTCCTTATGGCCTTGTGGGAAGGCCAGATGCGCGCTGTGGTCTCGGTTGGTCCGATCCTGGGGGATTTGGCGACAGCCGCCAACGGGATAGCACGCCGCCTGGGGGGCGGCGGGCGTCTCGTTTACGTCGGAGCCGGAACATCAGGCACTGTCGCCTGGCAAGATGCTAAGGAACTTGGCGGCACCTTTGGCTGGCCTGAAAGCCATACCATCGTGATGCTGGCTGGCGGGGTTCAAAGTGCGCCGAACGAATTCAATGGTGCCGAGGATGATACCAGCCTTGCCGAACGCGAAATTTCCCAGAACAACATTTCAGAAAATGATGCGGTAATCGCGATCGCTGCCAGCGGCGCGACCCCTTACACGGTGCGCGCGCTCGAACTTGCCCGTGATCGCGGGGCCTTCACGGTGGGCATCTGTAACAATCAGGATGGCAAAATTCTTGGCGTCGCAGAAACCGGTATCTTTCTTGATAGCGCGCCGGAAGTGGTTGCCGGATCCACCCGCATGGGGGCCGGTACCGCGCAAAAAGCAGCCCTGAACATTCTGTCGACCCTTGTGATGAACAAGTTGGGCCGATTGTTCGACAACCTGATGGTTGGCATGCGCGCCGAGAACATCAAACTTCGGGACCGGGCAGTACGGATCGTTTCGCATATTGCATCTTGCGACGCCGAACTTGCATCAGACGCCCTTGAAAAATCCGATTTCGATATCCGCGTGGCGGTGCTGATGACCAAGGGCCACAGCCCCGACCGGGCAAAAGAAATTCTTGCGCTGTCTAATGGAAATCTCCGGGCGGCACTTGAGTACAGGAACTGACATCAACACGGTGCCAGTCCGCCGACATTGATCAGAGGAGGCATAAATGTCGAATAAAGTCTTAACAAAAGGCCTGGCCGGGGCCCTGGCGGCAAGTGTCGCCCTGGTTCCGTTGATGGCGTCTGCAGGCGAACTCGTAATTGAAAGCTGGCGCAATGACGATATTGATATCTGGAATGAAAAAATCATTCCGGCATTCAATGAAGTTCACCCTGACATCAAGGTGTCGTTCAAGCCGACCCCGCCGACCGAATATAACGCATCGGTAAACGCAAAACTGGCTGGTGGTACCGCGGGTGACCTGATCACGTGCCGTCCGTTTGATGCATCGCTTGAACTTTACAAGCAGGGCAATCTTGCCGCTCTTGATGACCTTAAAGGCATGGACAACTTCTCGGACGTTGCCAAATCTGCCTGGCAGACCGACGATGGCGCAGTCACTTTCTGCTTGCCGATGGCATCGGTCATTCATGGCTTCATCTATAACAAGGAAGCCTTTGAAGAAGTTGGCGTTGAAGTCCCGAAAACCCGCGAAGAGTTTTATGCTGCCCTTGATAAGATCAAGGAAGACGGCAGCTACATCCCGATGGCGATGGGCACCGCGGACCAGTGGGAAGCAGCCACCATGGGCTTCCAGAATATCGGCCCCAACTACTGGGACGGTGAAGCAGGCCGCAAGGCATTGATCGATGGCAGCGCAAAATTCACCGATGCCGCCTATGTCGACACGTTCAAGGAACTGGCAAGCTGGAAAAACTACCTTCCGGACGGCTATGAAGCCATTTCCTATCCGGATGCACAGAACCTGTTCTCGCTTGGTCGTGCCGCCGTTTATCCGGCAGGTTCCTGGGACATTTCGCTGTTTAACAACCAGGCCGATTTCGAGTTCGGTGCATTCCCGCCGCCCGCAGCAGCCGGTGCAGACACCTGCTATATCAGTGACCACACCGATATTGCACTTGGTCTGAATGCGGATTCCAAAAACGCAGCCGAAGCGAAGCTGTTTCTTGAATGGATGACCGGTTCGGAATTTGCCGAGCTTTATTCCAACGCGCTGCCGGGCTTCTTCTCCTTGTCGAACCACACGGTCGAAGTAACCGATCCGGTCGCCAGCGAGTTTGTAAGCTGGCGCCAGAAGTGCGAGTCCACCATTCGTAACTCATACCAGATCCTTTCGCGTGGCACGCCGAACCTTGAAAACGACCTGTGGAACCTTTCCGCCCAGGTTATCAACGGTACATTGACCCCGGAAGAAGCAGCCGGCGCTGCGGAAGCTGGTCTGGCGAAATGGTACGCACCGCACCAGTAAAGAACTGAAAGGATGGCGGGAACGACCGGTTTCTGCCATCCTTCATTCATCGTTGATGTTTGCCGTGCCATTGCAGGCAAGCAGCCCGACCGCCGGGCGAAACTGCGGTTCACTGATTACAGAAGACCCAAGCAGGTCTTCATTCTTTTAAATCTTGGATAACAGGACAGGGTATGGCGCATTCCGGCCCCATGACCGATTGGCGCAAGGCAAAACTGCCTGTGATTGCCTTTCTGGCCCCAGCAACGATCATTTACACACTGTTTATGATCTATCCGCTGCTTGATTCCATCCGGTTAAGCTTCTACGCAACGCCAAGCGGCGGTGAGGCGGCTTTTGTCGGCCTTGACAATTACCGCACGATTTTGGCGGATCCGGACTGGTCTGCGACCTTCTGGAACAGCTTCTGGAACAATATGAAGTTCTTTGCGGTTCATATGCTGATCCAGAACCCGATCGGTATTGCGCTGGCCGGTATTCTGAGCCTGCCGCAATTGCGGTTCCGCAACACATATCGCACCATGATGATCATGCCGACCATGTTATCAGTCGTGATTGTCGGCTTTATCTGGCAGTTGATCCTGAGCCCGGTTTGGGGAGTTGGCGCGGACCTGCTTGATATTGTTGGCCTGAAGTCGCTGTTTGGGCCGTGGCTTGGCAAAGAAGGCAGTGCACTGATTACGCTTTCCTTCATTTCGGTCTGGCAGTGGGTCGGCATTCCTTTGATGCTGATCTATGCGGCCTTGCTGGCCATTCCGGACGATCTGGTGGATGCGGCCATTGTTGATGGCGCGACCCATTTCGAAGTCTTCATTCACATCAAACTGCCATTGGTTTTGCCGACTGTCGCGATGGTGTCGATTTTGACTTTTGTCGGTAATTTCAATGCATTCGATCTGATATATGCGGTAAAGGGTGCGTTGGCCGGCCCCAACTTCTCGACCGATATCATGGGCACCTTGTTCTATCGCACATTCTTTGGTTATCAGTTGCAGCTGGGCGATCCGCATTTGGGCGCCACCGTTGCATCCTTGATGTTCCTGATCATTCTGGCAGGCGTTCTGTTCTATCTGTTCGCCATTCAGCGCCGACTGGCGCGTTATCAGCTGTAGTCGGGGGCGAATATGAGTTTTGCAAACATCCGCAGAGAAGACGCCAGCCGCGCAGTCATCGTGCACGCGATCTTGCTGACCTATACCCTGGTTGCGCTTTATCCGATTTTTCTTGTGGTCATCAATGCTTTCAAGACGCGCAAAGGGATCTTTCGCGATCCGATGGGCTTGCCGAATGCGGAGACCTTCAGTCTTGAAGGTTTCACCAAGGTTCTGGCGAAATCCAATTTCGAGCTGTTTTTCTATAACAGCTTTACCGTGACCATCGTGACCATCGTTATTGTTCTGCTGTTGGCAGCAATGGCGGCATGGGCGCTGTCGGAATACAAGTTTCCAGGCAACACCGCATTGGCCCTGTATCTTGCAATTGGCATCATGGTGCCGATCCGTCTGGGGTCGGTGTCTATCCTGAACCTGATTGTTGATATGGGATTGGTCAACACCCTGACGGCGCTGGTACTGGTCTATGTCGCACAAGGCTTGCCCTTGGCAATCTTTATCCTGACCGAATTCATGCATCAAATTCCCAAGGATTTGAAAGAAGCCGCAAGATGCGACGGGGTCGGGGAGTTCAAGATTTTCTTTGCGATCATTTTGCCTTTGATCCGGCCCGCCGTTGCGACGGTTGCTGTATTTACAATGATCCCGATCTGGAATGATCTGTGGTTCCCGCTGATCCTTGCACCCGGTGACGGCAAGCAGACCATCACCCTTGGTGTGCAGCAATTTATTGGCCAGTATGTGACAGACTGGAATGCGGTGCTGGCGTCGCTGAGCCTTGCGATCATTCCGATCCTTATCCTTTATCTGATTTTCTCCCGACAACTCATTCGTGGCCTGACATCCGGCGCTGTGAAGTAACTGTTGGCTGATAGGAGCTTTGAATAAATGGCTGACTTGAAACTTGACCAGATCCGCAAAAGCTATGGCGCTGTGGATGTGCTGCACGGCATTGATCTGGATGTCAAAGACGGTGAATTCGTCGTGTTTGTTGGCCCTTCGGGCTGCGGCAAATCAACCTTGTTGCGAATTATTGCAGGCCTTGAAGACATCACGGGCGGCGATCTGATGATCGATGGAGAGGTGGTAAACACCAAAAGCCCGCGTGATCGCGGTATTGCCATGGTGTTCCAGTCCTATGCACTTTATCCGCATATGACGGTATACAAAAACATGGCCTTCGGGCTTAAGCTCGACAAACAGGACAAGGCGGCAATCGATGCCCGGGTACGCGAAGCCGCCCGCATCCTGCAACTTGATCAGCTTCTTGACCGGCGTCCGTCCGAGCTTTCAGGTGGTCAGCGCCAGCGCGTTGCGATTGGCCGTGCGATCGTGCGCCAACCCAAGGTCTTCCTGTTTGACGAACCGTTGTCCAACCTTGATGCCGCATTGCGTGTCCAGACCCGCATTGAAATTGCCAAGCTGCATCAGGACCTGAAATCAACAATCATCTATGTCACGCACGATCAGGTCGAAGCCATGACACTGGCGGACAAGATCGTCGTGATGAATGGCGGGAATGTCGAGCAGGTCGGATCGCCGATGCAGCTTTATCATCATCCGGAAACCCGCTTTGTTGCCGGTTTTATCGGGTCACCGGCCATGAACTTCACCAAGGTCACTATTGATGCCGTCGGGCAGGGGCAGGCCACAGTTTCCGTCCCCGGGGGCATGCAATCGGTTCTGCCGTTCAATGTTGATCAGGCTGACATCGGCAAACAGGTTGAGCTTGGCATTCGCCCCGAACATCTTGGACTTGGCGACGAAGGCGCGCTTACTGTCAGTGGCGTGGTCGATGTGGTCGAGAAGCTGGGCGACTCTACCTATTTGTATTTGAAGCTTGCCAATGGTGACCGGGTCACAGTTCGCGCGCCGGGACATAGCCGTGTCAAAATCGGTGAAACCGTTACAGCATCCGCACCAGCCGGTGCCGCGCATCTTTTCAATGACACGGGCAAAGCGTACCAGAAAGTCGATTGTCCGGCTGAATTCAGCGCGGAAGAATAGATTTCACAAAGCTTCCAATCTCAGGACTTCGGATCAAAAGGCGCCACAACCGGCGCCTTTTGGCGTTTGGGGGCGCACCGACCGTCAAGGTCGATTAATTGTTGCAGAACTTTAACTTGCCCTGATGCGGGTGTCGGCGCAAAAATGAACGTGATTTGTTCAAAAGAAAGAAAAAATGACCTTTTTTCTTTCGTATCAACAACAATGTTTGCGATATTGCTCCGTGCCGGAACGAAACAAAAGCCAAATGGCATGCGCGGTCCGGCTACAGGGAAATGCCATCACGTTTATTACGAGGGTTCAAAATGTCAAAAAAACACGGCGCATTGCGTGGTTCCTTGCTCAGCCTTACAGCACTTGCAGGAATGGTTTCGCTTGTTTCGGCTGCTCAGGCTGAAGAACTTCGTCTGCTGACCTGGGGTGGCTATGCCCCTGACGAAGTTGTCGAGCTGTTCGAAAAAGAAACCGGCATTGATGTTGAAGTGACGCTGTCGAACAACGAAGACATGATCTCGAAATTGCGCGCTACTGGCGGCGGCGGTTTCGATCTTGCTCAGCCGTCCCAGGATCGCATTGCAGGTGCACAGCTTGAATATGGCATCTACAAGCCGATCGATCTTGGCAAAATTGACAGCGACAAATTCATTCCGTCGATGCTCGACGCAACCAAATCAAACACCACCGTTGACGGCGAAGTGTATGGCGTACCCCACGTATGGGGTACGAGCGGCCTGATCGTTGACACTTCCAAAGCCGCGGCTGTCAAAGACTATACCGATCTTTGCGCACCGGAAGTAGCCGGCAAGGTTTCCTATCGTCTGAAACGCCCGACGCTGATCGGTTTTGCCTATGCAATGGGTATGGATCCGTTTGCCGCTTATGGTGACGAAGCCAAGTATCAGGAAATCCTTGATGCAGTTGAAGCCAAGCTGATCGAATGCAAAGCCAACGTGAAAACCTATTGGGAAGGCGGCGATGCGCTGCTCAACCTGGTGCGTTCGGGTGAAGTTGTTGCCGCAATGGCGTGGGATACCGGCGGCTGGAAACTCAATAACGACAATGCCGACATCACCTTTGTTGCGCCGAAGTCTGGTGCGCTTGGCTGGATCGATACCTTTGCCTTGCCGCGCAAGACCAAAAACGAAGATGCCGCCTATAAGTGGATCAACTTTGTGATGCAGCCGGAAATCGCTGCCAAAATCACGGCAAGTGCCGGTAACTTCACCGCGTCCAAAGGTGCCGACGAGTTTGCAGATGACAAGCTGAAAGCTCAGTTCCAGGGCAGTTTCCCGCCGGCTGATCTTGACAACATCAAGTGGTATCCGACGGTTCCGGCTGGTCTGGAAGTGCTCGAAGGCAAGACCCTTGACCGTGTGAAAGCAGCACAGTCGAACTAACGGAACACGTTTCCAAACACCTTTGTCCCCGGCATATTTATGTGCCGGGGATATCGTGCTTTCAGGAACGGCAATAACCGTTCAACAGGCTCCACCAACAAAAATAACGTGAACAGGGCTCCTATGGCTGACCAATTTGACCTTGAATGCCGCAATGTGGTCAAAACCTTTGACGACTTTACCGCCGTCAATGACATTTCCCTTGCGATCCCGAAGGGTTCTTTTTTCTCGATCCTGGGTCCAAGCGGATGTGGCAAAACGACGCTTCTTCGGATGCTGGCAGGGTTTCAGGCGCCGACATCCGGCGACATCCTGATCAAGGGATCATCGGTGCTGGGCGTTCCGCCAAACCGCCGACCGGTCAATATGGTGTTTCAGCATTTGGCCCTGTTTCCGATGATGAATGTCGCGGAAAACGTTGCCTATGGTCTGAAACGGCGCGGCGTTGACAAACAAACGATTGCCAAAAAGGTCAACGAAACCTTGGCGCGTGTCGGGTTACCCGATGCCGGCCCCAAACAGGTCAATCAGCTTTCCGGCGGTCAGAAACAGCGTATCGCCATTGCCCGCTGTCTGGTGCTTGACCCGGCTGTGCTTCTTCTTGACGAGCCATTGGGCGCGCTTGATCTTAAGTTGCGCGAACATATGAAAGTCGAACTCAAACAGCTTCAGCACGAGATCGGCACCACCTTTGTCTATATCACCCATGACCAGTCCGAAGCGCTGGTAATGTCGGATCAGGTTGCCGTCATGAATGCCGGCCGTTTTGAGCAGGTGGGCGCACCACAAGATCTCTATTACAACCCGAAAACAGCATTCGTTGCCGGCTTCGTTGGAGAAAGCAACCGGTGGACCGGAACAATCGGTAGCGGTGATGACAACAAGGTCGAAGTCATTCTTCCGACTGGCGGCAAGGTGTTGGCCAAACGCGATGTGCATATGCCCTTGGTCGAAGGTCAGAATGTCGAAATCTTTGTCCGCCCCGAAGCCATCGCAATTGACGGGGCCAGTGGTGCTGAAAACACCATTTCCGCCAAGGTGGAGAACGTTCTGTTTAATGGTGCGGCAAGCAGCCTGCAGGTTCGTGATGTTGCAACCGGTCACGAGATGACGGTGGCACTACCGCAAACCGGTGCGTATGCGTCGGTGCGGGCCGGTGACGAAATCACACTTGGCTGGACTGTTGAAAATACCCGATGCTTTGCTGCTAACCAAAGCGGAGCAGGGGCATGAACAAATCCGCGTCCATAACCGCGGGCGGCACTTTCCGCTTCGGCTTGCTGCTTTTGGCAATGCCGTTGCTGCTGTGGCTGTTTCTGCTGGTTATTCTTCCGCATGTTGATCTTTTTCTGGTGTCGATGCGCGAACGTATTTCGTATGGGAAATATGAATTCAGCCTGATCAACTATATCGAATTCTTTGCTGAACCCCTGTATTGGAACACCTATGTCCGCACTGCGGTCATGTCTATTTTCGCAACGGCCTTGACCCTGATTATCGGTTTTCCGGTTTCCTATTACATCGCCAAAGTGATGCGAGGCAAAGGCAAGAACGTTCTGTTCCTGATGTGCCTTATCCCGTTCTGGGTGTCAGAGCTTGTGCGGACCTTTGGCTGGATGATCCTTTTGCGGGAAAGCGGTGTAATCAGCAACTTCCTGCAATGGGCTGGCCTTGCGGATGGCCCGGTTGAAATGCTTTATAACGATGCGGCTATCATGGTTGGCCTTGTTTACACATCCATGTTGTTCATGGTTGTCCCCCTTGTGTCGGTTCTCGACAGTCTGGATGACAGCCTGATTGAGGCCGGTTATGACCTGGGCGGGAATGCATTTACCGTGACCCGCGATATCGTTATCCCGCATGCAATGCCCGGTATTGCGTCCGGTTGTATCGTGGTCTTCATGCTGACGCTGGGCAATTATCTGACCCCAAATCTTTTGGGCGGGAAAGACAGCCTGTGGTTCACAGAGCAAATCTATACCCAGTTCATCACACGCTTTAACTGGGAATCCGGCTCGGCGTTTGGGTTCCTGTTGCTGATATTGTCGTCCGTAATTGTCTGGGTTGGCCTGAAACTCAGCAAACAGACGCTTTCGGAAACCGTGGGCTAGGGGGAAGACATGATACCAAGCATTCCACAGCCCAAATTCTACAAGGGCTTGTATTCGACCTATATTGCGTTGTTCTTTGTTTATCTGAGCGCACCGCTGATTGTCGTTGGCGTATTTGCCTTCAATGACAGCCTGTTTCCGTCAATGCCGTGGGAAGGCGGTACGTTGGCGTGGTTTTTCGGGAATGAAGATCCCTATATCGGCATTTTCAATGACACCAAGCTTCTTGAAAGTGTCGGCGTTTCGGCGTTTGTTGCCTTCTGGGTTACGGTTCTGTCCGTAACAGTTGGAACATGTAACGCGTTTCTGTTCGAACGCAGCAAGTTTCCCGGCAAGAACCTGCTTTATATTGTTTCGTTATCGCCTCTGGTAATCCCCGGGGTTATTCTGGGGATATCCATTCTGGTGTTCTCGAACGCGATTGCCAATGGCATCGAAAAAGCGATCGGCTGGGACCTCGAATTTCTGCGTCCGGGGCTGTTTTTGGTGATTATTGGCCAGTTCGCCTTTGTCACGACCATCACGACGCTTGTGATATCCGCGCGCCTTCGCAAATTCGACGTCAGTCTTGAAGAAGCCGCCTTGAACCTTGGGGCGACACGGCGGGCCGCACTGTGGACGATCACCATTCCCTTCCTGAAGCCGGCATTGATCGGCGCCGGGATCGTCGCGTTTCTGATGTCATTTGAAAACTTCAATACGACCTTGATGCTGGTCGGTTCTGACGCGCCGCTGACCATTGCCATGTTTGACCGCTTAAAACAGGGGTCAACACCTGTTCTGAATGCGTTATCACTGCTTCTGATGGTTGTTTCCGGCGGGTTGGCGTTGCTGTCGGTCTTTGTCCAGCGCGACAGTAAAAACTGATCGGGGCACATGTACGTTCAGTTGCGAACAAAATGAAAGGGCGGCAGAAATGCCGCCCTTTGTTTTGTTGTGGTCGCTTTTAGTCCCAAGTCTTGATCATCTCCGCTTTAACAATTGTCATTAAATCGCAATAAAAAATTAACATTGACGGCAGTTGAGAACTTGATTTCGCAATGAAGCGAGCCACGACAAGTGGAAAAATGGCCGTGCACTTCACTATTCCCTACTGTTCATGTGAACATAACCATGCATCAGTTTGTGAGTTTTTAGACGGCATCGCGGCGCTATATTGATCATTTGCGCGTTCAAAAAGTAAATTTCCGAAAACTGTCACTTGAGGAAACAGGTCTCCCGACAGAAAACAAATGCGTCGTGGCGAACCGGGCAACAGGCGGTTTGACGCAGATGTCTTTTTAATTGGGAGCTAACAGATCATGTTTCGCAAGACGCTTATGGCAGCGGCTGCTGTGTTTGCACTTGGCAACACCGCAGAAGCAGCAACGGAGATCACCTGGTGGCATGCCATGGACGGCGCGCTTGGCGGTGTGGTTGATCAGATCACCGCAGATTTCAATGCGAGCCAGTCCGACTACCACCTTGTAGCCGTAAACAAGGGTGGCTACGAAGACACCATGACCGCCGGTATCGCGGCATTCCGCGCGAAAAACCAGCCGAACATCATCCAGATCTTCGACGCCGGTGCGGCAACGATCATTAACGCAAAAGGCGCTGTTAAGCCGGTTCAGGACCT
This sequence comes from Thalassospira sp. MCCC 1A02491, assembly GCF_001613785.1. Lineage (NCBI taxonomy): Bacteria > Pseudomonadati > Pseudomonadota > Alphaproteobacteria > Rhodospirillales > Thalassospiraceae > Thalassospira > Thalassospira sp. MCCC 1A02491. The sequence goes on along the minus strand of NZ_LPVX01000029.1, from coordinate 240,264 downwards.
GCTTGAAGAAAACAACGTCAAATTTGACATCAATGATTACATCCCGGGCGTTCGTTATTTCTATGCCGATTCTGACGGCAAGATGATCGGAATGCCGTTCAACAGCTCGACCCCGCTTCTGTATTACAACAAGGAAGCCCTTGCCAAAGCCGGTGTTGATGTACCGAAGACCTGGCAGGAATTCGAAGAAGCAGCTCCGAAGCTTAAAGAAGCTGGCTATATCGCGCTTGCCCAATCGCACAGCCCGTGGATCTTCTTTGAAAACTTCATGTCCCGTCACAACCTGCAGATGGCCACTGCCAATAACGGTTATGACAGCACTGACGTTGAAATCCTTTATAACAACGATGCGCTGAAAGATCACTGGCAGCACGTCAAGGATTGGAAAGACGCCGGATATTATGGCTATTACGGCCGTGCATGGGGCGCGAACCAGGACGCCTTCGTTCAGCAGCAGGTTGCCATGTGGATCGGTTCCTCCGGCTCCTTCGGTGGCCTTCGCAAGTCGGCACAGTTTGACTTTGGTACGTCGACCCTTCCGTACTGGAAAGGCGTTGGTGATGCCCCGAAATCAACCTTCATCGGTGGTGCTTCGCTGTTTGCTTTCTCGGGCCATAGCGCAGAAGAAGATGCAGGCGTTGCCGCATTCTTCCAATTCCTGACCAAGCCGGAAACCCAGTATTACTGGCACAAGGAAACCGGTTATGTGCCGATCACCAATGCGGCATATGAACTGGCGAAAAAAGACGGCTATTACAAAGAAAGCCCGGATGCAGAAGTCGGCATTCAGCAGCTGTCTGAAGAAGGTGGCGACTGGACCAAAGGGTACCGTCTTGGTTTTTATGTCCAGATCCGCGAAGTCATCTATCGTGAAGTCGACAAAATCATGAACGGCGAAGAAACCGTTGATGCGGCCTTCAACACGATCGAAGAAGAAGCCAACGGCCTTCTGAAGCGCTTCAACGACACCTATTCCAACTAAACAGCCTTACGCAAATGCGGGGCGGCCCATTGCTGGTCGCCCTGTTTTGCATTTTCCGGACGTGATTAATGGTGGCGTGAGCGATGAAGCGCGTACAATTTGAACATAGCGCGGTGCCGTATCTTTTTATTGCACCCCAGATTTTGATTATTTCGATATTTTTCCTGTGGCCTGCCGCACAGGCGGTTTACCAGTCCTTCCTGCTTGAAGACGCTTTTGGCATGTCGTCGCAGTTCGTCTGGTTCCGCAATTTCGAGGATGTACTGTCAAGCGCGTCCTGGAGCCGGTCTGCGATCTTTACAGTGATCTTTTCGGTACTGGTTGCGGTTATTTCGATCGCAATTTCACTTTTCCTGGCCGTTCGTGCAGACGAGGTCATTCGCGGGGCAAAATCCTATCGGACACTTCTGATGTGGGGATATGCGATTGCGCCGCCGGTGGCCGGATTGCTGGGCAATATGATGTTTAACCCGTTGATGGGCGATCTTTACAAGGCCTTCAACAGTTTCGGCTTTGAATTCAATCATATCCAGAATGCCAATGATGCGGCTTTTGTCGTCATTCTGATTGCGGTCTGGAAGCAGGTCAGCGTCAATTTCATTTTCTTCCTGTCCGGCCTTCAGGGAATTCCGAAATCGGTTCAGGAAGCAGCCACACTTGATTGCAAAAGTGCTGAACGGCGTTTCTGGACGATTACATTCCCACTTTTGGCACCAACGACATTCTTCCTGCTGGTGATCAACCTGACCTACGCGTTCTTTGAAACCTTTGGCATCATTGACGTATCGACCAAAGGTTCGCCGGGCGGGGCCACGGCGACCCTTGTTTACAAGGTCTATGTCGATGGGTTCATCGGTGCGGATCTTGGCGGCAGTTCGGCCCAGTCGGTGCTTCTGATGATCATGGTCAGCGTACTGACGGTGTTCCAGTTCCGGTTCATCGAACGCAAAGTGCATTACTAGGGGGCCCCAGATGTATCAGTCGAAATGGCGAATTTTTACCAACCACACAATTCTGATTTTGGGCGCGCTCTTTATGATCATGCCGGTCTGGATTGCCTTTGCGTCATCGACGCATACCCGTGAATTCATTTTCCAGAACGGTCTGCAATTCTGGCCGGGTGGACATATGATCGATAATTACGGGGCAATCCTGTTTGATCCGTCGGCCACAAAGGGCAGGGTCACCGCTCTTGAAATGCTGTTTAACAGCATGGTGCTGGGGCTTGGCTTTGCAATTGGCAAAGTCATTATCTCGATGATGGCGGCCTATGCGATTGTCTATTTCCGCTTCAAACTGGCGGTGCCGCTTTTCTGGGTGATCTTTTCGACCCTGTTGCTTCCCCTTGAGGTACGTATTGTGCCCTCATACGAGGTGGTGGCAAACCTTGGCTTGTTAAACACCTATACCGGGCTGATCCTGCCGCTGATTGCATCGGCGACCGGGACTTTCTTTTTCCGGCAGTTTTACCGCTCGGTCCCGGATGAACTACTTGAAGCCGCCCGTTTGGACGGGGCAGGGCCCATTCGGTTCTTTATCGATATTCTTGTGCCGCTTTCGGTCACCATGATTGCTGCGATCTTTATCATCATGTTTGTCGTTGGCTGGAACCAGTATCTCTGGCCGCTTCTGATGACCACTGATGATCAGCTTTATACCATCGTGATCGGCATCAAGCAGGTCTATAACTCGCTATATGAAGGCGGACAAATCCCGCAGTTTCCCAAGGCATTTGCCCTAACAATCATGGCCACCATTCCGCCGGTTCTGGTGGTGGTCATCTTCCAGCGCATGTTCATAAAGGGTCTGGTCGAGACAGAGAAATAATTCTGTCTCCCGACACTTGCTGAGCTGACAACAACTGATCCGAATACAGGATACCACGATGGCAACAGTTACCCTTAATCAGGCTGAAAAGACCTATCCGAACGGCTTCAAGGCCATTCATGGCATTGATCTTGCCATTGAAGATGGCGAATTTACCGTCCTTGTCGGACCGTCCGGATGCGGAAAATCAACCTTGCTGCGCATGATCGCCGGCCTTGAAAGCATTTCAAGCGGTGAAATCAGCATCGATGGCAAGGTCGTCAACAAAGTGGCACCGGCTGATCGCGATATTGCGATGGTGTTTCAGAACTATGCGCTTTATCCGCACATGAACAATTTTGACAATATGGCTTATGGTCTTCGCAATCGCGGCTACAGCAAGGCCGATATCGAAAGCAAGGTTCGCGAAGCAGCCCGAATTCTTCAGCTTGAAGATCACCTTGATCGCAAACCTCGTCAGCTTTCCGGTGGGCAGCGTCAACGCGTTGCCATGGGCCGCGCAATTGTTCGCCAGCCCAAAGTCTTCCTGTTTGACGAGCCGCTTTCAAACCTTGATGCCAAGCTGCGCGTTGATATGCGCCTTGAAATCAAGAACCTTCAGCAGCGTCTTGGCATTACGTCTGTGTATGTCACCCATGACCAGGTCGAAGCCATGACCCTTGCCGATCGTCTGATTGTCATGAATGGCGGCATTGCCGAACAGATCGGAACGCCGATTGACATATATGAAAAGCCGGCAACCCGGTTCGTGGCAGGGTTCATTGGATCCCCGGCGATGAACTTCCTCGATGGTGTTATTTTCGACGATGGTAAACATGTGACTGTCGGCGATGGGGTGATGCTTGATATCGACCATAATATTGCTGGTGGACGGGCTGTTGTAGCGGGCATCCGCCCGGAACATCTCAGCATCGCGCAAGCCGGGCAGGGAACGATCAATGCAACTGTCCGCATGGTGGAATCCCTTGGGGCTGAAACCCTTGTTTATCTGGATTTCGGAAGCAAGGCCGACAATGTCACGCTTCGCCTACAAGGGACGCACAACTTTTCCAGAAATGATGCCCTTGGTCTAACAGTGCCGGCAGACAAAATTCATCTGTTCGATACGGAAAGTGGCAAGCGTCTTTAATCGCTGTTTACAAGCTGATGTCACATACCTCCGGCATATATCCTGTGCCGGGGGTATTTTTGTTTCGTCTATCGGTCAATTTGCCCTTGTCTCGCAGGGGGCGAACGGGGTAGTTCGTATCGTCAAAGAACATGGAGATCACCGTGCAGCCAGACATTAAAAAATCCCTGTATGCCGAAGCAGAAAAAGAACTGATCAGCATCACAGAGGGCGAAACGAACGTCACCGCATTGATGGCGACCGTATCGTGCATCCTGTCGGAGAAGTTTGATTATTACTTCTGGACCGGCTTTTACGTGGTTGATCCCAAAAAGGAAAATGAACTGGTCGTCGGCCCGTATCAGGGCACGCTGGGCTGCTTGCGCATTCCATTCGGTCGTGGCGTATGCGGAACTGCTGCTGCCACCCGCGAGACCCAGCTTGTTGCCGATGTGCACGCATTTCCGGGACATATCGCGTGCGACAGCCGTTCCAATTCCGAAATCGTCGTTCCGGTCATCAATCGTGATGGACAGTTGATTGCGGTGCTTGACGTGGATAGTGTCGAGTATGGCTCGTTTGATGAAACGGATCGCGTTTCACTTGAAACTTTAATGCAGCGCATTTTTGCGCAATGATAATTCACAAGTCCTGATCATTCGGGACAGCGGACAACACAAACTTGGAAGATAACCCATGGCTGGTAGTGTCAATAAAGTCATTCTCGTCGGGAACCTCGGGCGCGATCCTGAAATCCGGTTCACCCAGGCCGGTAAGAAAATCGCCAATTTCAGCATTGCGACCTCCGAACAGTGGCGCGACCGTCAGTCTGGAGAGCGCCGCGAGCGTACCGAATGGCATCGCATTGTAGTCTTCAACGAAGGCCTTGCAGACGTTGTCGAACGCTTCGTCAAAAAAGGCAGCAAGCTTTATATCGAAGGCCAGCTGCGCACCCGCAAATGGCAGGGACAGGACGGCAAGGACAACTATACGACCGAAGTCGTGCTTGAAGGCTTTAACTCCAACCTGACCATGCTTGATAACCGCGGCGAAGGTGGCGGCGGCATGGGTGGCGGTTCATCATCCGGCGGCGGTTATGGCGGCTCTGACAATGGCGGCTTCGGCGGCGGTTCTGACGCGGGCTGGGGTAACGGCGGATCGTCGGGCGGCGGTTCCGCACCGGCCGGCGCACCGGACCTGGATGACGAAATTCCGTTCTAAGAATTCATCACTGACATGATCTTCAAAACACCCCGGAACAAAGCTGTTTCGGGGTGTTTTCATAAAGCAGTAAGTTCATTCCGTACGCTGTCTCTATTGACGGTCCTTTTTTGTGACATGATCAACAACAGACAGATTGTGACTTTCGTGCAAAGATGATTTCAATCAGAAAACCAGACCTGTTTGGCAGGTTTGGAAACTCAATGGTTCATGTGTTTCTACGCGTTGCCAAGCATTGTTAGATCGTGCTATCGCGTTACAAATCAAATAGAAACCCGGATATTTGCTGGCAACGGCAATCATTTCAGAAGGCAAGTAGATCCGATTTGGTAGGCCCAGTTTTTGGAACCCCGCGCATGGGGCAAAGCTATGTTGTTCAGGACTGCTCCTATGCCGTTATTCGAAATGGCGAGGGCAAGGTTGCTGTTGCGCGCACACCCAAGGGGATCGTTCTTCTGGGGGGCGGGGTTGAGCCGGGTGAAAGCGAACAGGATGCCCTTTATCGCGAAGCCTATGAAGAGTCCGGATATCGCATCCGGATTATTTCCCGTCTGGGATTTGCATCACAATATGTGAACAATTTCGCCAAAGGCAGATACCGCCTTAAACGTGGCACCTTCTTTGAATGCGAACTGACAGAAAAACTCGGCCCGCCGCTTGAAGACGACCACGAACTGGTCTGGATGCCGTATCAGGAAGCCCATGACAGTCTAATCAGACCGTTTCATCGCTGGGCACTGGAATTTGTCAGCTCTGCTAGCCGCAGCACTTCTTGAACTTTTTCCCCGATCCGCACGGGCAGGAATCATTACGCCCGGCTTTGCCGCCTTTACCGGCGGCAACTTCACTTGTGCCCTGGGTGGCAATAGCGGCCGACTGGTCTTCTGATGGAAAGACGCCATCAACATAGAACCACTTGCCGTCACGTCGAACGAAATTTGACCGTTCATGCAACTGATATGTTTGTCCGTTTTCAATGAAGCTTGCGACAAACTCAACAATACCCGTCTGATCGAGGATTCCACCCTTTGCGCGGTCAATGATTTGAAGTCCGGTCCACTGGGTTTGATCATCCCTGATCCCATCGGCATCGAAATCCGCCCGTTTTTCCGGGGCAAGAGTTCCCGCAAGGTAGTCACCATTGCGAACGACAAAAGCACTATAACGTGATCGCATCAGCTTTTCGGCTGTTTCCGGCATGCTGTCGCCCGCATGGAGCCGGCCACAACAATCACCATAGGTTTCCCGATTGCCGCAGGGGCACGGATTTGTCGATGGAAAAGCAGACATACGATATTCCCGGTAATCAAGCATGGTGCGCGACCCTATATCAGGCGGTTCGCGGATACCAGTTCCTTTGATTTCGACGGTTACCTTTTGGTCACCTTGGAACCGTGTATTTGACTAAGGGTCATCAGTGACACCGAATTTGGACAGCTTGCCTTTGTTTCGCCTCATATCGATTTTACCGTGAATTATTGGCATTCCGAGTACCCGACAGGGTTTGTCGGCTATCGATCGTAAAATGCTGATATTGGATGATTAATATAACTGAAATACTGGTCAGAAGTTCTTGACTGATTTGGTCAGGTTTAGATATATTAAGAATTGCGGGTGGGGGCCCAAAGGCACCGCCGGATCAAAGTCCGGCCTATTGGCGGACATGTAACTTGTCGATTTGCTTCATGTAAGGATGAGACACCATGAATGAACTTCTTATTAGCGTCTGCTGTCCTCTTCCATAGACACCTATGGAATGAAATTGCGACCGGACTTGCGATATCTCCCATTAAATTCCGGTCGTCCAAGTGAATAAATTCACAACCGACAGTGTTTGCGCGTCATCTAATCTTTGACGGACTCCGTATTCAATACAGATGTCGACGCGTAAACCTCTCAGGAGGACATAGAATGAGCGCCATTAAATTACCAGCCGTTCCCCAGGATGAGGGATTTTCGGGTTATCTCCGCGAAGTTTGGAAGTTTCCGATGCTTACCGCGGACGAAGAATACATGCTGGCCCATCGTTATCAGGATCATGATGACACCGCGGCCGCCCACAAACTTGTGACCAGCCACTTGCGTCTTGTTGCCAAAATTGCATTCGGGTATCGCGGCTATGGCTTGCCTATGGCCGACCTGGTTGCCGAAGGCAATACCGGCCTGATGCGTGCCGTGCAGAAATTTGATCCGGAACGCGGTTTCCGTCTGTCGACCTATGCGATGTGGTGGATCCGTGCTGCGGTAACCGAATATATTCTGCAAAGCTGGTCCATGGTCAAACTCGGCACCATGGCCGCGCAGAAGAAACTGTTCTTCAGCCTGCGCAAGGCAAAACGTCAGCTCAATATCTATGACAATGGCGAATTGTCCCCGGATGAAGCTGATCAGGTTGCCGAAAAGCTTGGTGTAACCGGCCGTGAAGCACTTGAAATGAACCGTCGCCTGGCGGCGCGTGATTTCTCGCTGAATACGCCGATGCCAAAAGACGAGGGGATGGAATATCTCGATACCCTGTCATCGGATGCACCAAGCCCGGAAGCAATCGTTGCTGATGCCGAGGAACGTGTTCTTCATAACGGCATGCTGAAAAACGCACTTGGTGAATTGCCCGAACGCGAACAGGAAATCATCAAGGCCCGTTTCCTGAGCGATGATCCGATCACGCTTGAAAAGCTTGGTGAACGCTTTGGTGTCAGCCGTGAACGTGTCCGTCAGTTGGAAGCCCGTGCTTTCAAAAAGCTACAGGAAAGCGTTCTGATGCAGCATGCACAAGCCTGATCGGGCAGGAAGCAAATAATCAAAAGGCGGCACCTTGATGTGCCGCCTTTTTTGTATCTGCCAGCAGCCCCGTTTCGGGGCTTGGGGGCTTGGGGGCTTGGGCAATTAACGGCCTTCAAGAACCGCGCGGGATTTCGCGATCACGTCGACGGTTTTGCTCCACAAACCGTATTTCGTGACATCGCCAACCTTCACCCATTTTGCATCGGCCGCATCACCCCCCAGACTGATGTCGGGGTTAAGGGCAACCGCAACGAAATCAATCAGGGTATAGTGATATTCCACCTTGTCGTCTTCGGTTCGTGAAATCAGATCAACCGTATCGACCAGGATCGGACTTGAAATTTTAACACCGGTTTCTTCCATGACCTCGCGGCATACTGCATCGCGAACGGTTTCGCCGATCTCTTGCGCGCCACCGGGAATGCTCCAGCTACCGATATTGGGTTCCTTGCCACGCTGAATAAGCAGGACATGATCCTGATGCCAGACAACCGCACCAACACCGATCATCGGCCGCGGTAAAAACGTTCTTTCGTCAAGCTCGGAAATCGTCATCATCTTCTTCCAAATCATCGTCCGGATCAGGGACTTCGTGAACTACCTGACCGGTCATTTCGCGCGCACGAATGCCGGTTGTACCGAGAAACTGGTCTTCGGATTCCGGATGCAAAGACATCACGAAATCCAGCGCAGGCGCGTCGCCAAGGGCGAATTGCCGTGCGGCTTCATAATCCGGGGCCCGGACCTTGGCCGTTTTCACCCCGACCGAGCCATCATTGTCGTAAATATATTCGACTATCCAGACCTTCAAAACGTCTCCACAACGGTTCTGTTTGCCTATTTGCGGTTTGTTTGGTTGCGCCGCAAACTTGAATACTGCTATCACTTCAAGGAACGGGGAAACCCGATCCCATGTCGCAGCAATGCCATATTCTTACTTACAAATACTAAATACCAAAGGCTATTCTTACCAATAGCTATCTGGTTGCGGCACTTCAGCACAGGTGATCAATGAACGCCAAGCGCGACGACACAAATGATACGGAAAATCAGGGTTCCGGTCATGTTCTTCCCAGCCCGGGCTTTTTCGCCCGGATGCGGGCATATTTTCTGACAGGTATTCTTGTAAGCGCGCCGCTTGCAATCACGTTCGGTCTGGCCTGGTGGTTTATCGAGTTTGTCGATAGCAAAGTCATCCCACTAATCCCGTCACACTACAATCCCGAAACATATCTGCCGGCGGGCTATCAGGATTACGGCATTCCCGGCCTCGGACTTCTGGTCGTTCTGGTCTTCATTACCATTGTCGGCTGGTTTACGACCAACTTTGCCGGCCGCGCACTGATCAAGCTTTACGAGCGCATTCTCGGCCGCATTCCGGCCGTGCGCAGCATCTATAGCGCGGTAAAACAGATTCTTGAAACCGTGTTGGCCAACCAGTCCAATGCGTTCCGGCAGGCGGTGTTGCTGGAATATCCGCGTCGCGGGATGTGGGCGATCGGCTTTATTACCGGCCAGACCAAGGGCGAGGTGCAAAACCTTACCGAAGACACGGTCATCAACATTTTCTTGCCGACGACCCCGAACCCGACATCGGGCTTTTTGTTGTTCGTGCCGCGTCGCGATATCATCATTCTCGACATGACGGTGGAAGAAGCGATCAAAATGGTCATGTCCGGGGGTATCGTTACCCCGCCGGACCGCCGTCCGCCCGAAGAACAAAGCCAGCCAAAGGTCGCGGCAAAGACCTATGAAGATGTGGATGTGCTTCGTGAAAAGGAAAATGTACCGATTTTGGTTTCGCGCGATATTCCCGCGCGCATCGATCCGGATGCGGATACATCCCCAAAGGATGGTAAAACACGCGAAGACGCATAGCCTGTTAAAGCTTGCAGCACAAATCAAAGGGCGCCAGATATCGGGCGCCCTTTGTCATTTCTAGCCCGACCGGAAATAGCGTACGGCCTCGTCACGTTCAAACAGATACAGCAACAAGCGCAACGCTTCGCCGCGCGCCTTTTGCAAATCCGGATCGCGATCAACAATCAGCCTTGCATCATCGCGTGCAATCGCCAGCAAATCCCCATGAAGCTCCAGATTTGCCAGGCGGTATTCCTGAAGACCGCTTTGCCGCGTCCCCAGAACCTCGCCGGCGCCGCGTAATTTCAAATCTTCCTCGGCAATTACAAAGCCGTCTTCGGTTTCGCGCATGATTTTAAGGCGTGATTTCGACACCTGACCAAGCGGACTGCCATATAGCAGCAAACAGGTGGATGCTGCATCACCACGCCCGATGCGGCCACGCAGCTGATGGAGCTGTGCCAGACCAAAACGTTCTGAATGCTCGATCACCATGATGGTTGCCTCGGGGACGTTCACCCCGACTTCGATAACCGTTGTCGCAACCAGGATGGACGTCTCGCCATGGGCAAAACGCTCCATGACCTCGTCCTTTTCCTTGCCCTTCATCTTGCCATGAACAAGGCCGACACGGCTTTCACCAAAAAGCTCCACCAACACACGATAGCGTTCTTCCGCTGCTTGCAGATCCAGCACTTCTGAATCCTCCACCAGCGGACACACCCAATAGATCTTTGTGCCGGTACGGATCGCGCGCCCAATGCCGGAAATCACATCATCGACCTTGTCGATCGGAAGCACGCGCGTATCCACCGGCTTGCGACCGGGCGGTTTTTCGTCAAGACGCGAAACTTCCATATCGCCGAACGCGGTCAGGGTCAGTGTCCTTGGGATCGGGGTTGCCGTCATCACCAGCACATCCACGGCCTGACCTTTGCCCGCCAGCATCAATCGTTGATGCACACCAAACCGGTGCTGTTCGTCGACCACGGCAAAGGCAAGGTCCCTGAACACCACGTCATCCTGAAACAGTGCATGTGTTCCGACCGCAATCTGGACTTCGCCACTTGCGAAACCTTCCAGCGATGCCTTGCGGGATTTTCCCTTGTCCCGTCCGGTCAGGATTGCGCAACTGACCCCGATCTTTTCAAGCAAGGGGGCAATCGTTTCAAAATGTTGCCGGGCCAGAATTTCAGTCGGGGCCATCAATGCTGCCTGACGCCCGCATTCGACCGCATTCAGCATCGCCATCAGGGCAACCACTGTCTTGCCCGAACCAACATCCCCCTGCAAAAGACGCAACATGCGACCTTCGCTTGCCATATCGGCATAGATGTCCGTTAACGCGCGTTGCTGCGCGCCTGTCATGGCAAAGGGCAGGTGGCCCGCCAACGCATCACGAAGCGCGCCATCCCCCTTGGTCACACGTCCGCCAAGCTTGCGCATCTTGGCGCGGATAAGTGCAAGGGCTAGCTGATTTGCCAGCAATTCATCATAGGCCAGTCGTTTGCGCGCCGGATGATCGGGCGACAGATCTGTGTCATCTTGCGGATTATGAACAATATTCAGGGCCGTTTTAAGGTCCGGCCATTTATGGCGCGCAACAAGTGCCGGATCATGCCATTCCGGCAAGTCGGGCAGGGTGCTAAGGGCTGCGCGTGCGGCTTTGGTCAATGTTTTGCCGGTAACGCCAGCAGACATCGGATAGACCGGCTCAACCGTTTGAATTTCGTCACGTTCGGCCTCTGTCCCGATCCGGTCGGGATGGGTAATCTGATATTCGCCGCGATAATGATCAATTTTTCCCGAAACAATGCGTTTTTCGCCCACCGGCAAAACGTCATTCAGGTATTTTGCGCGTGCATTGAAAAACGCCAGAACCAGCGTGCCGCTTTGGGTTTTGCAAATCACACGGTAAGGACGGCGGCGGTTGGGCGAAGGATCATGTCGCTCGACCCACACATCCATTGTTACGACCGACCCGTCAATTGTTTCGCTTAACGGCGGGGATAAGCGACGATCAATGATCCCGGATGGCAAGTGCCATAGTAGATCGGCTACATGTTCTCCGCCAATCAACCGGGCAACAAGCGGCTTTAACCGTGGACCAATGCCCGGCAGGGCGTCGATTTCAGCAAAAAGCGGGAACAGAATTTCCGGGCGCATGACGGTTTTGGTTGCAACTTTTGATGAGAACGTTAATAGAACAATTGCGTTTATGGCACGGGTATACAACAAAATTATCGCGGGACAACCGGCAAGTCACCAATTGATGCAAATTCAGGTGATCGGCACCATGGACCCGGATCGTATTTTACCGTAAAAACCATGCCACAGAATTGCAGACAGCCGGCCCTCCCGCCGGGCGGCTATCAAAGAGTTAAATCAGGAGATCGACCATGACTGACAACATTTCGGAACTCGAAATGCGTCGCAAGAAACTGTTGTTCCGGGGCGGCCATCGCGGCACCAAGGAAAACGATATCCTGATGGGGCGTTTCATGGAAAAACACCTGAGCACCCTGACCGAAGAACAGCTTGATACGTTCGAAGCACTGATCAACGAAGTACCGGATGCAGATTTCTTCAAATGGGCAACCGGCAAGGAACAAGCGCCAGCCCAATATGACACGGATGTTCTGCGGATGATCCGGGAACTTAGCAACGCCTGATAAAGCATTGAGTAAAATCAAAGAAATCATATCGACCAAAGGTCGGAAACGTGTTGGTGGTGTCCCGGAAGGGGCCGACGCCCTGATCCTGCGTGAGTTGCTTGACGCTGCCGGAACCAACCAGACGGTTCTTCATATTGCGCGCGATGACAAACGCATGTCGCAATTGGCAGAAGCGCTTAGGTTTTTTGCCGGCGAAGTCGACATATTGACGCTTCCGGCCTGGGATTGCCTTCCCTATGACCGGGTATCCCCGATCGCGGAAGTAACCGCACGGCGTATCGAAACCCTAACCACCCTGGCAGAGGGCACAAAACCGGCCGCCGGGCAGGGTCGTATTGTGCTTACAACCGCGGCGGCCGCCATCCAGCGTGTCCCGCGGCTTGAAGTAATGCGCAAGGGTAAACTCGCCTTCAAGGCCGGATCGGAATATGACCGGTCTGAACTGACCGCCTATTTCGAACGCATGGGATATAACCGCGCCGAGCAGGTGATGGAACCGGGCGACTATGCCGTGCGCGGCGACATTGTCGATATCTTTGCACCGGGCATGAAAGAACCTGTGCGCCTTGATTTCTTTGGGGATGAAATTGAAAGCATCCGCCGCTTTGACGTTGAAACACAGCGCACCGTTGGCAAGGTCAAGGAAATCGCCCTGTTGCCGGTGGGCGAGGTATTCCTTGATCCCGACAGCATTTCACGGTTCCGAAGCGGTTATCGCGAATTGTTCGGCGCGGTTTCGCAAACAGATCCGCTATACGAGTCAATTTCAAACGGCCTGAAATATGGTGGCATGGAACACTGGTTGCCACTGTTCCATGACGGGCTTGATACGATCTTTGCCTATCTGCCAGATACCATCGTCACACTGGATTACCAGTATGGTGAGGTCATCGAAAACCGCCTTGAAATGATTGACGATTATTATCAGGCACGTCTGAATATCAAAGGCGGCGGTCTTTCGGGTGATAATGTCTATAAGCCCGTTCCGACCGAACGGCTTTATCTTGATCAGGCCGAATTTGACCGGATGCTGGCAGATCGCGTCGTTCTTGAATATTCGCCATATTATGACGATGAAAACCCGGAGCGCGGCATCTTTGACCTTGGTGCACGGGCGGGGCGTGATTTTGGTGACGTGCGTGCGCGTGCTGATACCAACCTTTATGACGAACTACGCGATTTCATCACGACCCAGCGCGGCAAGGAAAATCAGGTTGTCATTGCGGCCTATTCCGACGGGTCACGTGATCGTATGGTATCGCTTCTGCGCGAACATGGGGTTGGCAAGGTTGTCACATGTGAATGCTGGGAAGATATCACTGACGATTTGACCCATGAACATGTTGCGGTCGTCATCCTTGATATTGAACGCGGTTTCCGTCGTCAGGGCCTGTGGTTTGTAACCGAACAAGACATCCTCGGGGATCGCATGAGCCGTCCGGGCGGTCGTCGCCGCAAGGCGGACAACTTCCTGCGCGAAGCATCCGAAATCTCCGAAGGTGATCTTGTTGTTCACCTTGAACACGGTATCGGGCGTTATCTTGGCCTCAAAACCGTGACGGCGGGTGGCGCACCGCATGATTGTCTTGAGCTTGAATATGATGGCGGCGACAAGCTGTTTGTCCCGGTCGAGAATATCGAAGTCCTGTCGCGTTACGGCTCGGACGAAGGCATATCAATCCTTGATAAGCTGGGCGGCGTTGCCTGGCAGGCCCGCAAGGCCAAGCTGCGCGAACGTATCCGCGACATGGCCGGCAAACTGATCAAGGTTGCCGCCGAACGGCATCTGCGCAAAGGTGCGCAATTGCAGGCACCCGAAGGAAGTTACGACGAATTCTGCGCAAGCTTCCCGTTCGCCGAAACCGAAGACCAGGCACGTGCCATCCGCGATACACTTGATGACCTTGCCGCTGGCAAGCCGATGGATCGTCTTGTCTGTGGTGATGTCGGCTTTGGCAAGACCGAGGTTGCCATGCGTGCGGCCTTTGCTGCGGTAATGTCTGGTAAACAGGTCGCCATTGTCGCACCGACCACCTTGTTGTGTCGTCAACATTACCTGAACTTCAAGCAACGCTTTGACGGGCTTCCGGTTCGGGTCGAACAGCTTTCGCGCCTGGTTACCGGCAAGAATGCCAAACTGGTCAAAGACAACCTTGAAAGCGGACATGTTGATATCGTCTGTGGTACCCACGCGTTGTTGGGCAATGGCGTGCATTTCAAGGATCTTGGTCTTCTGATCATTGATGAAGAACAGCATTTCGGCGTGAAACACAAAGAACGGCTGAAAGAACTGAAATCAGACGTGCATGTGCTGACCCTTACCGCGACACCGATCCCGCGGACGCTGCAATTGGCCCTGACCGGGGTCAAGGAACTGTCGATTATTGCCACGCCGCCGGTCGACCGCCTGGCGGTTCGTACATACATTACGCCCTATGACCCGGTGGTTGTTCGCGAGGCCATCCTGCGCGAACGTCATCGTGGTGGTCAGATTTTCTATGTCTGTCCGCGCGTGAACGAACTTGAACGGGTGGCCAAGGAACTCGAAAACCTGGTGCCGGAAATCAAGTTCGATGTTGCCCACGGTCAGATGGGCGCCCGCGATCTTGAACAGGTGATGACTGATTTCACCGATCGCAAATTTGATCTTTTGCTTGCGACCAACATCATTGAATCGGGTATCGACGTTCCCAACGCCAATACCATGATCATCCATCGTGCGGATATGTTTGGTCTGGCACAGCTTTATCAGTTGCGCGGGCGGATTGGCCGTTCAAAACAGCGTGCCTATGCCTATCTCACACTTCCGAACGGCAAGAAACTGACGGCAACGGCGCTGAAACGTCTTGAAGTCATGCAGACACTCGACAGCCTTGGCGCCGGGTTCAACCTTGCCAGCCATGACCTTGACATTCGCGGGGCAGGGAACCTGCTTGGCGAAGAACAGTCCGGTCATATCAAGGAAGTCGGGATCGAGCTGTATCAGCAAATGATCGAAGAAGCCGTGGCCGAGGCCAAGGGCGAAATTGATGCTTCCGAAGATGCAAGCTTTGTCCCGCAGATCAATATCGGTATGCCGGTTCTGATCCCGGATCGCTACGTGCCGGACCTTGGCGTGCGATTGGGTCTTTATCGCCGGATTTCCGAATTGCGATCACGCGAAGAAGTCGACCAGTTCGCGGCCGAGATGATCGACCGGTTTGGCAAATTGCCCAAAGAAGTCGAAAACCTTCTGGATGTGGTCACGATCAAGCAATGGTGCCGTGTCGCCAATATCGAAAAGCTTGATGCGGGCCCCAAAGGTGCACTGATCACGTTGCGCAATAACGAATTCCCGAACCCGGCCGGATTGATCGGTTTTATCCAGCAGCAGGTTGGCGTTGCCCGCCTGCGTCCTGACCACAAGATTGTCTATTCAGCTGGCTGGGATGGACCGACAGATCGGCTGGAAGGCCTGAAAAGACTGATGAAGCGGCTTTCCGATATTGCCGTCGCAACTTAAAGAAAAGGCGGGTAACAAACTGTTATCCCGCCTTTTTTGTTCGTTTCATTGGCTGATCAGGCCGGTATTTCTTCCTGTCGTGCAAGACGGATCATCCGTTGCAAAATGTCGGGTTCCTGTGCCCCGGACAAGGCATGACGGCTGTTAAACAGGAAACAGGGAACACCTGTTACACCCATTTGATGGGCCACACGATTTTCCTGTCCGACAAATTCCCGATCCATATCACCGGCAAGATATTCAAGAATTTCATTTCGGTCTTCGCCATGGCGGACCGCGATATCGGCTAAAAGTTCATGATCGCCAATGTCCTGGCCTTCCAGGAAATAGGCGACAAACAGATCTTCGACCAGCGCATTGCCAACAGCCGGGCGTTCCGCGCACATCTTGTAAATCAGGCGATGGGAATCTGTTGAATCGGGCGTGACCTTGATCTGGTCAAATTTGAAGTCAATGCCGACAGCAGCCCCGGCATCTTCTATTGCCTTATAGACCCGTGCAGCACTTTCTGATCCGCCGAACTTTGCCGACAAATACAGTTTGCGGTCGATGCCGCCACTGGGCATGTCCGGGTTCAGAAGGAAAGGGCGCCACGTGATCATCAACTGATCAAGCTTTTCGCGTGCCAGCGCCTTTTCCAGTCGCTTTTTACCGATGTAACACCATGGGCAAATCGTATCGACAATGGCCTCGATCCGGATCGGTGCCGTTGTTGTTTCACTTTGTCCGATTTGCCAGTTCATGATGCTATCCATTCAAAAACGATGTTCCCGCCGCAAGTGGCGCAATACCAAGGTGATCGGCAACCGTTTGTCCGATATCGGCAAACGTTTCCCGCAAACCGAACGGACCCGGTGCGATCGCCGGACCAAAGGCCATGATCGGCACAAATTCGCGGGTATGATCATTCCCGCGCCACGTGGGGTCACATCCATGATCGGCGGTGATAATCACCAAATCGCCGGGTTTGAGGGCCGCGCGCAATTCAGGAATTCGTTTATCGAACTCCTCAAGCGCGTTGGCATAGCCCGCAACATCGCGACGGTGACCGAATTCCATATCGAAGTCCACCAGGTTGGTGAACACAATGCTGTTATCAGGTGCGTCGGCAATTTCGGTCATCATGGCGTCAAACAGGGCCATATTGCCCGATGCCTTGACCTTCTTGGCAATACCGCGATGGGCATAGATATCGGCGATCTTGCCAACTGAAATGACCTTGCCACCGGCATCGCTGAACCGGTCAAGAAGGGTTGGTTTGTGCGGGGGAACGGCAAGATCACGGCGGTTTGCAGTCCGTTTGAAATCAGCCGGGCTTTCACCGACAAACGGACGGGCAATCACGCGACCGATATTATACGGCTCGACCAGTTTGAAGGCGATTTCGCAAACTTCATAAAGTCGTTCAAGCCCAAAATGTTCTTCGTGTGCGGCAATCTGAAACACACTATCGGCCGAGGTATAGCAAATCGGCTTTCCGGTACTGATGTGTTCTTCGCCCAGTTCGGCAATGATCGTCGTACCAGATGCGTGACAATTGCCCAAAATCCCCGGCAGATTGGCCTGTTCAATCAGGGCATCGGTCAATTCCGCCGGGAAGGTCGGAACCGTCATCGGAAAATAACCCCAGTCAAAATCGACCGGCACACCGGCAATTTCCCAGTGACCGCTTGGCGTATCTTTACCGCGCGACAGTTCCTTGGCATGGCCAAACGCACCAATCATCGCCCCGCCATGATCAAGTCCCGGCGGCACACGACCGGTTGCATCGCGTGCAGCTTCGCCAAGGCCAAGAGCAACCATGTTCGGGATATTGAGCGGACCGCTACGCTGATCGTTATCAGCCAGGCCCTTGGCACAATGTTCGGCGATATGTCCGAGCGTATCAGATCCCTGATCCCCGAACTTCGATGCATCCGGTGCAGAACCGATACCGAAACTGTCCGCTACGATGATAATGGCACGTGCCATGGATATTTTCCTTCAAACCAGAAGCTGCGAAAACCTGTGTCGCAGATAGTCAGTCGTCTTAGTAATTGCCAGTCGCCGCGGGCGCATCCGAAGGTTTCGACCCGCAGGTTTCAAGCAGGGCGGTCAAAACCCCGCTGGCACCAAAACGGAACGTTTCGGGTTTTGCCCATCCGTCCCCCATGATGTGGTCGGCGATTGCGATATACAGTGCGGCGTCATCGGTTGTCTTGACCCCGCCAGATGCCTTGAAACCGGCGTCAATGCCGTCTTCTTCTTTGGCATCCCGAATGGCCGTCAGCATTGCCACAGCCGCTTCTGGCGTGGCACCGACGGGAACCTTCCCAGTTGAGGTTTTGACGAAATTGGCCCCGTGCCTGATCGCAAGGCGGGCGGCATCATAGACCTTGGCAAGGTCGTCAAACTCGCCGCTTTCAAGAATGACCTTCATGGTGGTCATCGTGCCGCACGCCATCCGGGTCGCATCAACAACATCGGCGGCAATCGCTGCATCCCCGCCAATAAAGGCCTTATAGGGGAAAACAAGATCGACTTCATCCGCACCCTTGGCAACGCAATCGGCTGTTTCATCGCCAACGCGCTGGGCATTGGTGCCACCTTCGGGGAAGTTCACAACAGTCGCCGTCTTGACCCCGGACTGTCCCAGCGCCCGCCAGGACGTTTCGATAAAGGGCGCATAGACACAAACCGCGGCTGTATTGCCCTCGGGTGTTTGGGCGCGCTTGCACAGGGCTTCGATGACCTCTGGCGTGTCATCATCATTCAGACTGGTCAGGTCAAGAACGGAAATGGCACGACGTGCAGTATCGGCGTCAGCTACTGCTTTTTTGCGGGCAGCGGCAATCACGTCGGAAACAGTTTTCGGGTCGAACATCGGAATATCCTTGCAACGCGCATCGCGCGACTTGTCGGTTTTAGGTGTGCACACCAGACAATCTGGCATCGAATGGTGGCAAAAGTCGGTTCACTTAATGCATCTGGCATTAAAGATAAAGACGGATCGTCCAATCGCCAAGAAGGTATCCAACCTTACCCCGGCAATCAATCGATCCGTCCAAAACACAGTTTCAATCAAAACAGCAGAACTGCCTGACAACTGCCGTCAAAAACCCTATTTCGACAGCAGCAATTGTCCTTCGCGGCCGGGCAGCGGCCTTTCACCGGCGACCGAACACAAATAGCCCCCCGGCACTACAAGGCGGATACCAAGGCGGGAATAGAGGATTCCGTCCGTGCGGCTTGAAAACGGCGTTTTCTGACCGGTTTCACAATCCAGCACATAACCCAGTTCCTGACCGGCCTTAACCTGTGCGCCGGCTTCAACGGAAAAGACAACCATGCCACCATGAACCGCAGCAACACGATCAACACCGGAAAGCGGCGTCGCATCACATTTCGGTTCGGGCAGGGGCCCCGGATCCCCGGCAACAAGACCGCGGCGCTGCAGGAACTTGAACATGTTCAGGGCATCTGGGATGGCATATTCATCATAAACATCCCGGTCACCGCGCAATTCGATTGTTGTTGCCAGGGTCGCCATCGGGATCGGGAACTGATCACCATAGGCACGGCGCAGCTCGACCCACGGGCGGCTGAATGCTTCATCAAACGGGTTGTCACCACTGATTTCGGCAATCAGGGAACATTCCGATCCGATCTGTGCGGAAAGGTCGGCGGCATCGGGCCAGTTATGGTCACTGATATAAAGATGCATCGGCGCTTCCCAGTCGCAATGCAAATCCAGGACATAGTCCGCATCGATCGCCAGTTCGGCAAGCGTAAGGCGCAAATCCTGCAAATCGGTCAGCGGACTTACATCCTTGCGGTGTTGCGCAATCAGTTTGCGAAGTTCGGCCCGGATCAGTTTGACGTTCGCATCGGCATCCTGACCGAGTTTGCCGTCAACGGCAGCAATAAGCGCAGGGCTGAGATCCGGGTAATGGCGATTGAAATTCTGGCCGCTGCGCAGTTCAAACCGGCCAAGCGGCTTCATATCGACATATTGGGTAAGACCGATCGGGTTGGCAAACGGAACAACAACAATCTCACCGGTGATTTCACCCTTGGCATCGGCTTCTTTCAGCAATGCTTCAAGATGATGAAGGGTTATGACACCGGGCAACTCGTCTGCATGCAATGCTGCTTGAAAATAGGCTTTCGGACCGGCTCCGGCCTTGCCATAGCGGCGCACGGTAAGGGCGCGTGACGTGCCCATTTGCGGGCGAACGAGTTCAATGCGTTCTTCTTGCATTTTGGTTTCCTGAAAAATGGTGGCGTGGGGCAAAACAGCCCGGACGGAAACAGATCATCACCAAATTTCTGGCATATGATTGTTACCGGCTTCCGGGCCGTTTGAGTATTCAAATTCAGTCAAGGTCAGGTAGGTAGCGCCTTGGTATTTGCTGAATGCTTGTCTTTGCGGCGCTCATTCCGGCGCAGGTATCGCTCCATGCCCTTGAAGCCAAAGGTCAGCGTATAAACAATGATCAGATAGATCACGCCAGCCGAAATAAACGCTTCATAGGGAAGGGCGGTTCGCGCAACGATTTTACGCGCGGCACCGGTAAGCTCCATCATGGTGACGGTAGATGCCAGTGACGTCGCCTTAAGGGTAAATATCACGTCATTGGTGTAAGCCGGCCAGATCATTTGCCACATCCGCGGGAAGATAATCCGCCGATAGGTGGTCCAGGGTGTCATTCCGCATGCACGCGCAGCTTCGAGTTCGCCACTTGGGACGTTCTGAATGCCACCGCGCATGATTTCAGCAACATAAGCCGATGTATTGAGCACAAAGGTCAGAAGGCAATACCAATAGGGATTGCGAAGATAGACCCAGCTCCAATGATCCTGAATGCCGTCAATGTTCGAAATCAGCTGTCCGACGCCATAATACATCATGAACAGCTGCCCGATCAGGGGTGTGCCGCGAAACACATAGATGAAGGCAAAAGGAACGGCCTGGACCCAGACTTTTTTGGACACGCGCGCCACCGCAAGCGGAATGGCCAAAATCGTTCCAAAGGTAACCGAGATTACCAGCAGCTCAATCGTCAGCAAAAAGCCACGCCAAAGCCAGGTATCATATTTGCCAAGAACGTAAATCAGATCTTCAAACATATCTTAGGCCCTCGCGATACCGCGGGCAGCCCGCTTTTCAAGATAGTTGAAGGCAATAAGCGAAACTGTTGTAAATGAAAGAAACATCAGCATCGCCACAAGATAGAATGTAAAGGGTGCCTTGTCCGTTCCGGCTCCGATTGCCGCCTTGCGCATGATTTCTTCGACACCAACAACCGAAATAAGGGCGGTGTCCTTGATCAGCACTTGGAACAGATTGTTAAGCCCCGGAAGCGCAAAACGCCAAAGCTGTGGCAACTTGATGCGCATAAAGATTTGCCGTGGTGTCATGCCACATGCCGTGGCGGCCTCGATCTGGCCAACCGGGATGGATTGCATGGCAGCACGGAAAACTTCGGATGCGAAAGCACCCTGTACCAGTGCAAGGGCGGCGACACCGGACCAGAATGCCGGAATATCGACACGGGTTTCTTCGCCGGAAATCAGTTCGGCAATGTTCTGAACGGCAATCGTGCCGCCAAAATAGATCAATAAAATAACAAGAAGTTCGGGGATACCGCGAATAAGAACGGTGTAGCTTTCCCCGATAATGCGCAACGAGCGATAGCGTGAAAGTTTCGCTGATGCGCCCAGCAGACCAATAATGATCATGAATGGCAAAACGGTAAGGCAAAGCTGAACTGTAACCAGTCCCCCTTCAAGCATCTGCCAGCCGCGGCCGTATAAATCGAGCATGGTGTCTCCAGCTTTCCTTGATGTCGCAGGCGTTTCAATCCCCTAAAAAGAAACACCAGACAACAATAAGGGCGGGGCGGCACAGTGATGCCGCCCCGGAAAAATCAACAGATCAATTCGGGTGCAGATTGATCGTCGGGAAATACTTTTTGTTCAGCTCGGCATAGGAGCCGTTTTCAAGCATTTCAGCCAGTGCCTTGTTGAAGATCTCTTTGAGATCCTGGTCTTCCTTGCGGATACCGATACCAGCGCCATCGCCGAACCATTCGCTCGGTGCGAACTGGTTGGAAACAAAGCCGTAGCCTTTGCCTTCGTCGGATTTCAGCCAGTCTTCAAGCGTACCGGAGTCAGCCAGGGTGGCATCAACACGACCGGCAGTCAGGTCAAGAAGTGCTTCGTCCTGGGTGCCGTACATACGGATTTCGACAGACGGGAAGTTGTCTTCCAGGAAGTTTGCGTGGGTCGTCGAACGCTGTACGCCAACGACAAGACCGTCAAGTGCGTCTTCGACGACTTCACCATCTTTGTACGCTTCGATGCTCATGCCGTCTTTACCAACGAAAACAGCCGGAGTGTTGCTGTAATAGTCGGAGAAGTCGATAGAGCGTTTGCGCTCTTCGGTGATCGACATCTGAGCAATGATCGCGTCATATTTTTTCGCCAGAAGACCCGGGATCATGCCATCCCAGTCCTGGGCAACGATTTCGCATTCGATTTTCGCGGTTTCGCAAAGCTTGTTGGCGAAATCAACGTCAAAACCGATGAGTTTGCCGTTCTCGTCAACCATGTTGAACGGAGGGTAGGCACCTTCGGTTGCAATCACAACCTTTTCCCACGCCGCATTTGCTGCAGATGCGCTCAGTGCAATACCAATAGCGGCAGCCGAAGCAACCTTGATCCAGTTTTTCATTCAAATTCTCCCTTGTAAATTGGAATGGCGCACAACCTCTTGCACCCATTCACGCGACCGCCCCCAACAGAGGCAGCCTGCCCATATCAGAAATCGCGTTGAAGGAATTGCTTCATACGTTCCGATTTGGGGTTCTCGAACACATCAGTCGGGTTTCCGAATTCTTCAACCCGGCCCTGATGCAAATACATCACGTGGCTGGATACCCCCTTTGCGAAGCCCATTTCATGGGTCACCACCAGCATCGTGCGGCCTTCTTCGGCCAAATCTGTCATTACCTTAAGCACTTCCCCGACCAGTTCGGGATCAAGTGCGGAAGTCGGTTCGTCAAACAGCAGGACTTCAGGTTCGATCGCAAGGGCGCGGGCAATCGCCGCACGCTGTTGCTGACCACCTGAAACATGGCCCGGGTAATAATCGCGCCGCTCATACATGCCGACTTTCTGAAGCAGCGCGTCTGCGCGCTCGATCGCTTCCTTTTTCGGCACACCCAAAACATGCACCGGTGCTTCGATAACATTTTCAAGAATGGTCAAATGGCTCCAGAGATTGAAGCTCTGAAACACCATTGCCAGTTTGGTACGGATGCGCTGAAGTTGTTTTTTGTCCGCGGCTTCCTGCGAACCGTCCTTCAATGTCTTCATGCGAATAAGTTCGCCATGGACATGGACTTTACCCGCATTCGGGGTTTCAAGCAGATTGATGCACCGCAGGAACGTACTTTTGCCCGAGCCAGAGGAACCGATAATCGAAATCACGTCCCCAGTATGCGCCGTCAGGTCAATTCCCTTGAGGACTTCGTGATCCCCAAAGCTTTTGATCATCCCTTCGACCTGCAGGGCGGGTATGTTTTTGCTCATAGCGAGTGAAAAGTTTCCCTGTTGAGAGTCTGAATTTTGTTCGTCTTAGCATCATCGAAACGATGCTCCCCCACAAGACACGCCATAAATGCGCCTCTCATCGCGACAATAATTGCCTATCGACGCTGCGTATTTCCACTGATTTTTTGCAGTTTTATGAATAAAGGCAATATTTCAAACGCTTAGCCATTCCAATTGGACAAATACCCGCAAACATCGTGCGCCGCACCCGCATTTTACGCAACAAAACACCACGTCCGATTTTGCCATTTGTGCACCTGCACCAGACTCTTGGGATATATCCCGACAAAATCCCAAGGAACGGCAACCGGATCACACAAAAAACGCCATCGTTCGGGATCAGGAACGATGGCGTCAATTTGATGCGCGGGCAGGGGACTTCTGTCCGGATCCTATTTGTTTTCCCGAACAGATTTCAGGAAACCAAGGACTTCCTCGCGAAGCCGCTGGGCCAGCTCACGCATCTCGCGCGATGATGTCAGAAGGGAGTTGGCCTCTGTGCTGACCATATTGGACGCATCCGATACCGCTGAAACGTTTTGCGAAACTTCCTGTGTACCCGATGCCGCCCGCTGGACACTGTCGGCGATTTCACGGGTGGCGGCACCTTGTTGCTCGACAGCGGCTGCAATGGCATTGCAGAACTCGTTGATCCTTTCAATCGTCGTGGAAATTGACCCGATTTCTGTCACCGAGCGGTTAGACGATCCCTGAATGCCGTCAATCTGGGTTTGAATGTCGCCCGTTGCCTTGTCTGTCTGATTGGCCAGTGACTTGACCTCGCCGGCGACCACGGCAAAGCCTTTGCCCGCGTCACCAGCACGTGC
This sequence comes from Thalassospira sp. MCCC 1A02491, assembly GCF_001613785.1. Taxonomy (NCBI): domain Bacteria; kingdom Pseudomonadati; phylum Pseudomonadota; class Alphaproteobacteria; order Rhodospirillales; family Thalassospiraceae; genus Thalassospira; species Thalassospira sp. MCCC 1A02491. The sequence continues at coordinate 215,882 of NZ_LPVX01000029.1, read as the reverse complement.
GGCTTCGATCGTTGCGTTTAGAGCAAGGAGGTTGGTTTGTCCGGCAATGTCCTGAATAAGCCCGACGACCTGACCGATGCGTTCGGCGGCCTCTGCCAGTTCTGTTACGGTCGCCGTGGTGTTGTTGATGCCATTCACAGCTTCGGTTGCAACATCAATCGATTGGGTTACCTGCGCGCCGATTTCACGAATGGCTGCTGACAGTTCCTCCGTGGCAGAGGCAACAGCCTGAACGTTTTCGGTCGTGATATTTGCTGCATTTGAAACCGCGGCAGCACGGCTGGTGGATTCTTCGGCATTGGCTGAAAGCTGGGTCGCAACCGACTGGGTTCGTTCAGCCGCATCGGCAACCGTTTCAACGATCGAAAGCACACTTTTTTCGAAATTGTCGGCCATCTGATCAAGTGCACGTTTGCGTTCCAGTGCAGCCCGCTGTGTGGCCTGTTCATTTTCATGTGCGAGGCGTTCGACCTCGGCCGCATTGTTCTTGAACACAAGGACTGCTGCTGCCATCGCCCCGATTTCATCTTTCAGCTCCGTTCCGGGGACATCGACATCCTTTTCCCCCTTGGCCAGGCGGGTCATGGCGGATGTCATGCTTAGCACCGGACGCGAAACCCAGGTGCGTACCAGAACACCCATCAGCCCCATGATCGCCAGTACGGCAATGATCGCCGTGATGATGGCGGTATAGCGAAACTCGGTCAGCGATGCATATGCCGCATCCCGATCAAGGGCAAAGCCAAGATACCAGTTCACAGAAGGCAACCCGTCGACCTTGAAGAAGGTAAACAATTGCGGACCACTTCCTTCAAGAACGCTTTGCATGCCTTCTTCGACGGTCGGGGTGTTTTCAGGGAAAACTTCGGCAATCGGTTTAAGCGTGAAATCTGCATTGGGGTGGATCAGGACGGTGCCCTGATCATTGACAAGGAACCCGTATCCGATCCCGCCCAGATCGATACTGCGAACCAGATCGCCAAGAATGGAGATGTTAATATCACCACCCACCACGCCAAGCAGTTTCGAACCGTCAAATACCGGGGTTGTTGCCGTAACAATAAGCTGCCCGGTTGAGGCATCGGTGTAGGGTTCGGTAAGGGTACTGTCACCGATTGCCACCGCATCACCATACCATGGGCGTTTGCGCGGATCGTAATCGGGCGGCAGCTCGTCTGGCGGGTTCATCGTCATCACGCCATCGGCGCTGCCGAAATAGGCATAAATAAACGACTCAGCAAGCGCCTGGCCGCTGGCGACTTCACGTACGGCTTCAGGCGAGCTGTCCCGAGCGATGTTGTTGGCAAGGCTTTCGACCAGAAGACGACGGCCATCAAGCCAGTTGGCAATCCCCGCCGTCGCAAGCGATCCGCTTTCGGTCAATTTTGACTGCAACGCGCTCTGGATCGACGTTCGCTGCTGGTAATCAAAATACAGGATAAAGGCAACAAACGTCGCAACGACGATCATCGCCGCTGCAAGCAAGATTCTACTGCCGATATTCAATGACACTGCGCCGCCCTCCGAGACACCATGGTTTCTAGAGACGTTGTAACGTCTTCATGTCATTACAAGCGTTTGTATCGCGGTCTTTAAATTTAAATCAGAATAACGTGTTTTAGTGGCGTCAAATGCACGCAATAGAACCATTCAACGAAAGTCGCATAAGTTCTGAGACCAACATCACTTTCCAAGTGCCTTGTTTTAGTTATTGATTATAGATCACATTGCCTTCAACCTTTGGTTTCCCCATATGTGGAACTGTCTTGGGGGCAACGTCACATAAGTACCGATAAACGGAGGAAATAGATGAAACGCGCATTAATTGCAGGGATGGCGGTCGCGTTTGCGTTTGGGAGCACAGCTGCTTTCGCGCAGGATCGCACCGGTTGGCCTGATAGCTTCACCGTGGGCACCGCTTCTCAGGGCGGCACATACTTTGCCTATGGTTCGGGCTGGGCAAACCTTGTCGCTGAAGAACTCGGCATTTCCGGTGGTGGTGAAGTCACCGGTGGTCCGATGCAGAACATGGCACTGGTCCATACTGGTGAAGCCGCATTTGGCATGACCACGATGGGACCGGCTGCAGAATCGCTGGCCGGGACCAACCCGATTGCACCGGGCGTCCAGATGACCAACGCTTGCGCAATGTTCCCGATGTATCAGACGCCGTTCTCGATCACCGCATTGGCATCGTCGGGCATCGCATCGGTTGCCGACATTCCGGAAGGTGCGAAAATCGGTTTCGGCCCGGCCGGTTCGACATCCGATACCTATTTCCCGCGGATGCTTGAAGAACTCGGCGTGAAATTCGAACGCCGTAACGGCGGCTGGTCTGATCTTGGTGGTCAGCTTCAGGATGGCCTGCTTGACGTTATCGCATTCGCCGCCGGCGTCCCGGTTCCGGCTGTCAGCCAGCTGGAAGTCCAGACCAAAGTGAACATCATCGAGTTCACCGAAGCAGAACAGAAACAGATCATGGATGCCTTCCCGGTATCCGAGTTCGACATCGCAGCTGATACCTACACCACTTTGACCGCACCGGCACGTTCGGTTTCGATGTGGAACTTTGCGATTGCCAACTGCGATCTTCCTGAAAGCTTCGTTTATGCCGCAACCGACGTTGTGATGTCGGACAATGCCCGCATGGTTTCGATCCACCGTGCGGCCCGTTCGACGGTTCCGGAAAACTGGAACAAGAACAAAGTCATGAAATGGCACCCGGGTGCAGCCAAATGGTTCAATGAACATGGCGCATCCATCCCGGCTGACATGATCCACTAAGTCAGCCCGATCTGATATCGCAAGGCGGGTCATCGCAATGGTGACCCGCCTTTGCTCAATCGCCGTAAAGAAGCTTGCCAAAAACAAATGACCAAAGAGTGCGGGGAAACCTTATGACCGAACCCAATAAACCTGATGACGACCATCTCATCGCCGATGGCGTTGACGAGGAACCGGTTGAACAAAACCGACGCCTTTTTGAAGGGCGCGGCCTTACTTTCATTACGATTGCTGCTGCGATTTATGCCGCGTTTCACATGCTGGCACTTAATGGCGTGTCGCTGTCGGGCATGACCGGTGGTTTGGTTAACCTTGCGTTTCTGCCTGATTTTCCGCTCGAAACCTGGAACTTCCGAATTGTTCACGTTGCCGGTGCGCTGGCACTTGGTTTCCTTTGGTATTCGGCCAACAAATTTGCGGATTCCCCGACCGGCCAGACGCCGCTTTTGGGTTATCTGTCCTACATTCTGCTGGTTCCGGCCTTTGTTGCCGTGGGAACCGCAATCAGTTTCGCCTTTGAAATCAACAATGGGGTGATGTGGAACGGCATTGATGCGCGCATCAAGTTCAATGAAACGTGGGTCTTTGGCGCGCCGCTTATGGCTGCGACAGTCGGCGGTATCGTTTTGTCCTGGTTCCACAAAACCACCAGAAACCGTTATTCGCCGCCAGACTTTGTCCTTACGGTATGCGGGCTTGCAGTCGCCATCTATCTGATTACGATTTATGGCACCTTGATGCGCAACTCGACCGGAACGCCGTTTGCGCCAATCGGAATTTCGATTGCTGCGATTTCCGGAACATTGCTGATTATGGAATTGACCCGTCGTGTCGCCGGGCTTGCGCTTGTGATCATCGCAACGATTTTCCTCGTGTACGTCTTTGTCGGTGAATTCCTGCCGGGCTTCCTGCAATCACCGGCCATCACCTGGCAGCGCTTCTTTAGCCAGGTCTATACCGATGCCGGTATTCTCGGACCGACGACGGCCGTTTCATCGACCTACATCATCCTGTTCATCATCTTCGCAGCCTTTCTTCAGGCATCCAAAGTTGGCGACTATTTTGTTAACTTTGCCTTTTCGGTCGCCGGAAGGGCGCGGGGCGGTCCGGCCAAGGTCGCGATTTTTGCATCCGGTTTGATGGGCATGATCAATGGCACATCGGCCGGTAACGTTGTGGCGACCGGTTCCTTGACCATCCCGTTGATGAAAAAGGTCGGCTATCACAAGAAAACCGCCGGTGCGATTGAGGCCGCAGCATCGACTGGTGGCCAGATCATGCCACCCATCATGGGGGCGGGCGCCTTCATCATGGCCGAGATTACCGGCATTCCTTATACCGACATTGCGATTGCCGCGGTTATTCCTGCCATCCTTTATTTTGTATCGATCTATTTCATGGTCGATTTCGAAGCCGCAAAACTCGGCATGCGCGGTATGAAGGAAGAAGAACTGCCGCGCTTCAACACGATGGTCAAACAGGTTTACCTGTTCCTGCCGATCATCATATTGATCATTGCACTGTTCCTTGGATATTCGGTTATCCGTGCCGGCACGCTGGCGACGGTTGCGGCCGTCGTGGTCAGTTGGCTGACACCAAACCGGGTCGGTGTTCGCGCCGTTGCCAAGGCCTTTGAGCTGGCCGGTGGCATGTCAATTCAGATCATTGCTGTTTGTGCCTGTGCCGGGATCATTGTTGGTGTTATCGCCTTGACCGGTGTTGGCGCGCGGTTCTCGAACCTGTTGCTTGGTCTGGCAGAAGCATCCCAGCTTCTGGCACTGGTATTTGCCATGCTGATTGCCATTCTTCTTGGCATGGGCATGCCAACAACTGCTGCCTATGCCGTGGCGGCATCCGTTGTTGCACCGGGCCTGATTGAGCTTGGAATTGAACCACTTACCGCTCATTTCTTCGTGTTCTACTTTGCTGTGGTTTCGGCAATCACGCCGCCAGTTGCGTTGGCATCTTATGCCGCGGCCGGGATTTCGGGTGCCAATCCGATGGAAACATCGGTTGCGTCATTCAAGATCGGCATTGCGGCCTTTATCGTGCCGTTCATGTTCTTCTATAACGCTGCGATCCTGATGGAGGGCACATACCTTCAGATCGGGCAGGCGCTGGTTACGGCCGTTGTCGGCGTGTTCCTGCTGTCGGCAGGTGTTCAGGGCTGGTTCCTTGGCCGCAACGCGGTCTGGTTCTTGCGTATTGCCCTGATCATTGCAGCGTTGTTCATGATTTCCGGCGGTCTTGTCACCGATCTTATCGGTGTCGGAATGGCTGCGGTGATCTGGTTTGTTCAGCGTGTGATCAAACCAAAAGCCGGTGCGACTTTCCGTACCGGTAGTGCGGACTAAGCACCGCCCAATACCAAATTTAAACGACAAAAGCGCACCGGAAACGGTGCGCTTTTTCTTGTCTGAAATACAGGCCTTGGGAAATCAGTCCGATACTTTTTTCACAAACTCGGATTTCAGTCCCATCTGACCAATCCCGGGGATTTTGCAATCAATATCGTGATCACCGTCGACTAGGCGAATGCCTTTGACTTTGGTGCCGACCTTGACAACGGCCGAAGACCCTTTGACTTTCAGATCCTTGATAACACTTACCGTATCACCATCAGAAAGCGGCGTTCCGTTGGCATCCCTGACAGTTGTCTCGGATGAAGCATCGGCTGATGCAGACCATTCATGTGCACATTCCGGACAAATCAGGAGCTCGCCATCCTCATAGGCATAGGGCGATTGGCATTTGGGGCAGGGCGGTAACGCGCTCATTGGCGGACTTTCATTACGACGGTTTCAAAATCTTGCGAAAGGAGGCTACAGTTCGCAGAACAGTGACGACCGCGTCAAGATAAACAATATCCGTGCAGTCCGCATTCCATGGCTTCAAACCCCGAAATCCTGGCGAAATCGACAATTGTCATTTACCGGCGCGTATTTGGATATAAGTTGCCGCGGCAGTCGCAGGCGTCCGTATCCGCAATGTACCCGCCTTATGGGCTGGTGCAATTCCCACCCGCTGATACATGTCTGCGTTGCAGAATAGGAAGTGTGCGTTTGGCGAAAACACGGCCATAACGCACACAGCTGATGCAGATATGAGTGAATAAAATGGATTGGGTCCCAATAATCTTCGGCACGTTCAAGATTGTCGCGTTATGCACCGCCATGTTCTTTTCCATCAAATGGCATTACGACCAGGGAGAAAAGGGCGAGACCCGCGCCCTGATACGCTCTGGGGCCAAGATGGTCGCTATTTTCCTGGTTGCATTGATCGCAGTCGGACTTGTCGCCATATTGCTGAGCCGCATGCTCGGCCTGGAATTAAGTTACTGATCACGACAACCGAAATGCATCACCCCGTATGGGATGCCTGCCATGCCGTCATCATGGTAAATGGCCCAGAAAGCAAACGGATACCGGGCGGATAAAACAATGTCCGCGACCGCGCGAGGAAGACATGCACAAGCCAAGCTGAATGCTAAATCGGAAACCAGTTTTGGTTCACAATTCGCAATAATCAGCGGCAATTTACAACGTAATCAACGACTTGGGAAATGGCGGAGAGGGTGGGATTCGAACCCACGGTACCCGTAAAGGCACGACGGTTTTCAAGACCGTTGCATTCAACCACTCTGCCACCTCTCCGCAAAAATGGTTGGAGCATCTCGCTCTGGGCGCTTTCAATAAATTGGGTGCGCTGCCCTGTCAATAGGTCAATCCGATATTGCATCGAATGCTGACGAAATAATTTGTTTTCAGTAAGGTACCAGCAACCACAGAGCGAACAACCAGTCGGATTGAATTCACGTGTTCTATTTTCTGTCTAAAACAGTGGGCTATATCGTCAATATCGGGCTGGTCCATGGGGTTGTCTTGTTGGCGCTGACCGCATTGATTTTCCTGCGCCGAACGCGGCGCTTTGCTCTTGCCGGCCTGGTTGTCGTGACCGTTTTATCACTGTTGATTACAGTATTTCCGCTCGGTGCGTTTCTGTCCCGGACACTCGAAACGCGGTTCGAAAAGCCTGATCTGGACAAAACCGAATTTGCAGGCGTCATCACACTGTCAGGCAGTATCGATGCAAACGGCTTCCTTCAGCGTGGCGACGTGCAGTTTCTCAGTGCCCCGGACCGGGTCTTTACGATGCTGCGCGTTGCAAACAAATACCCCGATAAACCCGTAATATTCACCGGGGGCGATGGTGTTTTGAACGATCGGGGTTTCAGCGAGGCCAATGTTCTTCGCGACTGGCTTTACGATTCGAAGCTTCTGACGCCAAACATGCATTTCGAGACCGAAGCACGCAACACATATGAGAATGCGCTAAACTCCCACAAGGTTGTGTATGGCAACTGGCCGGAACTGGCACAAAAACCTTGGCTTTTAATCACTTCGGCCGATCATATGCCGCGCGCGGTTGGTGTTTTTCGACAGGTTGGATGGACTGTTATTCCCTATCCGGTCGGCAGATTGACCTCAGACGACATCCATTTAGCAAGTCTTAACGTCTCAGGCGGTATCAAATCTCTAAGCCGTGGTTTGCGTGAATGGGTAGGTTTGACCGCTTATTACCTGACCGGGCGAACGAATGAGTGGTTTCCCGGCCCGGTGCCGGTCGCCCCTGACAACTAAAATCCTGGATGAGGCCTTTTGATGAAATTCTGGAAATTGCTGACTGCCGCCTCGGTGTTGACTGTTTTGGCTGCGCATTCACCTGCCTTCGCACAGACCGATGAAAAACTTCCAGAATTTACCACAGAGGGGTTTGATGAATGGCTTGTTGACTTCAAAAAAGAAGCAGCAGCCAAAGGCATTTCACAGCCGACACTCGATGTCGCCTTTGCCAATACCAAGCCGATCCCCAAAGTCATCGAATATGATCGCAGCCAGCCAGAATTCAAACTGACGTTTGAACAATATATCCAGCGCGTGGTGCCGCAGTCCCGTATTGATGAAGGACGCCGGAAATACGCCGAAAACCGCGCCGTGATTGATGCCGCGGCAAAGAAATATGGTGTTCCGGGACAGTATCTTACGGCTTTTTGGGGAATTGAGACCGGATTTGGCCGCCATACTGGCGGATATTCCGTGGTTGATTCACTTGCAACCCTTGCCTTTGAAGGCCGTCGGGCGGAATATTTCCGCAAGGAATTGATGAATGCCCTGACCATTATTGATGCCGGGCATATCGCACCTGAAAACATGTCAGGGTCGTGGGCCGGTGCAATGGGGCAGGCGCAATTCATGCCTTCCACATTCCTGAACTATGCACGTGATGGAAATGGCGATGGCAAGATTGATTTGTGGGGCGCAAAGGAAGATGTCTTTGCGTCGGCTGCAAACTATCTTTCGACCGTTGGCTGGAAAGGTGATGAGCGTTGGGGCCGCAAGGTCAGCATCCCGAAAGATTTCGACAAGTCACTGGTTGGCCGCGACATTCGCAAACCAATCGCCGAATGGCAGAAAGCCGGTGTACGCATGCCTAATGGTGCGGATCTGCCAAAGGCCGACATGGATGCATCAATTGTTACCGTAAATGACGGTGAAGGTCCGGCATATATGGTTTATAACAATTTCCACACCATCATGCATTGGAACCGTTCGACCTATTTCGCGATTGCTGTCGGTACGTTGGCAGACGCGATTGCGGGGCAGTAACCATTGAATGTCCAGGTGACGGGCAAGTCCCGTCACCGACAGATACAGAGCATCTTTAAGCGGGGACACCTTGATGCCATCACCAAGAGAAAGTGCATTCGCACGCCTGCGGACAAAAAGCCGCCTCGGACTGTCCGTGGTTGCACTTGGTATGTTACTGGCAGGTTGTGCCGAAACCCAGTTGGCCGTTCACGGTGTCAAACGTCTGGGTGGCGGACAAACACAACCGGTTCAGGTCGGAAGCTACAAGATCGGCAATCCCTATGAAATTGCCGGTCAGTGGTATTACCCCGCCGTTGATTACGAATATAGCGAAACCGGTATCGCATCCTGGTACGGCCCCAAATTCCACGGCAAACGCACGGCAAACGGCGAAGTGTTTGATCAGTACGAAATATCGGCGGCCCACCGCACCTTGCCACTGCCAAGCATTGTTCGTGTAACCAACCTTGAAAACGGTAAATCGCTTAAGGTTCGCATCAACGACCGCGGGCCGTTTGCACATGGCCGCATCATTGATATGTCGCGCCGCGCGGCCCAGTTACTCGGTTTCGAGAAAAAGGGCACGGCCAAGGTGATGGTTGAAGTGATCGAAAGCGAAAGCCGGCAGATCGCCGCAATTGCGCAGGGCAAAGCAGCACCGGCGGTCACCGTTGCCGAACAGAACACCGTATCGGCCGCACCGCGTGATGTTGTCGAAACCGTACGTCTTGATGATGGTCCGATTACCGACAGCGGACAGCCTACAACGTCCCGAATCAAACTGACGCCGCCATCGTCCGAACCAAGCATATCGTCATCCCCGCTGGAAGGAACGGTTGAAGAGGCCGCAGTTGTCAATGTTGCGCCTGTTGCCAATTCGTCAATCTACGTTCAGGCCGGTGCATTTTCAGTTTATGACAATGCCTTGAACCTTCGGAACCGTCTTTATGATCTTGCACCAAGCAAGATTGAACCGATTGAAGTCAAAGGCACGACCTTTTACCGGGTACGTCTTGGACCGTTAAACACGGTGCCCGAAGCTGACATTTTACTCGAACGGGTGATTGCAACCGGCCAGAACGGCGCCAAAGTGGTCGTTGAATGCGCTGACGGTGGGGCTGCCAAGTCGGGATGTTGATTGCAGAAATCCGCTGTGCTACCGCTTTGATTGCTGTCATGCGCACGGTTTTCTCATGAAGTCTTTTGTTTTATGAGCATACCGGCTTGCTGTTGCACAATTTTGCCGGATTTGCGACATAAGCAACAGAATGAACACGCCGAAAGACCGGCGGGAACAGATTTTATTATACAGGGTTAGGACGCTATGACTTTGATGCCGCCAATTCCGTTCAAAAACAGTCTGAACCGGGTAGTGGCCGGGGCCGCAATATTGGGGTCCGTCATGGCAATGTCGATGACCAGCGCACAGGCAATCGAGACCAGCGCGCGTGAAGCCTACATTATGGATTTCGACACCGGTGCTGTCCTTCTGAACAAGGAAGGGGACACGCTGACCGAACCGGCATCCATGACCAAGATGATGACTGTCCATATGCTGTTCAAGCATATCAAGGACGGCAGCGTATCGATGGATGACACCTTCCATGTCAGTGAAAAGGCATGGCGCAAGGGCGGATCCAAAATGTTCGTCGAGGTCAATTCCGACGTTTCAGTTTTCGACCTTCTGCACGGAATTATTGTTCAGTCCGGCAATGATGCCGCGATTGTGGTAGCCGAAGGCCTGGCCGGCACCGAAGAAGCCTTTGCCGAGGAAATGACCCAAGAAGCGCGCAATATCGGCATGACCAAATCGGTGTTCAAGAATGCCACCGGTTGGCCTGCCGAAGGGCATCTTGTCACTGTACATGATCTTGCGATCCTGGCCCGCGATACCATTCGCAATTTCCCTGATCTTTATGAACTCTATTCCGTCAAGGAATTCACCTATAACGGCATCCGTCAACCCAACCGCAACCCGCTTTTGGGGACCAGCGCAGGTGTCGACGGCCTTAAAACCGGGCATACGGAGTCTGCCGGTTATGGCCTTACCGCATCGGCCGAACGTGATGGCCGTCGCTTGATCATTGTTGTCAATGGCCTGAACTCGGTCCGGGAACGCCGTACGGAATCACAGAAACTTCTCGATTGGGGTTTCCGCGAATTCGACAATTACGACCTGTTTTCCAAGGATGAAACGGTCAGTTCCGCCAATGTCTGGCTTGGCGCCGAAACAAAGGTTGATCTGGTCGCAGATCAGGACATTCTCCTGACACTCCCGCGCAGCGCCAGCCGCGATATGAAAGTGTCTGTCGTCTATGACGGTCCGATTCCGGCCCCGATTGCCAAAGGCGATCAGATCGCGACCCTGAAGGTTGAAGTTCCTGATCAGGAAGCCAAAGAATTCCCGCTTTATGCGGCCCATGATGTCGGCCGCCTCGGATTTGTCGGCCGTATCGGTGCCGCCATCAAATATCTTCTTTGGGGGGCAAACGGGTGAGTGTGAAGCCCGGCTTGTTCATCAGCTTTGAAGGCGGGGAAGGCAGCGGAAAATCGACACAGATCAGATGCCTTGAGAAATGGTTCCGCAATCAGGGGCGTGACGTCGTTGTCACCCGCGAACCTGGCGGCTCGCCCGGCGCAGAGGAAATCCGCACGCTTCTGCTGACGGGCGATCCGGGGCGCTGGGATGCGGTCACCGAAGCACTTTTGATGTTTGCATCGCGCCGGGACCATGTCGAACGCACGATCCGTCCGGCCCTTGCCGAAGGCAAGGTTGTGCTTTGCGACCGCTTTGCCGACTCATCCGTTGCCTATCAGGGATATGGCCACGGACTTGGGGCAGAATACATCAGAAATCTTTGGCAACTTGCCATCGATGGTTTCAAACCTGATATCACCCTGATTTTTGATCTGCCGATCGAAATAGGACTGGAACGCGCTGGTGCACGTTTTGCCAATGTCAGCGCCGCCGAAGACCGGTTTGAACGGATGGGACTGGAATTTCACCAGCGTCTGCGTGACGGTTTCCGTGAAATCGCGGCCGCAGAACCGGAACGTTGCTGCGTTGTTGATGCCCAGGGCGATATTGATGACGTAACCGCACGTGTCATTGAAACGGTCAAGAACCGTATTGTCGGGCAGGGGGCATAAATCCGGATGGCCCGCAACGACGATCTTCAAGAAGACAGCAATCCGTTTGAACCACGCCGTAATGAGGCGCTTCTTGGCCACGAAGAGGCCGAGAAAACAATTCTCGATGCCTGGAACAGCAAACGGATGCATCACGCGTGGCTGTTGTGTGGTCCGCGCGGCGTCGGCAAGGCAACACTGGCCTATCGCATGGCGCGTTTTATCCTGTCTGGTGGCGGGGCAGGCGGGGCAGGCCTGTTTGGTGATCAGCCAGATGGACTTTACGTTGATCCCGAAGATCCGGTCGCCCGACGGATTGCGGGTGGCGGACATGGTGACCTTAAGGTCATCGAGCGCCAGTATGACGATAAGAAAAAACGGCTTCAGGGCGAAATTACCGTTGCCAATGTGCGTACTGTTGGCAATTTCATGTCCAAAACCTCGGCCGAGGGTGGCTGGCGGATCGTGATCGTCGATGCGGCTGACGAGTTGAACCGTAACGCAGCAAACGCCATTCTGAAGGTTCTCGAAGAACCGCCGGCAAATGCGATGATGATCCTTATTGCCCATCATCCGGGCCGCTTGCTGCCAACCATCCGTTCACGTTGCCGTCGATTGAACCTTGGCGCGCTTGAGGACCATCAGGTTGTTGATCTTTTGGGCCGCTATTGTCCTGAAATGGATCTTGGCGATCGTGATGCGCTGTCGGGTCTGGCCGAAGGCAGCATTGGGCGTGCCCTTCAACTGCATGAAGTCGGCGGGCTTGAGCTATATACCGAGATGGTCAATCTGATCGCATCTTTGCCAAATGCCGATGTTGCGGCCCAGCACAAATTTGCCGAACGCTTTTCCCCGGCAGACAAGGACGCGGCCTTTGCCACCGTGACCGAACTTCTGCATTGGTGGCTGGCTCGAATGATCCGGTTTGCCGCGACCGGACAGCCGCCACGCGAAGTGGTCGAGGGCGAATTGCCAGCCATGCAACGCATGGCCGCTGCGCAACCGCTTGATCAATGGCTGGAGGTATGGGAAAAGATCAACGAATTGATGGGCGCGACCCGCGGTTTGCATCTTGATCGCAAGCAAGCCTTGCTGAATGCCTTCTTCATGCTTGAAGAAACCATGCGAACCTGACATCACTGCCCAGTAACCGAAATTTTGACCATCACGGCCCATTTCGGGCCGTTTTGTTTCACGACTTGCGCGAAGGATTTGCGACCATGACCGGGCACAAACAGCCCTATTACATCACGACCCCGATCTATTACGTCAATGACAAGCCCCATATTGGCCATGCCTATACGACGCTTGCCTGTGACGTTCTGGCACGCTTCAAGCGCCTGGACGGGTATGACGTAATGTTCCTGACGGGCACGGACGAACATGGTCAGAAAGTCGACAAGTCGGCCGCGGCCAAGGGTATTGACCCGCAAACCTTTACCGACCAGGTATCGCAGAACTTCCGCGATCTGGCCGTGCATATGAACTATTCGAATGATGATTTCATTCGGACGACCGAAGAACGCCACAAAAAGGCCTGTCAGGCGCTTTGGAATACGTTGCTTGAAAAGGGCGAGATTTATCTTGGCTCCTATGATGGCTGGTATTCGGTTCGCGACGAGGCGTTTTATGCTGAAAAAGAACTGATCACCAAGGATGGCGAGAAACTGGCACCGACCGGGGCCCCGGTCGAATGGGTGTCTGAACCCAGCTATTTCTTCAAGCTGTCGGCATGGGGTGATCGTCTGCTTGAGTTCTATGAACAGAACCCCGATTTCATCGCGCCGCAGTCACGCCGCAACGAAGTAATCAGCTTTGTCAAAGGCGGCATGCACGACCTTTCGGTATCGCGCACCAGCTTCAAATGGGGTGTGCCTGTTCCGGGTGACGAAGACCATGTCATGTATGTGTGGCTTGACGCGCTGACCAACTATCTGACGGCGATCGGTTATCCCGATGCAGACCCGGCCAAACTTGAAAAATACTGGCCAGCTGACCTTCACATGGTTGGCAAGGATATTCTGCGCTTCCATGCCGTTTACTGGCCGGCCTTCCTGCTTGCCGCCGGCATCACACCGCCCAAGCGCGTCTTTGCCCATGGCTGGTGGACCAACGAAGGCCAGAAGATTTCCAAATCGATCGGCAATGTCATTGATCCCTATGACCTTACCGAAAAATACGGTCTGGATCAGACCCGCTATTTCCTGATGCGCGAAGTTCCGTTCGGCAATGATGGTGACTTTGCCCATCGTGCCATGGTCAATCGCATGAACAGTGAATTGGCAAACGATCTTGGCAATATGTGCCAGCGCGTTCTGTCGATGATCCACAAAAACTGCAACGCCGCGATCCCGACACCGGGCGCGCTCACCGATGCGGATAATGAAATCCTCGGCAAAGCACACGGGATGCTGGACACCGTTCGGCCGCTGTTTGATGAACAGGCATTTAACAAGGGCCTTGAAGCAATCTGGAGCCTTGTGGGCGATGCAAACCGTTATGTCGATGAAATGGCGCCTTGGGGCCTGAAAAAGACCGATCCGGCACGGATGGAAACGGTTCTTTATGTTCTGGCCGAAGTCATTCGCCATGTTGGCATTCTGGTTCAGCCGATCATGCCGGATTCCGCATCGAAAATTCTCGATTTGCTGGTGCTGGCCGATGATCAGCGCGGGTTCGAGAATCTTGGCCCGGATCATGCCCTTGTGCCGGGAACGGAAATCCCGAAACCGGCTGGCGTATTCCCGCGCTATGTAGAAGAAGACGAAGGAGAGAAGGCATGAATGTCGCCTTGGTCGACAGCCACTGCCATCTGGATTATCCGCAGTTTTCCGAAGATTTTTCGGGCACCATCGCGCGGGCGAAAAATGCCGGCGTTGGCATGATGGTCAGCATCGGCGTGAAACTGACGACCTTTGATCAGGTTCGCGCCATTGCCGAAAAATCCGATCATATCTATTGCACGATTGGCGTGCATCCGCACGAAGCCGGCGAGGAGGGGCTTTCAAGCCCCGAACCGTTGCTGGCCAAGGCATCCGATCCCAAAATTATTGGCATCGGTGAAAGTGGCCTTGACTATTTTTACGACAATGCACCGCGCGAAGCCCAGCAACAAAGCTTTCGCGCCCACATTGCCGCATGCCGTGAAACCGGTTTGCCTTTGATCGTTCACACCCGTGATGCGGATGATGACACGATGGATATTCTCGAAGAAGAATATGAAAAGGGGCCCTTTACCGGGGTGATCCATTGCTTTTCAAGTTCGGCAACACTGGCGCAGCGGGCTTTGAAAATCGGGTTTTATATCTCTTGCTCGGGCATTATTACCTTTAATTCCGCCAAGGAAATCCGCGCGGCCCTTGAAGATGTGCCCTTGGACCGGTTGCTTGTGGAAACAGACGCACCGTATCTGGCACCTGTGCCCAAACGCGGCAAACCGAACGAGCCAAGCTATGTCGCCCACACAGCGACAAAGCTCGCGGAAATCAAGGGTGTAAGCCTCGAAGAAATCACCCGGATCACTACGGACAACTTCTTCAAACTCTTCACCAAGGCCGATCGCAAAAATCTTCTTCTGCCAGGAGAAGCGGCACAGTGACCAAAATAACCATCCTTGGCTGCGGATCATCAAATGGCGTGCCATCCGTTGGCCTTGGATGGGGAAAGTGCGACCCGAACAATCCGAAAAACCGCCGTTTACGCAGTTCTATCCTGATCGAAGAAGCCGGGAAAAAGATCCTTGTCGATGTCACCCCGGATTTCCGCGAACAGGCGATCCGCCATAACATTGACCATCTTGACGCGATCCTGTTCACGCATTCACATGCCGATCACGTGCACGGGATTGATGATGTTCGCTGGCTCAATGTGGCGATGAACCGGCCGATAGATATCTATGCCTCGGCCGAGACGATCTCTGATATCGACCATCGCTTCAATTATGTCTTTACGCCGTTGCCTGACGGGGTTGAGTTCTATTTCAAACCGGTCCTGATACCGCACGTCATCACAGGGCCGTTGCTCGCAGCAGGGGTCCCGATAACCGTTTTCTCGCAGGATCACGGCTATGGCGAAACCCTTGGCTTCAAGATCGGGAAATTTGCCTATTCGACGGATGTCGTGAATTTCCCCGAGCAATCCAAACAGCATCTTTATGATCTTGATGTGTGGGTCGTCGATTGTTTGCGCCACCGACCACACAACACGCATGCGCACCTTGAAAAGCTGCTGGGCTGGGTTGAAGAATTCAAACCCAAAAAGGTCTACATGACCCATATGGGTATTCAGTTCGATTACGCGCAGGCGATGGCCGACACACCGAACCATGTTGAACCGGCTTATGACGGGCTTGTCATCGAGGTAAACTGATCATCGTGGCTCAGAAGCCTGTGAGACGTGTATTTCAGTGTCGGTGGGGAATAAGAATTCCACGAGACGTACACCGTACATTCTCCGCATCGCTAAGTTCTATAATATATATTATGACAAATATGTATGAATGCCGCTTATGGACAAATAGATAATATATTCAGTTCACTGTGTTAAATTATCTCATGTAATTCATTAAGTTTCGGTCTGTATTCAGATGCACCCGCTGCTATGAACTGCGTTTGAATGAAATGCTGAACACACACCCGCTGTTGCGGTCGGGCTGGGTCAATTTCACTTTCGTGTCGTGACGTGCCGCAATTTCTTTGACGATCGACAGACCAAGGCCGCAACCCTCTTCCTGACCGGATTCACTCATCCGGTAGAACCGTTTGAAAACATCCTTGTGATGTTCAATCGGAATGCCCGGGCCATTGTCCTCGACGCTTAGCCGCACGAACCCCGGTTTACGATCATTCTCAAGACGCACCGTCACCGCACTGCCATCCGGACAATAGATCAGCGCGTTATGCACCAGGTTTTTAAGAAGTTCTTCAATCAGGGTTGCGTCACCCATAATCAATACCGGCTCTGTCACGCCTTCATAGCCAAGATCAATGCCGTTTTCGATCGCTGCTGGGACCTTTGCACTGGTTACCGCGCGTGTGATGGCGCAGAGATCAATTTTTTCAAACGGACGTCCGGCCAGGCCTTCGGGAGCTGCACGCGCAGACGCCAATAACTGATTGGCCAGATGTGAGGTTTGACGGGTTGAAGACGCGATGGTTTCCATGATCTGGCGCATTTTTTCCGGATCATCTTCCCGCTGACCAAGTTCTGCCTGGGTTCGCAGTGCCGCCAAGGGTGTCCGCAATTGGTGGGCTGCATCCGCTGTAAAGCGCTGCATGGTCTTGAGGCTGTTTTCAAGGCGTCCGAACAGCTGATTGATCGCCCCGACAAGATGCCGCACTTCGGTCGGAACGTCATGCAAGATGGGTCGCAAATCGGTTGGCGAGCGACGGTTCAAGGCTTCTTCAAGCCGTGTTAACGGTTTAAGACCCTGACCGATCCCGAACCAGACAATGATCGCGGCCAGCATGATCAACACAATCTGACGTGCAGCAGCACTGGCCAGAATATCCTCGCTCAAACTGGTTCTGGTACCCATGGTTTCCGCCACAAGAACCTGAAAACGCGTTGCTTTTCGAACACTTGCGACATATCGCGACAATGCGCCAATGCGCACCGGTTCGCCATTATAGACCGCATCATAAAATACCGGTTCTTCGCGCAGCGGCAGCAAACGGTCCGGCACTGGGGGCAAGTCTTCGTATCCGGTGATGAATTCGCCCTGCCCGGTACTTACCTGATAAAATACCCGGTCTTCGGCTGCACTGGTCAGCATCTCAAGCGCGACATAGGGAACATCAACCTCGATCTTCCCGCCGATCATGACCACGCGATCTGCAATGGCCAATGCAGAACTTAAAAGTGCCCTGTCAAATGCCTGGTTTGTCGACCTTACAGCGTTGCTGCGCACCTCAAGCAGCATCAATGAACTGATCACCAAAAGCGGTATCAGCAACCAGATGACAAGCCTGCGTCTAAGGGATCCGTTACGCCATTTCATGTCTTTTTCAACAAATATCCAAGCCCGCGAACCGTCTGGATTTTGACGTCGGCTGTTTCGACACGCTTGCGCAACCGGCTGATATAAAGTTCGACCGCATTTGCACTGATATCGTCTTCAAATCCGGCCAACTGGTCTGCAATCTGTTCCTTGCTCAGAACATGACCAACCCGCAACAGCAAGATTTCAAGGATATTGAGCTCGCGGCGCGGAATATCGACGTCATTGCCGTCAATCATGACACGGCGGGCAACCGTATCGAAGGTCAGTTGACCGCATTTGATCTGGGTGTTGTGTGTACCCGCATGACGGCGCATCAGCGCCCTCACCCGTGCTTCAAGCTCGACAAGCTCAAACGGTTTGGCCAGATAATCGTCCGCGCCAAGATCAAGTCCCTTCACCCGGTCTTCGATATCGCCACGTGCTGTCAGGATCAAAACAGCACTTTCAGCCCCCCGATGACGCAACCGCCGCAGGATTTCAAGCCCGTCAAGCTTCGGAAGGTTAAGATCAAGCACCACAAGTCCGTATTCCTGCGTCCGCAGGATATCGTCGGCTTCCTCGCCATCGGCAATGATATCAACCGCATAACCCGATTGCCTTAATGACCGTGCAATCCCGTCAGCCAGTGCGGCGTGATCTTCGACGACAAGGACTCTCATTGTTTGTGTTACTCTTCCCTGATAAACCGTTCTACGGCGTTGTTATGCTTTGCCGTTCTTGGTATTGGCTTTGATATGGCCGTTTATGTTGAAACGCTTTACCCGTATCCAGCCAGTCGTCTCTGGCCGACCGTGACATAGAGTATCCGAAATGACCCTGGGCCGTACCATTATTCGTTTATGTGCCATCGTGGTTGCGATGCAAGCATCTTCTGCATTGGCGGAAGTCTTTACCTTTGCCCCGTTGCGAACATCCCAGATTTCCGACCCGGAACAGTCACTTTTATCCCCCGATACCCCGTCCGCGGTTATTTACGGTTCTGCCGATATTGGCGCGTTTTCCCCGGTTATCGAAGCGTTTCAGCAAGAAAACCCCTATGTCGGTGTCGAATACCATCAGCTTCAAACCCTTGAAATGTATGACATGACGCTGGCACAGCGTGCCAATGACGAACCAAATGCCGACCTGATCATCAGTTCGTCCATGGACTTGCAGATGAAACTGGCCAATGACGGCTATGCCATTTCACATCAAAGCAGCCAGACGCGCGCCTTGCCACATTGGGCGCGCTGGCGCAACGAAGCCTTTGCTGTAACGCAGGAGCCCGCCGTCATTGCCTATAACCGGGCATTTTTTCGCGAACACAATCTTGAGCCGCCCAGAACCCGCGATGCCTTCATCGAACTTCTGACCAAACATGATGATCTGTTCAGTGAAAAGGTTACCACCTATGACATTGAACGAAGCGGGGTTGGTTTTCTGTTTCTGGCCCGCGACGAACGCTTCTTTCCAGGTATCTGGGATTTCGTGCGCACACTTGGCCAGTCGAAGGTGAAGCTTTATTCCAACACGTCACCAATGCTGGAAAAGATCGCCGATGGTCAGGTGGTACTCGGGTACAATCTTCTTGGCTCCTATGCAGAGACATTCAGCCATCGCAACCCGAACCTTGGCGTTATCCTGCCCGATGACTTTATTGTCGTGTATTCGCGGATTGCAATCATTCCGCGCGACGCACAGAACCCCGACCTTGGTGCCCGTTTCCTCGACTTCATGTTATCGATCAAGGGCCAAAGCGTTCTGCAAAGCGAGGGCAATTTCAACCCGGTCCGCGCCGATGTTCCGCAAAGCCCGTTCTCGTCGCTGATTTTTGACCGTTACGGCGAACGGGTACGTTCCTTCCCCGTCGGTCCGGGTCTTTTGGTCTATCTTGATCAGGCCAAGCGCCAGCGCTTTATTCGCCGTTGGCAGGATTCCTTGCTAAACCGTCGCTAAGGCACCCTGCCCGGCATTCATTCCGTCATCAGGCCTTGTTGCATTCCGTTTTTGCACCTTCGGGAACCGGTCGGCGTTCAGGCCCCGTATAGCTCCAGATCATGCGACGCGGGATCGGGCCCTTGTTGCGGCCTCCCTGGCTGGTCTGCTCCCAGGCATGGGCAAGGATACCGACAGAACGGGACAGGCAAAACAAACCGCGCGCCAATTCCGGTGCAAAGCCGAGTTCGGCATAGATCACTGCTGTGGCACCATCGATATTCATCGGAATACGTTTGCCTTTGCGTTTGAGCAATTCATCCTCGATACCGCTGGCGATCCGTCCAAACCGGCCTGAAACATACCCGTCCTCTGCGGCGATCTTGACCAGTTCAAGCAACCGCGGCGCCCGCGGATCCACCGGATGGAACCGGTGACCGAAACCCGGAACATGTTTGCCATGTTCTGCAATCTGATGATCCAGTCCGTCAGACACCGCTTCCTCAAACACCACACCGCGCTCCATGCGGTTTGCGATATCATGATAAAGGCTGACGGCCTGCTCGCCCGCACCGCCATGCACATCGCCCAGAACGTTCACGGCACTTGCCATGGCATTGTTAAGCCCGACCCCGCATGTCGCAGCCATCCGGGCAATGGCAATGCTTGGCGCCTGTGGACCATGATCAACGGCGGAAACCAGGGCTGCTTCGAGTAATCGCGCCTGACCAGTTGTCGGCAGTTCGCCAAGCGTCATCAGCCAGATCATCGTCGGGAAACTGACATTTCCGATAAGTTCTTCGATTGCATAGCCACCATAATGGATTTTTCCGGGCTCCATATCGATGATACCGGTATGCCACCAGTCGCGAACTTCCTGTTCGATTTCGGTTGCTGTCTTCTCGCTCATAATACGCCCTCATTGGCCAATGTTGAAATTTCGTCCGCTGACAGACCAAGCCCGGTCAGAATATCGGTATTGTCCTGACCAAGTTCCGGGGGCGGCATATCAACCGACGGCGCATCCCCGTCCATCTTGATCCCGGTCTTGAGAATGCGGATATCGCGCCCGGCTCCCGGGACATTTTCAAAGGACGCCAACATTCCCCGATCGGCAATTTGTGGCAGTGCTAGCACCTGCGGAACGGTCAGAACCGCACCGGCCGGCACACCGACCGCGTTGAAACGTTCAACCCAATGATCCGTGGCATCCGTCCTCAGCACATTTTCAAGAAGACCGCTCAAGGTTTCCCTGTTTTCAAGCCGTTCCTTGCGCGACGTAAAGCGGTCGTCGCCAATCAGCTCTTCCAGCCCAAGCACACCGCATAGCGCCTCGAACTGTTCCTGTTTGTTTGCGGCAATATTGATTTGGCCGTCTGCGGTGCGGAACGTTCCCGATGGCGACGATGTGAAATTGTCATTGCCATTGGCAGTCGGTTCCTTGCCTGCAACCAGATAGTTTGAAACCACCCAGCCCATGGTCGCGATGACAGATTCCAGCATCGAGATATCGATAAAGCAGCCCTTGCCGTCCTTGTTGCCAAGCGCACGTCCGGCCAGCGCCGAGCTGATCGCAAAAGCAGCCGTCATGCCGCCAATCGTATCCGCCACCGGATAGCCAACGCGATAGGTACCCTTACCCTGCTCGCCGGTAATCGTCATGATCCCCGAAAGACCCTGAACAATCTGATCATAGGCCGGAAGCTTTTTCATCGGGCCGGTTTGCCCGAACCCGGAAATTGCGCAATAGACAAGCTTCGGGTTCACCTGTGACAGGATGTCATACCCAAGCCCGAGACGGTCCATGACACCCGGGCGAAAATTCTCGACCAGCACATCGGCGCGTTCGACCAGCTTTTTAAGAATCTCTTTGCCGCGCGGATCCTTGAGATTAAGGGTGATCGACTTCTTTCCGGCATTTTGCGCCATGAACGAGACGCCCATAAGCTTTTCATTCAGGGCCATGTCCGCGCCCAGCTGCCGCGCAAGATCCCCGCGCCCCGGTGCTTCGACCTTGATCACGTCCGCGCCAAGATGGGCAAGCTGATGACAACAAAACGGCCCGGCCAGAACATTGGTAAGGTCCAGCACCGTGATACCGGAAAGCGATTTTGATCCGTTCATGGAATTTCCTTAAATTCTGTCTAGTAGAATTATGTTCTATTATATAGAATTTTGGACCATCGTGAAATCCAAACAGCACGTCATTGCCGATCACCCGCCTGGAACAGGACGATTTTCCATGTCAGACCAAAACGTTACCGCCGTTGAACGCGCCCTTAAAATTCTCGATGTCTTTACCGATCAGGACGGCGACTTGTCGCTTAAGGAACTGGCTGAACGCACCGGAATGTATAAAAGCACCCTGTCGCGACTGGCGGGTACACTGGAGTCCCATGGGTTTCTGATGTTGTCGGGACGTGGTCGCTATCGGTTGGGGCCGGCCTTGTGGCGACTGGGTTCGATCTATCGGCGCTCTTATCGCATGGATGATGTGGTGCGCCCCCATCTGTCGGCACTGGTCAAAGAAAGCGGGGAAACGGCATCTTTCTATGTGCCCGAAGGATCAAGTCGACTTTGTCTGTTTCGTGAAAATTCGTCGCGCAGTTTGCGCCACCATCTTGAAGAAGGTGCTCTTTTGCCCTGTGATCGCGGGGCGGCCGGTCATGTTATCCGTGCCTGGGGCGATGGTGTCGATGATCGCGCCATCCAGGTTCTTGATGACAGGTTTGCCGAAAGCGAAGGCGAACGTGACCCGGACATATCGGCGATCGCGGTACCCGTTCTGGCCCGTCAGGGGCATCTTTTGGGTGCATTGGCACTATCCGGCCCAAGCAGCCGCTTCACACGCGAAAAACGCCATAACATTCTGCAAACATTGCAAGACCATGCCACAGAATGTGGTGACCGACTGTCTGGCTGACCGCGCATTTCCATCCACCTTTTCCATTGCCGCAAAAATGATGTGAAAAATTTTCACGCAATTATCCGCAATGACAGGTTGATGACAGGTTCTACTGCTAACGTCCTCCAACTGCCGATCCGGGTGCGTCTTGAACGTGCCTGGAACAAACAAAAAGAATATCGGCAAGGGAGGTCATTTTTAGCGGTCGTATGCTGATGGGGAAACTGTATCGGCATTGCGACATCAACCATCTTCCTTGTCGAAGTTTTGTTCCTTTCGATCGGTCGACCGCCAAACGGGTGGTCTGGGAAAATGCTTTAGTGTCTGGAGGAGACCCTGATGAATAAGCTGACGATGTTCTCGCGTCGCGGATTTATTGCCGCAGCAACCGCTGTTGCTGTTTCGACTGCTGCATTTGGCGCCATGGATGCCAAAGCCGCAGAAATCAATGAAATTCACTTCGTCATTCCGGGCGGCGCTGGCGGCGGCTGGGACGGTACGGCACGTGGTACCGGTGAAGCCCTGACCAAATCCGGTCTGGTTGGCACCGCATCCTACGAAAACATGTCTGGCGGCGGCGGCGGTAAAGCCATTGCCTACATGATCGAAGCGGCTGACCGTCTTGACAATACCCTTAT
The DNA here is from genome assembly GCF_001613785.1 of Thalassospira sp. MCCC 1A02491. NCBI lineage: Bacteria > Pseudomonadati > Pseudomonadota > Alphaproteobacteria > Rhodospirillales > Thalassospiraceae > Thalassospira > Thalassospira sp. MCCC 1A02491. Next base: position 192,863 of record NZ_LPVX01000029.1, on the reverse strand, counting down.
GGTCAACTCCACCCCGATCATCGTTCGTTCGCTGACCGGCGTGTTCCCGCAGTCCTTCCGTGACCTGACCCCGATTGCTGCTGTTGTTGCTGAATATGCTGCATTCGCAGTTCCGGCAGACAGCAAATTCCAGTCCTTTACCGATGTAGTTGACGCTGTCAAAGCGGATCCGAACTCGGTCAAGTTCGGCGGCGGTTCGGTTCGTGGCGGTATGGACCACATTGTTGCTGCCTATGCTGTCCAGAAAGCTGGCGGCGATGCGAAACAGGTAAAATACATCCCCTACGATGCTGGCGGCAAAGCAATTGCAGGCCTTCTGTCGGGTGAAACCGAAGTTCTGTCGACCGGTCTTGGTGAATTGCTTGAACTGGCCAAAGCTGGCCAGATCCGCATCCTTGCCGTGACCTCGAAAGAACGCGTTGAAGCGGCTCCGGACGTAGCATCGCTCGGTGAACTCGGCATTGATGCCGAATTCGTCAACTGGCGCGGTTATTTCGGCTCCCCGGCACTTTCGGCTGAAAAGGCGGATGCCTATGCAGCGGTCCTGAAAGACGTTCAGGCAACCCCGGAATGGGAAACCGTTCGCAAGCGCAATGGCTGGGAAAAAATCTACAAGCCGCGTGCTGAGTTTTCCGCCTTCATGGAAAACCAGGAAAAGGTCGTTGGCGACCTGATGCGCGAACTCGGCTTCCTGAAATAAGCCACTAGAACACAAGTAAAAAGACCTCCGAAGGAAACCACGCCATGTCCATCAATCGCGACAAATTCGGCGCATTGCTATTCCTATGCCTTGCGCTGATTTATGGCTTTTATGTCGGTGATATCCCGCTGCTGTTTGGCGACGAGGATGCCCCGTTTAACGCCAGAACCCTCCCTAATGCACTTGCCTGGATCCTGGGCGTGGTTTCCTTTATCCAACTGATCCTGCCGGCCAACCAGGAGGCCGGCAACCTTACGGATGCCTTCCGCGGCCTCAAATGGCGCCGCGTTGTCATCCTTGCGGGTCTGATGGTGTTTTATGGCCTCACGATCCGCCAGCTTGGCTTCCCGATTTCGACCTCCCTCTTCCTGATGGGTGGTTTCTATACCCTTGGCGAACGACGTCCCCTGGTTCTGGTTTTGACGGCTGTTCTTGTCACACTCGCATTCTGGGGCCTGCTTTATCTGATGGGTATTTACCTGACCCCGGGCGATTTCTTCTACTATCTCGGTTGGATGTCGAACGATGCTTGATGGAATTTTCGCCGGTCTTTCGACCGCTGTCATGCCGATCAACCTTTTGATGGTTGCTGTTGGCTGTTTCGCAGGCACCTTTATCGGGATGCTCCCCGGTCTAGGCCCGATTACCGCCATTGCACTGATGATCCCGATCACCTACGGGTTTGATCCGTCAACCGGCCTGATTTTGATGGCTGGTGTGTATTATGGGGCGATTTTCGGTGGGTCGACCTCTTCTATTCTGATTAACGCACCGGGTGTTGCCGGTACGGTTGCGACCGCCTTTGACGGCTATCCGATGGCCCAGAAAGGCCAGGCTGGCAAGGCGCTCGCAATTGCGGCCTATGCGTCGTTCTCGGGCGGTACGATTGCTGCGATTTTCCTGCTGGTGGCGGCACCTGCCTTGGCCTCTGTTTCGCTGTCTTTCCAGTCTGGTGATTATTTCGCACTGATGGTTCTGGGTCTTACGGCCGTGTCGGCCTTTGCCGGCAAGGGCCAGGTTCTCAAGGCCATCACCATGACACTGTTTGGCATCATGCTGTCGACCATCGGCACCGATCCGGCGGCCGGTGTTGCACGCTTTACCTTTGGCAGCATGGACCTTATTGACGGTATCAGCTTCCTGTTGCTGGCGATGTCGACCTTTGCCCTGTCCGAGGCATTGCTGTCGATCCTGCGTCCGACCAAGGACACACGTAGCGACGAAGAAAAGGCCCTTAAAAGCCTTGGCTCGATGAAGCTTTCCAAGGATGAAGTCAAAACCATGGTTCCGGTCATTGGTCGTTCGTCGATCCTTGGTTTCTTCACCGGTGTTCTTCCGGGTGCGGGTGCGACCATTGCCTCGTTCCTGGCCTATGGCATGGAACGCAACCTTGCTTCGGCCAAGGAAAAGCTTCAGTTCGGCAAAGGTTCGATCCGTGGTCTGGCGGCACCGGAAACTGCCAACAATGCCGCGTGTTCTGGTTCATTTGTACCGCTTCTGACCCTTGGCATCCCGGGGTCTGGTACGACGGCTGTCATGATGGGCGCGCTGATTTCCTATGGCGTTCAGCCTGGTCCGCGCCTGTTTGTTGAACAGCCTGCTGTGTTCTGGTCTGTCATCATTTCGATGTATATCGGGAATGTGGTGTTGCTGATCCTGAACCTGCCGCTGATCCCGTATATTTCCCGTCTGCTTGCCCTGCCCCAGCAGCTTCTGGTGCCGTTCGTTCTGTTCTTCTCGCTGGTTGGTGTTTATCTGGTGACCTTTAACACCATGGACATCCATATGATGGTGATTGCAGCGGCAATCGCGATCGGCCTGCGCTTGCTGAACTATCCGATGGCGCCGATGCTTCTTGGCTTCATTCTGGGCAAGATGATGGAAGAAAACCTGCGTCGTGCCCTGGCAATCAGCGACGGGTCGATCTCGTTCCTTTGGGAACGCCCGATCACGCTCGTCATTTTGCTGATCAGCATTCTGTTCCTGTCTGCTCCGCTGATCGGGAACCTTCGGGAATGGATGCGTAATCGCAAAACAGTTCCCAATGACGGTGAACTCTAAAAACCGACGTTAATCGGCGCGAAGGAAACTGGTGAATGCGTTTTATTGATAATCTGTCGATCGGCCCCAAGACCCTTTTGGTTCCGGTCTTCCTTATGATCGTCATCATCGCCATGGGGATTGCCACGGTCGCAACCCTTCAAAGCGAAAAAGCAACTCTCACCAGCCTTCGCGTCGAAGCCTATGAGCGGCGATCCGATGCCCTGACGCTCAGCAGTGCGTTAAATGAGGCACACGGATCGCTGTTTCGTATTCTGACCTGGGATTCCAATGGCATTAATGCCGCGGTTGTCCCCGACCTGCGTGAAAAAGTCAGCAAGCTGTCGACAGAACTGGCACCACTTGCCGATCGTCTGGCCGCTGTTGGTGGTGACGAATTCCGCAGCAACTACGCAAAATACATGGAACAGGTTGACCAGTTCCTTGTCGAAAGCGAAATGAACATTTATGGCGCGCTGGAAGTCATCGCCCAGGCCGATGAGACATTTCAGGCCCTGCAAGCGCCGCTGAATGAAATTCTTGTGCAATCCCACGACATCGCGACAACGTCCTTTGCCGACGCAACATCGCAGGCAGAAGCCCTTCAACAGGTCTTTGTTGTTGTTGCCATTGTTGTGGTCCTGATTGCCGGGTCTGTATCGATTTTTGTATCGCGCCGCATTTCACGGCCGATGACCGACCTTGCCCATTTGATCGAACAGATTTCCAATGGTGATCTGGATATCGAGGTCCGTGGCGTTCAGCGCCGTGATGAAATCGGCACTGTTGCCCGGTCTGTCACCGTCTTGCGCGACCAGTCACGCGAAGCCGAAAACCTGCGCAAGGAACGCGAACGTGTGCGCGGCCTTGAACGTCAGCGCCAACAAAATCTGATCGAGGCGACCGAACATTTCCAGCGCACCGTACAAGAAGCCCTGTCGGGCTTTGATCGTGAATTCGGATCTCTGAACGGTTCGGCCAGCGATATGGAACAAATCGCCACCCACGCCAGCGCCCGTTCTGCCGATGCCAATCAGCATTCCGAGCAGGTTCTCCATCACATCGAAGCGGTATCGCAAACGACTGCCAGCCTGTCCGAAGCCATCGCCGAAATCGGTCAGCAGGCCCAGAATTCAGCAACCGTTGCCGGACGCGCCCGTGAGGAAAGCGAACATTCTCGCGCCCTGTTTGAACAGCTGACCTCTGCCACCCAGCGCATTGGTGATATCGTCAGCCTGATCGAAGACATTGCCAGCCAGACCAACCTTCTGGCCCTGAATGCCACGATCGAAGCCGCACGTGCTGGCGATGCCGGCAAAGGCTTTGCCGTGGTTGCCGGCGAGGTCAAAAACCTGGCCTCGCAAACTGCGCGCGCGACCGAAGATATCGCAAGTCAGGTCGAAGAAATTCGCGGCCTGACCGACAATGTGGTCAATGCGCTTCATTCTGTTGCCGATGTGATTGGCGAAGTCGATCAATCGGCGGCCGCAATTGCGGCGGCTGTCGAAGAACAGCAGGCCTCCACAGCCGGCATTTCCGACAGCATCCAGGATGCCAATGGCGGCATGCGTACCGTTGCCGAAGCCGTCGGCGCACTTGATAACGAAACCGCACGGGTTCATAACGGCTCGGAAAACGTGACCCGGGCAACCAATACCCTGAATACCGAAGCATCGCGCTTGCGAGATGCCATTGACGGCTTCCTCGAACAAATCGAAAAAAACAAGGCTGACGCGTAATGACCAAAACACAGGACGATCCATCTCAAGACAGTTGGATCACACGATTTTCCAGTGTTTTGACACCGCGCTTTTTTAAAAAACTGGCCATAGGCCTTGGGATCGGACTTGTTGGCGGGCTCATCGCCCATTCCATCAATATGCCTCTGGCATGGATGATGGGACCGATGCTCGCAACCTTTGTTGCAAGCCTTCTGCGCGTGCCGATGAGTATTCCCATGCAGTTCCGGTCTGTGATTCTGGGCGTGATCGGGATTTTTCTTGGCGCTTCCTTTACGCCCGATACCTTTGATCAGGCGGCCCGCTGGCCCATCAGCATGATTGCTGTTTTGCTTTATGTCCCGGTGATCACCGTGATCATCACCTGGTTTTACAGCAAGGTCGCCCGTCTTGACCCGGCAACCGCCCTGTTTTCAGCAACACCGGGCGGACTGACCCCGATGGTGGTTCTCGGGGCTGCGGCCGGCGGGAATGAGCAGGAAATTGCACTGACACAAGGGTTGCGGGTGCTGCTTCTGGTGATGTCCGCCCCGCTGATTGTTTTGCTGATTACGGGTGTCGTCGCCAATGGACACGGCGACAGCGAAGCCATCCACATGAGCTTGGGCGAAGGCGCACTTACCGCGATTTGCGCCCTTGTCACCATCCTGATTTTCCGCAAAATCGGTGTGCCGGCCTCCTATATGACCGGCGCGATGGCAGCAAGCATGGTTTTGCATGTCACCGGCATCGTCGAAGGCAACCTGCCCGACTGGCTTCTTGCCGGCAGTCTGTTGATCCTTGGATCTGCCATCGGCAGCCGCTTTTCTGGTGTGAAGCTTGCTGTTCTGGGACGGCTGGCGATTTATTCGGTTCTGGCAACCTTGGTTGTGCTGGCCTTTACCGGCGGTGTTGCCTGGTTCGTGTCGCAATGGCTCGATCTTGACTTCATTGCGGTTCTGCTGGCCTTTGCGCCAGGTGGTGTGGCCGAGATGTCGCTAATTGCACTAGCCCTGAATGTCGAACCAAGCTTTGTGGCCTTTCACCATATCGTGCGGATTTTCGAAATCGTGCTTCTGGCACCGATCATGGCAAAATGGTTTGAACGCCATTTCAACCGCAAAAACGGCGAAATCAAATAGAAAACATTTTTGATTTACAGTGTATTATGGAAGAAAACTGATGCACTTGATTAGAACATGCGACCCTTGATATGCCGATGGATCAGTCGCGTTTTTCAACGATCACATCGTGATCAAGAACCGGTGCGACATCAATGTCACTGGCATCCATCATCCCCGAAACACGCTGCAAGGCGGCAATCAGGAAGGTTTGCTCCCATTCTTCCAGACTGTTGAAATTGTCTGAAAAACGGTCGTGCAATGCCATTGGCGCACGATCAAGGATGGATCGCCCCTGTTCTGTCAGACGGACAAAGACTTTGCGTTTGTCGGTATCGCCGCGTTCGCGCGACACAAACCCCATCGCCTGAAGCTTGTCGACCAATGATGTCGTCGATGCCTGGGCAAGGTTGACCTTCGCGGCAATCTGCCCGACCGTCATCTCGCCGAATTCTTCAAGTGACTGCAAAACAAGCAATTGGGACGTTTTCAGCCCGGTAATCTTGCCCAGCTTTTTGGCGTGAATATCACTCGCCCGTAAAATTCGACGGATCGAGATCAGTGCTTCGTGCAATTTATCCATGATGAATATCCGGGCGTTGATTTTGTCCTGCTGCAAAACCTGTTTTAGCCCCGAAAACCGCAATTCGCAACGACATATGGCATTATTCCATCGACTTTCGATATTTAATTACATCGATATTCGTTATTTTTAGGAAAGATTATTTCATCATTTCCCCGCAATGATTATCGACCGTCGATCCATTATAGTTACGTTTATTTTCAATTGTTTACTGTATTTCATAGGATTTTAACAGTCACCCTCTTGATCATTTTCCATCGATATTCTATACATCTATCGCGACATGAATGATCGCATATCGAAATAACAGAACAGGCAGACCGATGAAAATTGCCACCACAAAGGGCAATACCGGCCAGAAAGCCAACCTGATTATCCGAAAACCCAAGGCCACTGACGGCGCGACGGTGAACAACCTGATTGCCGAATGTAAGCCGCTGGACGAAAATTCCGTGTATTGCAATCTGCTGCAATGCTCGCACTTCGCAGACACCTGCGCGATCGCAGAACTTGATGGCGAAGCCGTCGGCTTCGTCTCGGGCTATCTTGTCCCGAACAAACCGGACCAGCTTTTCATCTGGCAGGTCGCCGTTTCGCCCAAGGCGCGCGGATTGCGCCTGGCCAAACGTCTGATCCTTGACATTCTTGATCGTCCGGCATGCCACAACGTGACGGAACTGAACACGACGATCACGTCAACGAATGCCCCGTCACAGGGCGTATTCCGTTCAGTCGCACGTGAGCTTGGCGCTGACGTCAAACGCAAAGTCCAGTTCGAACGCGAAACCCATTTCGATGGGGCTGCTGCCAGCGAAATCCTTTGGCAGATCGGACCGTTTGAACGCAAGGACGTTGAACGCGTCGCGGCCTGATCCGACCCAACCGATATTCACACAACGCATGCATCAAACGGATCGCACCGTTTTTGGAACAACCGGCCTGCCGGGACGTTTGGCATGACAAGTGGAATTGATTTTCCCAATCTGAAAGAGGGAACCATGACTGTATTTGATCGTCTTGAATCGGAAGTTCAGAGCTACGCACGCTCCTTCCCGGTAACTTTTGAAACGGCCGAAGGTGCCTGGCTGACCGATGATAACGGAAATCGCTATCTTGATTTCCTTGCCGGTGCCGGCAGCCTGAATTACGGCCACAACAATCCGGTCCTGCAGGAAAAGCTGATTGATTACATCAAATCAAACGGCGTTACCCACGGCCTGGACATGCATACCAAGGCCAAGGCCGCATTCCTTGAGGCACTTGAAACCAAAATCCTCAAGCCGCGCGAAATGGAATACAAGGTCCAGTTTACCGGCCCGACCGGCACCAATGCGGTCGAAGCTGCCCTTAAACTGGCGCGCCGCGTCAAAGGCCGTGAAACCGTGATCTCGTTTACCAATGGCTTCCATGGCTGCACCCTTGGTTCGCTCGCCATTACCGGTAACGAACATCACCGGGGTGCTGCCGGCGTCTCGCTTGACAATGCTGTTGCTGTTCCGTTTGACGGCTACATGGGTGATGGTGCTGATACCACCGAATATCTTGATCGTGTCCTGTCGGACAATTCAAGTGGTGTCGCCCTGCCCGCTGCTGTCATCGTTGAAACGCTTCAGGGTGAAGGTGGCCTGAACGCAGCTGATTTCGGCTGGCTGAAAAACCTCGAAGCTGTGTGCCGCAAACACGACATCCTTCTGATTGTCGATGACATTCAGGCTGGCTGTGGTCGTACCGGTACTTTCTTCAGCTTTGAACCGGCCGGTATCAAGCCGGATATGATCACCCTGTCGAAATCGCTTTCGGCTTATGGTCTTCCGCTGGCTGTTGTCCTGATCAAGCCGGAATTTGATATCTGGCATCCGGGCGAACATAACGGCACCTTCCGCGGCAACAACCACGCGTTTGTTACGGCCGCTGCCGCTCTGGATCATTTCTGGTCGGATGACAAATTCGCAGCCGATGTCCGCGACAAGGCCGAATTTCTTGGCAACCGCCTTGAAGAAATTGCGCAGCGCTATGGCGATGGCAAATTGTACCGCAAGGGCCGCGGCCTGATGCAGGGCATCTGCTTTGAAAGCGGTGACATGGCATCGAAAGTCACCAAGGAATGCTTCAAGCATAACCTGGTGATCGAAACCAGTGGACCGGAAGACGAAGTGGTGAAATGCCTTGTGCCGCTGATCATCTCCAAGCAGGATTTGGCGCATGGTCTTGATATTCTTGAAATGGCAACCGCTAAAGCCATGGGCAAGGATGTCGCACCGGCCAAAGCAGCAGCTGAATAATAGCCAGGTTGGGCGACATCCACGGGTGTCGCCCGCGCCCCACAACTTCATAAAATCAAAGAGTTAAAAATGATTGTTCGCACACTGAAAGAATGTGAAGCATCCGGCCGTCGCGTGGTTTCTGACAACTGGGAAAGCACCCGCCTGTCGCTTGCCGATGATGGCATGGGTTTCTCGTTCCACATCACCACCATCTATGCCGGCACCGAAACCGAAATCTGCTATGCCAACCATTTCGAGACGGTTTATTGCATTTCGGGCAATGGCGAAGTCGAAACCATCGAAGATGGCAAGAAATACAAGATTGAGCCGGGCACGGTTTACATCCTCAACAAACATGACCGTCACTATCTGCGTGGCGGCACCGAGGACATGGTTGTCGCATGCGCGTTCAACCCGCCTTTGAACGGCCGTGAAGTCCATGACGAAAACGGCGTCTACCCGCTCGATGGTGATGCGCTCGCCAGCTAAGACACTTGTTTGAGGCGGCCGGCAACGACCGCCTCAAGCTTTCTTAAGCCAATAAACTTTCAAGGAAACGCCCCCAAAGGAGGCAACATGCTTTCAGCCCAGAAAAAATCGGACGCTGGGCATAGCGTTCACAAGATCGGTGGTACGTCGATGACCCAGGTTGATGCGGTCATGGACAACATTCTGGTCGGCAATCGTAAAGAAGACGAACTCTATAACCGGGTCTTTGTCGTTTCGGCATATGGCGGTTTTACCGATCTTTTGCTGGAAAACAAGAAAACCGGTGAGCCGGGTGTCTATCAGCTTTATGCCGGCTCGGAAACCGATTGGGCCTGGGGTGATGCCCTGACCGGCGTTTCCGAAAAGATGTGCGAAATTAACGAGCAGATCTTTGGTGACGCACCGGAACTGAAACTGGCCAATGCGTTTGTTCAGGAACGCATTGAAGGGACACGAAGCTGTCTGATGGATCTTCATCGCCTGTGCAGCTTTGGTCATTTCAAACTTGAAAAGCATCTTTTGACCGTTCGCGAAATGCTTTCGGCCATTGGCGAAGCACATAGTGCCCATAACACGATGCTTCTGCTGCGTGCCAAGGGCGTCAATGCTGTGTTCGCAGACCTTTCGGGCTGGCGCGAGCCAGAGGCCTCTACCCTTGATGGCCGGATCGAAAAGGTTTTCGAAGATATCGACATTTCAAGCCAGCTTGCGATTGCAACCGGCTATGCCCAGTGCAGCGAAGGTCTGATGAGCATCTATGGCCGCGGCTATAGCGAGGTGACTTTCTCGCGGATTGCCTGCCTGACCCAGGCGCAGGAAGCCATCATTCATAAGGAATTCCACCTTTCAAGCGCCGATCCGCGCATTGTTGGTGAAGATGCCGTTCGCCCGATTGGCCGTACCAGTTATGATGTTGCCGATCAGCTTTCCATTATGGGTATGGAAGCCATTCATCCACGCGCGGCCAAAGGTCTGCGCCAGAATGACATTCCGCTGCGTATTGCCAACACGTTTGAACCCGAACATCCGGGCACAGTAATTGATGACCACTGGAATCCGGAAAGCAGCCGCGTTGAAATCGTTACCGGCGTTCCGACCGCGTTCGAGATCGAAGTTTTCAATCAGGACATGGTTGGCGTTCCTGGTGGTGAGGAATCCATTCTTAGCGTTCTGAAACGCTATAAGGTTCCGACCGTCACCAAGAACCTCAATGCCAATACGATCACCCATTACGTGTCGGCACCGCTCAAACAGATCCGTCGTTGCGTTGACGAGATCGAAGCCAAGCACCCCGAAGCAACGGTTCAGACCCGTAAAGTCGCCATCGTATCGGTGATCGGTGCCAATATCGCCCAGCCGGGCCTGTTTGCCCGTGCCGTGTCGGTTCTTGATGATGCCGGTGTTGAACTGGTGGCATCGCATTATCCGAGCCGCCGGGTCGATCTTCAGTTCGTGGTTGCCGAAGGCGACTTCAACAAGGCCGTCATCGCCCTTCATCGCGGCCTGGTCGAAGGCAAAGCCGACAACACCGCGGATGATAGCGCTAACAAGCAGGCAAAGCTTAAAGCCGCCTGATCCTGATCGCGTCCCGACCAAGACCAGAACCCGCAAGTGCACCTGTTGCCTTGCGGGTTTTGTTTTGACCGCATCCCGTACTTGCCAGCCATGATGCAGCGCGATAGGACTAAAACATTGTTCTGTTCCGGCTTAAAAGGACCCCGTCATGAGCACCCATAACAGCAAAGCCATCAACGAGTTGCTTGACGTCATGGCAAAGCTCCGCGATCCGGCTGGCGGCTGCCCCTGGGATCTCGAACAGGATTTTTCGACCATTGCCCCCTACACGATCGAAGAAGCCTATGAAGTGGCCGATGCGATTGCCGATAATGACATGCCCGAACTGTGCAATGAATTGGGTGATTTGCTGCTTCAGGTCGTTTTCCATGCCCAGATGGCCAAAGAAGCCGGTCTTTTCGACTTCGAAGACGTCGCACAAAGCATCGTTGCAAAGATGATCAGCCGTCATCCACATGTTTTTGGCAATGGTGATGCCACCACGACCGAGGGCGTCAATCAGACCTGGGAAAAGATCAAGGCCGCCGAACGCGCAAAAAAGGCAGAAACCAAGGGACATGAACGTCACAGCGCCCTTGACGGGGTAGCAAGCGCCCTGCCCGCATTGATGCGCGCAGAAAAATTGACCAAACGCGCAGCCCGTGTCGGGTTTGATTGGCCCAGCACCGACGAAGTGTTTGACAAGCTTCACGAAGAAATCGACGAACTCAAAGCCGAGATGACTGAAAACCCCGATCCCGCACGCTTGCAGGATGAACTGGGTGACATGCTTTTTGTGATGGCCAATCTGGCCCGCAAAATCGGTGTGGATCCCGAAGTTGCCTTGCGCGGGGCCAATCACAAATTCACCAAGCGTTTTCATTTCATCGAAGACGAACTTGCCCGCGACGGACGCACCGCCGCACAATCCGATCTTGATGAAATGGATGCGCTCTGGAACCTCGCCAAAAAAGTCGAGCGGGGTCAGGCATAGTTACCCAAGACCGCTCTGAATGCGATCTTGGGCCAACGGCTTGGTTTTCCTGCCGCATATAGAGTTCGATCAGAAGTCCGATTGGTGGAACGTTACGCGGGTTATTCAGGCATCCTCGGAACACGGACCGTCGCGAGCTTCTTCACCGAATGGCGGCAACGATTGGCTCACACCCACAAATAGGCCGCGTGAAGTTACGAGAACAGCGGCAACAGAATCTTGTTTATTTCGTGCCACAGTTCTTCCGAACTTGCGCACAGAAGTCCCGGTGCCGTGGCATTGGCGTTATATTCATTGTCCTTGTCGGTCATGATATAGCGTGCAAAGCCGCCGGCCTCCCGCACAAGCAACGTACCCGGCGCATGATCCCACGGTTTCAACGTGCGATAAGCACAAAAGTCATATGCACCGCGGGCCGTTTCTTCATATTCCGCGCCACAGCAGGAATAATGCGCGACCTCGTCAAAGAAATCGAGATGCCCGTAATGTTTCCGGATGCGGTCGCGGGCATAGGAAATCAGAAAACCCTTCGCATCGCGCGCATTCTTGATGTTGGATCGCACCGAAACCGGCTGATCCTGATAACGGGTTCCCGATCCCTTTTCGGCAACAGTTGCATGCCCTTCGATCGGGTCAATAATCCAGGCTGCTACCGTCTCACCACCGTGATAAAGCCCGACCATGCATCGAAATGGCTGACGATGATGGGCAAAGTTCTTGGTGCCATCGACCGGATCAATGATCCAGAACGGATCAGAACCGGCAAAGACCCGATCCTGTAACTTGGCATCGGCATGGGCAGCCTCTTCGCCAAGTGCCAGACTTCCGGGCAGCAAATCGGTCAGGCGCGCGGTCAAGACACGTTCGGCTTCGGTATCTGCGATGGTCACCAGATCAAGGGCGTGGGATTTGGTGTCAATATCTGCGTCGTCAAGCTGGCCGAAACGCGGGGCGATTTCAGTTGCCGATACCTCGCGGATAATTTCGGTAACCTTATCCATATCGACTGTTATCGCCACGCTACTTCTCCCATCGGGTAAACTTGATTACGCACTAAACCACATGAATTTGAAGCCCGGCCTTTGCGCACCAGTCCTCAAACCGCCCGACACGTGTGGTATCCACACGTACCTGGATTGATATTCCGTCGGCACCTTCGCTGCGCTGAAGCACTTCGCCCTGTTCATAAAGACGGGCCAGTGACTTGCCATCCGAATAAGGCACGCACAGTTCGAAAACCGGCATATCTTCGGTCAGACGACTTTCAATCAACTCAAGCAACGCATCACAATTCCGACCCTTAACCGCTGAAATTGCGATGGTATTGTCGTGCCTGCCTGCATATTCCGTCACCGCCTGAAGATCGTCACCTTCAAGCAGATCGATTTTATTCAGGGCCTCGACCAGTTCTTCGCCATCAATTGCCTTTTGCAGCCCCAGCACCTTGAGAACTTCAAGCACGTCAAGTTTCTGGGCCTCGGTTTCCGGCGATGATGCGTCGCGGACATGTACGATCAAATCCGCTTCAAGAACTTCTTCAAGTGTGGCCCGGAACGCCGCAACAAGATCGTGCGGCAAATCGGAAACAAACCCCACCGTATCGGACAGAATGACCTTGCGCCCGCTTGGCAGAATCAAACCACGCATGGTCGGATCAAGCGTTGCGAACAACATGTCTTCGGCAAAGACTTCCGATACCGTCAACTGGTTGAACAACGTCGATTTCCCGGCGTTGGTATAGCCGACAAGCGCAACGATCGGGTATGGAACCCGTCGGCGTGCTTCGCGGTGAAGTTCACGGGTCCGTTTGACTTCTTCAAGTTCACGACGAAGCTTGGCCAGCTTGTCGCCAATCAAGCGCCGGTCAATCTCGATCTGGCGTTCACCCGGACCGGCCAGGAAGCCGCGCCCGCCGCGCTGCCGTTCAAGGTGCGTCCAGGTCCGGACAAGGCGGGATCGCTGATAGCTCAGCAACGCCAACTGGACCTGCAAGCGCCCCTCACGGGTGCGCGCGCGATCAGCAAAGATTTCAAGGATCAAGCCGGTGCGGTCAATAACCTTGCACTTCCATTCGCGTTCCAGGTTACGTTGCTGGATCGGGGAAAGCTGGCCGTTGATCATCACGATATCGGCTTCTTCGGCCTTGATCTGCAGACCAAGCCGTTCAACAACACCGGTCCCGAACAGGGTTGCCGGACGTGTTTTAGCAATGGGCACGATATCCGCGCCCACCACATCAAATTCAAGTGCGCCAGTCAAACTGACAGCTTCATCCAGTCGCGAAGATGCATCGCGCCAAGACGCTGTCTGGTCGGCGCGTTTTAGTTCTGGATGGAAAACCAGGACCCGGGGGGCGTCTGGCGTCGTGCCTCCCCCCGAAGTCAGAGACTCGTCAGCTATTTTCTTCTTCCGTCGCTGGCTGGCTCGGATCAAACAGTTTAATCGGTGTCGTCGGCATTACCGTCGAAATCGCGTGTTTGTACACGAGCTGGGTGTGAGCATCGCGCCGCAGCAAAACAGAGAAATTGTCAAACCAGGTGATGATGCCCTGCAATTTGACTCCGTTGACCAGAAACACGGTAACCGGCGTTTTGTTTTTACGGCAATAATTCAGGAATACGTCCTGAACATTCTGTGATTTTTCCGCCATTGGTTAGACCTAGCCTTCTTTTATGAGCGTTTTTTTGGTTTCGGGCGGTCAAGGAAAATGTGGAGCCGTCGACGTTAAGGTCCGTCACGACCCCTGCCCCATTTTTAATGACCAGTCTGAACTATAAGACTTTCGAGAAGCCTTTTACAACCCTTACAAGCGCCTCGCAATCAGCGAAATGCCAATCAGGGCTAAGAGTCGCAGAATTCTGCGTCTCACTGTGACCGGTTAATTCATCGCCAATCAGGATTGCCGTGGCCCCGACATTGCGCGCGCATTGAATATCGACCACACTATCCCCAACAAACCAGAGATTCTCATATTGCGACGCCGAAGAGTCGCCCATTGCCATATGGACCGGATCGGGTGCCGGTTTGTCGTTTGGCGCATCGGTTGCCCCGACGATCTTTCCGAAAAACGGCGTCCATTCAAGATGCTCGGCTTCTTTACGAAGAAAATCACCGTTCTTGTTGCTGACAACACCGATATAGGTGCCGTTGTCACGCAGCGTACACAACAAATCATATGCCCCGGCCAATGGCGTCAGCGTTTCAAGATGGATTGATCTGAAATGGGCATAAAAGCTGTCTTTGGCTGCTTCCCAGCGATCTTCGCCAAACAGCACCGGAAAACTGTCACGCAACGAGCGTGCAACGCGCTGCTTTGTTTCATCAAGCGTCCAGCGATCCTTGCCGAAATCGTCAAAGGTCATATTCAGGGCTGCCTGAATGGTTCCCCAGCTATCAACAAGGGTGTTATCCCAGTCAAAAATGACGGCCTTTGGCGGATGGGGCAAATTGTCAGACATTTGGTCTTCCGGTGGTATGAGGGGCGATTATTGGTATGAGGAATAATTTTCCCCGCCGTCGATCAGAAATATTCCAGTCGAACAGCAAACATTTTCTCGACCTTTTTGATCTGCTCGGAACCGGCAAACACGACAATCCGGTCGTTGGCTTCAATCACCGTATTGGCGCGCGGCATCACAACTTCACCGTCACGCAAAATGGCGCCAAACACCACACTGGCCGGCATCGCGATATCCTTGATCGCCTTGCCAACGATCGGCGCGGTTTCGAGTGCCTCTGCCTCAAGCACTTCGCCAAAGCCCTCTGAAAGGCTGTGTACCGCGCGAATACGTCCACGGCGGACATGATGCAGGATCGTTGACACCGTCGTCATACGCGGGCTGATCACCACATCAACGCCAAGTTCGGAAACCAGCGAGTTATAAGTGCTTTTGTTAATCAGCGTCAGCGCGCGCGGGCAGCCATACCGTTTGGCCAGCAGGGATGCGAGAATATTGGTCTCGTCATCGTTGGTCAGTGCAACAACAGCCTCGGCATTGCCGACATTTGCCTCTTCGAGCAGTTCCGGATCAAGCACATCGCCGCGCAGGACAACGCTTTTCTTTGGAAGCTTCTGGGCGACATAACGCGCACGTTCCGGATCGGCTTCAACCAGGCGGGTGGTAACCCCCGGGAAGTTCTTGTTAATTTCTTCAGCCAGAAACAGCGCAATGTTACCGCCGCCAAAGATGACAATGCGGCGTGCTTCGGGGTCTTCATGCCCGAATGCCGACATCGCACGGGACACCTGATCGCTTGAAACAGCCAGATAGACAAGATCCCCGGCCAACATCTGATCATCGCCCTTGGGATAGACCGGTTTATCATCGCGGATCATGCCCAGGATAGAAATATTCAGATCCGGGAACAGCTGATGCAATTGACGCAGTGGCGTGTTGATCACCGGGCAATCTTCGTTACACCGCAGGCCAAGGATTTTGACCTTGTCATCGGCAAACGGGATCATGTCAAACGCGCCGGGCGCCTGCAAACGACGGGCGACCGCACGGGCAACTTCCATTTCTGGTGAAATCACCACATCAATCGGAAGCTTTTCGCGCCCGAACAGGCTTGCCCATTCCGGCTGAAGATAAGTCTGGCTTCGGATACGGGCAATTTTGGTCGGCACGTTAAACAGTGAATGGGCGACCTGACAGGCCGTCATATTGACTTCATCGGCAAAGGTAACAGCGATCAGCATGTCGGCTTCATCGGCCCCTGCCTGCTGCAACACATCAGGATGCGATCCGAACCCGATAATGCCCTTGACTTCCAGGGTGTCTGAAATCTTGCGAACCAGTTCTTCCGACTGGTCGATCACGGTGACATCATTGTTTTCCGCAGCCAGATATTTGGCAATGTGGAACCCCACCTGCCCGGCGCCGCAAATGATGACCTTCATCTTGTTATCTCCCGTTCACAACAGTCCAAGATGGGAATGGCCCGATCAGCTGTTCACACCAAGGCTTTTCAGCTTGCGATGCAACGCTGAACGTTCCATGCCGACAAAACTTGCCGTCTTGGAAATATTTCCCCCAAACCGGTCAATCTGGGTTTGGAGATATTCTTTTTCAAACATCTCGCGTGCTTCTCGCAGCGGCAATGCCATGATTTCACTGGTCTTGTCAAAACTTAGCGACGTCGGCACATCAGAAAACAGTTCGGATGGCAGCATTTTACCGCTGATCAGATCCGTTTTGTCGTCATCCGGCGCCATGATCATCAATCTTTCGATGACATTGCGCAACTGGCGAACATTGCCCGGCCAGTCATAGGCATGAAGGGTTGCCATGGCTTCGGGTGACAATTTGCGTTTCGGAAGCCCGGTTGCATCCGCATACCGTTCAAGGAAACGTTCCGCCAATTCGGGAATATCGTCGCGACGCTGTTGCAAGGACGGCACTTCGAGCGGCACGACATTAAGCCGGTAATAAAGATCTTGGCGGAATGTCTGTTCGGCAATCCGTTGTTCAAGATCACGCGCCGTTGTTGCAATCACCCGGACATCGACACTGACCGGAACCGATCCGCCGACACGTTCAAATGTCTGATCCTGAAGCACCCGAACGATTTTCCCCTGGGTCTCAAGGGGCATGTCAGCCACTTCATCGAGCAGCAAAGTCCCGCCATGCGCCAGCTCAAGCACACCGGTCCGTGCTTCGCGATCCGCAGTTGCAACCGCCCCAAACAGGGATTCTTCCATGGTTTCCGGCGAAATATTCGCGCAATTCAGAACCACAAACGGGGCTTCGGCCCGGGCGGATTTCTGATGAATCAGCCGTGCGACTACTTCCTTGCCCGAACCGGCCGGGCCATGGATCAGAATACGACTGCCTGTTCGCGCAACACGGTCAACAGACTGGCGTAAATTATTGATGACCGACGATTTTCCCAGCAGTTCTGTATCGCCACCGGCCCGCAACGTCAGTTCGCGGTTTTCGCGGCGCAGACGCGCATCATCAATTGCGCGTTCCACAACCATCAAGAGACGGTCGGTATTGAACGGCTTTTCAATGAAATCATAGGCCCCGATACGGGATGCTTCGAGCGCGGTTTCAATGTTGCCATGACCTGAAATCATGACAACGGGAACTTCGCTATGCTCGCGTTTGATGAGTTTAAGCGTCTCGATCCCGTCGTGATCGCTTTCATCCATCCAGATATCGAGCACCACCAGACTTGGGCGACGTGCGGACACCTCGGCCAGGGCTTCCTGGCTCGAACCGGCCTGTCGGGTCGTGTAGCCTTCGTCTTCCAGAATACCGGAAATCAACGCTCGAATGTCTTGTTCATCATCGACAATCAGAATGTCGTGCGCCATGTCGGAACCAAATCAATCTTATTATTGTTGCGATTTTGGCAATTTATCAATTGCCCGAGGAAGAGGCGCCCTGCGCCCCTGTTTCAATTTCGGCATCAGTAGGTTGCGGGAAAGATAGTGTCACGGTCGCCCCACTTTCAACGCCGTCGGAGAGTATAAGCTCTCCGCCATGGTCTTCCATGATTTTCTTGACGATCGCAAGACCAAGCCCCGTCCCCTTTGACCGCGTGGTGACATACGGCTCGGTCAAACGTTCGCGATGCTCTGCCGGAAGCCCTTTACCGTTATCAGAAACAGCCACAAAGACATGTTGATTGCTTGGTGTCACGGTAATCGAAATTTCAATGCGTCCGCGCGGCAATTCGCCATCTTCGGGTTTTTCCCGCCCTTCGATGGCTTCTGCCGCGTTTTTAAGCGTATTGATCAGACATTGATTAACCTGATGGGCGTCACACGAAATCTGCAAATCCTCGATCCCGGACCGGTCAAAGTCATAGGTGATGTTGCTGTGCGCCTGCTTTTGCAAAAAGACCGCACTTTTTACCAGTTCACTAAGATTTTCCATGCGCATTTTCGGGGACGGCATCCGGGCAAAACTGGAAAACTCGTCCACCATACGTCCGATATCTGAAACCTGGCGAATGATCGTGTCAGTACAGGTCTGGAACACATCCTTGTCATCTTCGATCTGTTTCAGATAGCGCCGCTTAAGGCGCTCCGCCGAAAGCTGGATCGGGGTAAGCGGGTTCTTGATTTCATGGGCGATACGGCGTGCGACATCGGCCCAGGCCGCCATGCGCTGTGCGGTTTGCAGTTCGGTCACATCATCAAAGGTCACGACATACCCGAACACCGTGCCATCATCGGCCCACTCGGCGGTGACCCGGGCAAGCAATGTCAGATTGACACCATCGCGACGAATTTCGATCTGGCGCGGCTTGCTGCGATCACCGTCACGGCTGAAATCATCAAATAACGGGGAAAATTCCGGGATGACTTCCGTCAGTTCCTGCCCAAGATGCCCCTCAAGGTCGACAGCCAACAGATCAGATGCACTTCGGTTGGGCAGATCGATCTTGCGATCCGGATCAAGGCCGATCACGCCCGCAGTCACACCGCCCAGAATGGCCTCGGTAAAGCGCCGGCGTTCGTCATTAAGACGGTTGGCGGCAATCAGTTCATTGCGCTGGGTTTCAAGCTGGGCGGTCATGCGGTTGAACGCGCGGCTTAGTGCTTCAAGTTCATCGCCCTGCCCGTCAAGCGGCACACGGAAAGACAAATCGCCATCGCGCACCCGTTCGGCACCGGTGATCAGTTGCGATACCGGCTGAACAAGCCTTGTTGCCACCATAAGGCCCAGCGTGACAGCCGCCAGCAGCAAAACCACAGAAATCAGCACAAAGATCATGACAAAGGTAATCACGATCCCGGATCGTTCACCTTCAAGGCTTTCATAGGCATCAACGGCCCGCCGTGCCTTATCGATACGATCAAGCACATTGGGGTCAACAAACCGCCCGACGAGCAAAAACGCATCGATGAAGCTTGGAATTTTGGCAAGCGCCCGAATGCGGTTGTCGCTGTTCCCAATCATCAGAACCACGTCTTTTTCCCGTGCTTCGTCATAGACTTCGGCGGGAATGGACGCCTGGTCGGTATCATAGGAAAAGCTGTATTCCGACTGGGCGATGATTTGGCCCGAACCGTCAATCATCATGACTTCGGGCAAACCACGGGCGAGTGCCTGATCGGTCAAAAGATCGGAAATCCGTTCAGGACTGGTGGAAAAATTCACCCCGAACCGCTGCAAATCGGCCGTGGTTGCCAGAACATCGGCACGGATAAGTTCCTGATGCTCCTTAAGATAGGCATCGGCAATGACCATGCTTTCTTCGACAGCTGTTCGAATGCGGTCACTGAACCAGCCCTGAATACCGAAATGCAGGAAGAGCGCGGAAAATACGGCAACAACAATCGCGGGCGTCACAGCCACCAGCGAAAACATCAGGACCATGCGGGTATGAAGCTTTGCCCCGGCAACACCGCGCCTGCGTTCAACCCAGATCTGAACCAGCTTGCGGGCCACAAGGGTTGCCAGCAACAACACCAGCACCAGATCGATATTCAGCAAAAGCAAAATCAGGCGCGGGTCAGGACGGAACGGCGCCGTCCCGGTCATCGCAAGATAGGTCGCCGTTACCGAAACCAGTGCAGCAGCAACCAGACCGAACGCGAACCGTCGCGATTGGCCCAGACGCCCCAGAAACCTTACGAAGCCCGATCTCAATATCCGGTTGGAGATCGAACTTTCCGCATTGTTCATTTCGTGCCCCTGACGACTTCCAGCCCAAGATCACGGATCTTTTTGCGGAGCGTATTGCGGTTCAGACCGAGTACTTCGGCGGCTTTGACCTGGTTGCCGCGGGTTGCCTCAAGCGTCACATTCAAAAGCGGGCGTTCCATTTCGCGCAGGATGCGATCGTAAAGCCCGTTTGACGGCAAGTCTTCTTCATGCGCATCGAAATATTCGCGGACGTGACGTTCAATGGATTCCGACAAGGATTGCGGCTCGGCACTGGGTGCTGCTTCGCTGACATTGTTTTCCGAAAATTCGGTTTCAATGACATCAACGCCAATCACATCATGGGAATACAGCGCCGTCAGACGCCGCACCATATTTTCCAGTTCACGAATATTGCCCGGCCAGCGATGCGCCTTGAGACGCGCCATGGCTTCTGCCGACAAGGTCTTGCGCGGCAATCCTTCTTCGCTGGCCTGCATCAGGAAATGATTGACCAGTTCAGGAATATCTTCAAGACGTTCACGCAGCGATGGCAAACGGATCGGCACGACATTCAGGCGATAGAACAAATCTTCGCGGAATGTGCCTTCGCGGATCAGTTTACGCAGATCACGGTGAGTTGCGGCAACAATGCGCACATTGACCCGGATCGGCGTGCGGCCACCCACACGGGTATATTCGCCTTCCTGAAGAACACGCAGCAAACGGGTTTGCGCTTCAAGCGGCATATCACCGATTTCATCAAGAAACAGCGTGCCGCCTTCGGCCTGTTCGAACCGGCCGACCTTGCGTTCGTTCGCACCGGTGAAGGCACCTTTTTCGTGACCGAACAGTTCGCTTTCAATCAGTTCGCGCGGAATTGCCGCCATATTGATCGCAACAAAGGGTCCGTGGCGACGCCCGCCATATTCGTGCAGGGCGCGCGCAACCAGTTCCTTACCGGTTCCACTTTCACCGGTGACCATCACGGTCAGATCGGTATTCATCAGGCGCGCCAAGGCACGATAGATTTCCTGCATGGCTGCCGAACGCCCGATCAGCGGAAGGCGATCATCGCCCTCTTCATCTGCTGACTTGCCAGACTGGCTTTCCTGCGGGGTCTCAAGTGCACGATCAACAATACCCATCAACTCATTAAGATCAAAGGGCTTTGGCAGATATTCGAATGCCCCGCGCTGCGCGGCCTTGACCGCCGTCATCAGCGTGTTTTGCGCGCTCATGACAATGACGCGCAGATCCGGGCGCAATTTTCGAATACGCGGCACCATGTCCAGACCGTTTTCGTCTGGCATCATGACATCGGTAATCACCAGATCACCGTCCCCATCGGCGATCCAGTCCCAAAGCGTGCGGCCGTGACCCGTGCTGCGGACTTCGTGACCCTGACGCGACAATGCCTGCGTCAATACGGTACGGATGGCCCGGTCATCGTCAGCGACCAGAATTCTTGCAGGGCTCGTGCTCATGCGGTGTGTTCCCTGTTATCGATTATTATCGGTTGTTCACTGGCCCCCTCGGCCAGCGCACGATTATAGATCGGCAGCATGATCTGGAATTCTGCGCCGCCCCCCGGCACATCTTTCACTTCGATTACGCCACCATGGTCATTGATGATTTTCGCAACCAGCGCAAGACCAAGCCCCGAACCGGTCGGTTTCGTCGTGACAAACGGATCAAACAGGCTTTCTCGCATGTCTTGCGGAATGCCCGGACCATTGTCACGGACCGATACTACCAACGGCAAATGCACACGCGCATCACCGCCGGCAACAGCCAGCCGGATGCCATGCTGATAACGGGTTGATATGATGATTTTGCCATCTTGCGGATCAACGGCTTCGCCGGCGTTCTTCACAAGATTAAGAAACACCTGGATCAACTGATCGCGGTTGCCAAATACCGGCGGCAAGGACGGATCGTAGATTTCCTCAAACGCAAGGTTCTTGGCAAAACCGTTTTCGGCCAGACGGCGCACATGTTCAAGAACCGTATGAATGTTTACAGCTCCGCGTTCCATCGGCTTGTCGGAGAAAATCTCCATCCGGTCGACAAGCTCGACAATGCGGTCGGCCTCGTCACAAATCAGACGGGTCAGAACACGGTCATCCTCATTACTGGTTTGCTCAAGCAACTGGGCCGCCCCGCGAATACCCGATAGCGGGTTTTTGATTTCATGGGCCAGAATGGCGGCCATCGCACTGACAGAACGGGCAGAATTGCGGCTTAGAAGCTGATTATCGATCTTCTGGGCAATCGAGCGCGGCTCGAATGTCAGAACCGCGCAGTCGCTGTCATCGGGCATCGAACCAACGGTAAGGTTCACTGTGTGCTTGCCGATTTTCGGGCTTTCAATCAGAAGATTGTGGTCTGCAACCAGCGTCGCCTCGTCAATTGCCTGCTTGATCAGCGAAAAAACCGGACTATCTGACGGTATAAAGTCGCTCAGATCGCTGCGGCACAGAACGCTGGCGCTGGTGTTAAACAGCTGTTCGGTGGCCTGATTGACAAACCGGATCTTCCCATCCCGGTTGGCGACGACAACTGCGCTTGCAATTGCGTTCAGCACCCCGGTCGGGTCAACCCCGTTGCCTTTTCCAAATCCCAGTCTCATTCAATTCTTCCCCGACGACGTTAGTTTTATATCGCCATATTATTGTTATCGAGCAGTCAGGCTGCTTCCTGACTGTATTTGACTTCGTTTTCGATCAGCGGTTCATAAAACGCGCGAATTTCACCTTTTACCTGATCAGGATCATCCAACACGTTGACTACACGCCGAAATTCCGTGGCATTGCGCAAACTGTTGCAGTACCAGGCCAGATGTTTGCGTGCGATGCGCACACCCTGACGGCCATGATGGTCAATCATTGCGTCGTAATGGCGCAAGATCGTTTGCAATTGCACTTCAAGGCTCGGTGATGCCAGCTTTTCCCCGGTTTTAAGATAGTGCGATACTTGCGCCAAAAACCACGGGCGGCCCTGTGCCCCGCGCCCGACCATGACACCGTCTGCACCGGATCGACGCAGCAATTCTTCGGCGTCTTCTTCGCTGGTAACGTCACCATTACCGATCACCGGTATGGAAACAGCGTCCTTTACCAGTGCAATGGCATCCCAGTCCGCGTCCCCCTTATAGAACTGGCAGCGGGTTCGACCATGGATGGTCAGCATCTTAATGCCAAGATCCTCGGCAATTTTCGCAAGGGACGGCGCATTGCGGTTGTCATCATCCCAGCCCAGACGCATTTTCAGCGTTACCGGCACAGAAACAGCATCAACCGTTGCCTTGATGATATCAGCAGCAAGTTTTTCATCGCGCATCAATGCTGATCCGGCATAGCCCTTTGTGACTTTTTTGGCCGGACAGCCCATATTGATATCAATGATCATTGCCCCGCGCGCTTCGTTCATGCGGGCGGCCTCGGCCATTTCTTCGGGCTCGGTTCCAGCAAGCTGAACAGAAAGCGGGCTTTCGGCTGCGCAATCACCGTGCATCTTGCGCACTTCTTTTTCATGTCGCTGGATGCGGGTCATGGCATCAGACGCAATCATTTCAGACACAACAAGATGTCCGCCAAACTGGCGGACCTGCTGACGAAATGGAAGGTCAGTCACACCTGACATTGGTGCCAGAATAACATTCTCTGGCACATGTACAGAACCGATCTGCAATGACATGAAGGTAATCCGATTGCCTAAAACTTGGGCAGATTAATAAAACTGGCTACGAGTTGCAACAACTCTAAGCGTCTTGCGGAAATTATCGTTGCCTGACGCGGGTCCATCACACGCAGAGACCACAGCTCAGACGATAACCGACACCCTATCCGCTCTGATGCCGAAAGTGCCTCAATCCGTTATCGGTTACGCTATCGGCTTTATGGTTTCGGGGGCTAGCCGACAATATATCCGGTAACAAGCCGCACACCCGGAAAGGCCAGCGTCAAAAGCAGCCATGCACCAAGGACAAACCGAACAGCCATGCGCCCGCGCAGCGTCGATTTTTCATGAATGAAGATCAAAACGCAGATCGTGGCAAATCCAAGCAAGGTCAAAAGCATCTTGTGATCAATTGCCCAAAGACTGCTGCCTTCGACATAACGCAGCGCAAAGCCGGATACGATCCCGATAATCAGAACCCAGGCGGACCATTTCAAAAACCCGACCAGCATATACTCGCTGTCGCGAAGTGGCGGCAGCCGGCGGCTCCAGCGTGTTGGTTTACGGTGCTTAAGGGCATGTTCCTGCACGATATAGGCCATCGCGGCAATCGCCGCCAATGTTACCAGCGCATAGGTCACAAGCGAACTTCCGATATGGGCCCAAAGCCAGCCGGAATAAAGCGCAGGCCCGGTTACAGTCGGCGGCACATGTTTGCCAAACAGATTAAAGATCGCAGCAAGCAACGCAAACAGAAGCAGGTACCCGCCAATATATCCGGCAAGCCGCCATACCTGATGGGGGCCTTTGCAAATCACAAGCCCGCCAAAAATCATGATGACAGACAGTTCGGACCAATGCAGGGCTGCTGCAAACCCGCGCGACTGGACTTCCTCACCGCTCAGACCAAGTACGACCATCGTTCCGATCGCCGCCAGGCAAATCGATCCATATAGCCATATGTCACGCTTGGGTTCGGCCCGCATGATCTGGGCTGTCAGCGGCAGCAAGGCCAGAATATGAATATAGGCAGCAAGCATGTGTTGGTCCGTTTCTGTCACAAGACTTCGATAAGACTTGAAAAACCAAATGGCGACTTGGCAAAGGCTTCGCAGAAAGATAGCCTGCGGCGCAATTCAGACAAGCCATGGCATCACGTTTATGACCAAAAAAATCGGGGTTGTCATCGTTGCAGCTGGCAGCGGTAGCAGATTTGGCGACCCAATACCAAAACAATATCACACGCTTGGCGGCAAAACACTGCTTGGCCATTGTATCGAATGTTTTGCCCGCCATACATCCCCTGAACTTGTGCAGGTTGTATATAACCCCGCACATCAGAACTGGTATGATGGCGCGATTGCAGCACTCGGGGCTGATATCATCACCGCCCTGCCCGCGCCGGTTGGCGGCGGGGTGACGCGCCAGCAATCGGTCCTGAATGGCCTGCGCGCACTGTCAGCACAAAAGCCCGATATTGTTCTGATCCACGATGCGGCACGGCCGGGTATTTCCGATGACGTGATTACCCGCGTGATCAAGGCACTGGAAACCCATACCGGTGCCATTCCCACATTACCGGTCGCCGATACTATCAAACAGACATCCCGCGATGGCGTGATCACGAAAACCATCCCGCGCGACACATTGCAACGTGCACAAACGCCACAAGGCTTTGTCTTTGAAAACATTCTGGCCGCGCATGAACAATTCGAAGGCCAGGAATTCACAGATGATGCCGCACTGCTTGAGGAACTTGGACTTGACGTGATGTGCGTCGAAGGCACATCGGCAAATGACAAGATCACAAAACGCGATGATTTTGACCGCGCCCACGACTGGATCGACAGCACCAACAAGGATAATGCATCTATGCAGCAGGAAGAATACCGTGCCGGTACCGGCTTTGACGTTCACCGTTTTGCACCCGGTGACCATTGCATCCTGTGCGGTGTCAAAGTGCCGCATACCGCACGTCTTGACGGCCATTCCGATGCGGATGTTGGCTTGCACACCCTGACAGATGCCATTCTCGGGGCCATCGGGGCCGGCGATATCGGTCAGCACTTTCCGCCCAGCGACATGCAATGGAAAGGTGCCGCATCTGATATTTTCCTCAAACATGCAGCCGATCTTGTCCGCAAGCGCGGTGGCCGCATCGTGAATGTCGATCTGACGCTGATTTGTGAACGTCCCAAGATCGGCCCCCACACCAAAGCCATGCGCGAAAAGGTGGCCGAAATTCTCGAAATCGATGTCGATCGCGTCAATGTCAAAGCCACCACGACCGAACGCCTTGGCTTTCCCGGACGCGAAGAAGGCATTGCCGCCCAGGCCGCGGCAAACATTGCCCTGCCGATCGGCTGATCATTCATCTGAGATAAATCCGATAGATACAGCAAAGGGCAGGATCATGATCCTGCCCTTTGTATTTGAATATCAGTGCGGCCGACGTTTTTACGAGGCCGCAGAACCGCCTTCTTCTTCCGGCAATTGATGTTTCATCAGAACCGGCACCTGCGCCATGCCAAAGACCATGGTGATCGGCATAATTCCCCAGACCTTGAAGGCCACCCAGGTATCGGTCGAAAAATTGCGCCAGACGAATTCATTCACCACGGCAAGAAACACAAAAAAGAACGCCCAGCGCCAGGTAAGGATGCGCCACCCTTCGTCGGTTGCCTTGAATGCACTTTCAAGAACCAGTTTCAAAAACAGCTTCCGCGCCATCAAACCGCCAAACAGGATGGCCGCGAACAAC
Source organism: Thalassospira sp. MCCC 1A02491 (assembly GCF_001613785.1). Classification (NCBI taxonomy): domain Bacteria; kingdom Pseudomonadati; phylum Pseudomonadota; class Alphaproteobacteria; order Rhodospirillales; family Thalassospiraceae; genus Thalassospira; species Thalassospira sp. MCCC 1A02491. Next base: position 166,358 of record NZ_LPVX01000029.1, on the reverse strand, counting down.
AGGTTCACAATTGTCGGCTTGATCTTGATGAACAGATCGTCATCGAGATACAGCGTCAACCCGCCAAAGACGATCACAAAAACCCCGCCGATCAACGGCATAACCGGAATGGTTCGGGCAATCACATAGGACGTAATCAGCGCAACAACCGTTGCTGCCACAAATACGGCCGTTGCCGTCATCAGATTGGTCGTCGCATTGACCCCGAAGAAAAGGATCAACGGCCCCATTTCCAGGGCCATTTTGGTAAGCTGGTTCATTAAAAGCACTTCACTTCATGAATTGAATTTGTGCCATCCTAGGGGGCCACGACAATCGATGCAATCACATCAACCGTGATCCGGCTCCCAATTGTCCCTGTAACCATGAAACATAGTCGTGATTGCCACGGCCCAAGGGAATTTCAAGAATGCAGGGCACCTCATAGGGGTGATGTTCTTCAACCCATTTGGCCAGAAATTGGGCCTTGTTTCGTGATGTTTTCAGAAGCACGACCAGTTCGCTTTCTTCTTCAACATCGCCATTCCATTCATAAATCGCCGTCATCTGGGGCAAAACATTTGCGCAAGCGGCAAGCTTTTCACGGATCGCACCCCCGGCGATGACGCGTGCGATTTCCATGTCCGGTACAGTGACATAAAGAAACGACATTTCACTGTCCTGAAATCCGGTTTCTGTCATTGCGATTGCTCCATGGTTGATAATCCGTCACACTGGATAACAGACGATGTTTATGACACCAATCATATCATAACGGTGCGGGGAGTACCGATGACGGGGAAAAAACATTCGAAACCCACCGACGTACAACTTGAATGGCTTCGCCGTGGCTTAAGCCAACCTGGTGGTAAATTGCCGCTATTTGATGGCAACGGCAAACAAATCAGCGAAAAAACTGTCCGCAGCTGCATTGAACATGGCTGGGCGGCCCCATGGTTTGACAACCCTGTCAAACCCGATTGGCTGATTTGCAAACTGACCGATGAAGGACGCCGGGTCGCAAGCGCCATCAGCGACAATTAAACCGACCACGGTCATTTGCATCCCATCACCAAAGCATACTGATCCGATCATCCGGGCACGGGGTATCAATATATACCCCGTTCACAACATGCATGTTCGTCATGACCTTGCTCAGAACTCTTCCGGTTTTCCTGACCATCCTGATATGTTGCGCCCTGCCCCGCCCGTCACAGGCAACTGAGGCCGATGACACCGCCCCGTGGGAAATCTGGAAGCGGGATGGTGTGCACGCCCTGATGCGCCATGCGGTCGCCCCGGGAACCGGTGATCCGGCCAATTTCCGAATTGGCGATTGCAGCACACAACGAAACCTTGATCAAACCGGTCGCGATCAGGCCCGCGAAACCGGCCGTAAAATCAGGGAAATGGGGATCAGGATTGATTTGGTGCTAAGCAGCGAATGGTGCCGCTGTGTCGATACCGCGATATTGCTGGACCTTGGCCCGGTCACCAAGGAGCCATCACTGAATTCATTCTTCCGCGATAGCAGCACAGAACGCGCGCAAACCCGCCAAATAACCGATTTGTTGTCGGAACTGCCGCCGGGCACCAAAACACTGTTGGTAACCCATCAGGTCAACATCGCGGCCCTGACCGGAATATATCCCCGATCAGGTGAAATCATTCTGATCAGGGCGACGGAAAACGGCAAAATAGAAACACTTGCCCGTCTGATGCCATAACCGGATCAAGCGACCATTTGCGATCAAATTTCTGTTGGGAAGATATTGGTCGGAGCGAGAGGATTCGAACCTCCGACCCCCTGCACCCCATGCAGGTGCGCTACCAGGCTGCGCCACGCTCCGACCGTATAGATGCGCTCTGTGGCGCGGCTCGATAAATAGCGGCGCCACGCCAAAGACGCAAATGATTTTTACGGATTTTTTTTGACTTCCTGCAGGCTCGCCCGAAGGATGCCTTGCAGCTCTTGCAATTCACCCAGAACGCTTTGCAGTGCCGATTTATCAATCGATGCGTCAGCAGTACCAGACGCCACACCACCAGCAACATGGGCGGATGTGCTTTCCTGTTCGGCTTCGGATGCACTGACCGTAATTTCAGACGGCAACTTGCCCTTGTTCTGATCAAGAAGCTTCTGGACACCTTTGATGGTGAAACCCTGATCATGAAGCAGCGAGCGGATATTTGCCAGAAAGTCGATATCTTCCGGCCGGTAATAACGACGCCCACCAGCACGTTTCATCGGCTGGATCTGTGGAAACTTGGATTCCCAAAATCTCAGTACGTGCTGTTGAAGACCAAGCTCCTTCGCGGCCTCGCTAATTGTGCGAAAAGCAGAGTCAGACTTTGCTGAACGGCGGGTTGATCCCGCCGCAGCCCCCAAGTTCGTTTTCATGAGTTCTTTTTCTTAAGCGTTAATTCTGGCTTTCAGAACCTGTGACGGCCGGAAAACAAGCACCTTCCGCGGAAGGATCGGTACTTCTTCGCCCGTTTTCGGGTTCCGACCGATACGCTGTCCTTTCTGACGTACAGAGAAGCTCCCGAACGAGGAAATCTTCACTACTTCGTCTTTGATCAGCGCCGTCGAAATTTCATCAAGAACGGTTTCGAGTAGCTGGGCGGACTCGTTCCGCGACAGACCTACTTCCTGGTAAACGGCTTCTGCGAGATCCGCACGGGTAATCGTTGTTTCCGACATATCAGGCCGCCTCCTTATTACGGGACTTTATACACAAGGCTATATCTGGTGGCGAAATCAGTCAATATCAACAGGATACACTGCTTTGCGGCGGAATGTTGTGATTTTTGCGGAAATGCCGTGTTTTTCCGCCCCAAAGCTGCAATCCGATCGCGGGGTTTTACCAGCGGACCAGCGAAGCACCCCAGGTAAATCCGCCGCCCATTGCTTCAAGGATCACGATGTCGCCGCGCTGGATGCGACCGTCATGGACAGCCTCGGACAGCGCAAGCGGGATCGATGCCGCCGATGTATTGGCATGCCGGTCAACGGTGACAACAACCTTGTCAGGCGAAATACCGAATTTTTTGGCCGTACTGTCAAGAATACGACGGTTGGCCTGATGGGGAACCAGCCAGTCAATTTCAGATGCATCAATTCCGGTATCAGCAAGAACTTCGCGAATAACACCGGCAAGATTGGTCACCGCATGACGGAAGACTTCCTTGCCTTCCATGCGCAGATGCCCGACGGTCTGCGTCGCAGACGGACCGCCATCGACATACAGCAATTCATATTTGCTGCCATCGGAATGCAGGCGGCTGGCAAGGATCCCCTGATCATCGATGGTCCCTGCCCCTTCAACAGCCTGGACAACAACAGCACCGGCACCATCACCGAACAACACACAGGTCCGGCGGTCTTCCCAGTCAAGGATGCGCGAAAACGTTTCAGCACCGATGACAAGCGCGGTTTTGGCCTGTCCGTTGCGGATATACATATCCGCCGTCGTCAAACCATAGACAAAGCCCGAACATACTGCCTGCACGTCAAAGGCAAAGCCCGTAACGCCAAGGCGGTTCTGAACCTTGGTTGCGGTTGCCGGAAATGTGTTGTCCGGGGTCGCCGTCGCGACAATGATCAGGTCGATGTCTTCGGCGGTTACACCGGCATGATCCATCGCCTTGACGGCAGCTTCATAGGCAAGATCGCTGGTGGTTTCACCGTCGGCCGCAATGTGGCGCTGACGAATGCCGGTACGCGCCACAATCCATTCATCAGACGTATCGACACGCTTTGCCAGATCATCATTGGTTACAACATTTGCAGGAAGGTATGAGCCGCAACCAATAATGCGAGAACGAACTGTCATGATTTGGGGACCGCCAGTTATCTTGATGTTTTGGTGAGTTTATCAGTCGGCTTGACCAGCCGGAACTGCGACTTCCTGCTCGACGTTTTCCAGTCCGGTCATCGCCTGTTCAAAAGCTGCAAGTTCATCTTTGATGCTGTCATTGAGCTTGTTGACGATAAGGTCATGACAAACGCCAATGGCATTGGAAAAGCCGAGTGCATCGGTGCCACCATGACTTTTCACAGCAATACCGTTAAGTCCAAGCAGCATCGCACCGTTATAACGTCGCGGATCCATACGGTCGCGGAAACGCTGCAACGAGCGGCGGGCCAACAAATAGCCGACCTTCGCAAAGAAGGAGCTTTTGAATGTTTCACGCAGGAAATGTACCAGAAGACGGGCGGTACCTTCGGCGGTTTTAAGCGCCACGTTACCGGTAAAGCCATCGGTGACAATCACATCAACCGTGCCCTTGGCAAGGTCATCACCTTCGACAAAGCCTTCGAAACGGATTGGTAGATCGATTTCACGCAGGATCGCGGCAGCCTTTTTGACAGACTCGTTACCCTTAAGTTCTTCGATCCCGACATTGAGCAAACCGACCGACGGTTTTTCAAGGCCGAACAGAATGCGGGTAAACACTTCGCCCATCAGTGCAAATTGCACGAGGTTGTTTTCGTCGCATTCAATATTGGCACCCAGATCCAGCATGACGGTCTCGCCACGCTGGGTCGGCATGTATGTCGCGATTGCCGGGCGGTCGATGCCGCGGACGGTTTTCAGCACAAACTTGGCCATGGCCATCAGGGCACCGGTGTTTCCGGCAGACACGACACCTTGCGCGTCCCCTTCTTTCACGGCGTTGATGGCAAGACGCATACTGGAATCACGGCGCTGGCGCAGGGCGACAGAAGGCTTGTCTTCCATCGAGACTTCCTGCGATGCGTGGCGAACCTCGCTTACGGCTTCCAATGCAGGATATTTCGCAAGCATCGGCTTGAGCCGTGCTTCATCACCAAACATCAGAAACTTGAGATGGGGCAGCCGTTTAAGTGCGATTTCAGCACCTGCTATGACCATCTCTGGCGCGTGGTCTCCTCCCATCGCGTCAAGTGATATGCAAACCTGTTCAGGCAACGTATTCTCTTATGGTTGTTCTAAAATTTCTGAACCGGATATCCGGCAGGTCAGCCATATGGCTAAGCACGGTCAACTGGTGACCGGAACGCCCGTAATTACCGGAATTCTCGACCAGATACAAGGTAAAGCCGAGCCAGTTATACAGACCATCCCCTCTTTGCGCACCGCCATAGTGCCGGCCAAAAGTGAAATGCCGGTAAATACCGGCATATTCAAGCTCCCTAATTCTCAGGCTTTTGGCCGTTTGCAGCCGTCAATTTTTCTTTTCAAGCTTGTCTTTAAGACCGGCAAGCTGTGCAAACGGGTTCGGACGTTTTTCTTCGTCAGCTTCTTCTTCGGTTTTGACCGCTGCTGGCAGTTCCGCACCTTCCTTGCGCGGATACGGGTTCATGGCAACGGCCAGAAACTGTGCCACGACCTCGCCCAAATCGATTTTGCCATCGACCAACGGTTCCGGCTGATCAAGCAACGCCATCAGTTCTTCTTCTGACAGGTCTTCCAGATCATCCGGATCAGACGGCAAGTCGTCTTCGGATACATGCGGTGAAAACAGAACTTCAATGGTGTCTTCGACCAGTTCAGGAACCGGTTCGAGCGTCGCAACGCAATTCTGTACGATTTCGGCCGTCATCGGTCCGCGCACAGTGACTTCGCCATTCGACGCGGTACTGATCGTCAATTCCGCCTTCAGGCTGTCAATGGACACAAGCTCGAAACGCTTGGCCAGTGCGGCGCGTTCCTTTTCATTGGCTTCGATCGCCAGCTTTTCTTTCGCGCTTACCTGTTCGTCCGTTTTGACGATACGCGAAAATTCGGGTGCGAAGGTATCAGGCATCAGGTCTTTCTTTCTATTACGGGGCAGTCACGGCAAGTTTGGGCGCATCGGGAAAATGCACAACACCGCGCTGCAAATCTAAAATAGGCTGTTTGGCAAGGGACGCCAGTGCATCATGCACATAGCCGACCATCGCCATAAGCTGTTCATCGGACACCTCTGTGTCCGCATAAAGGTTGCGGTTCAATGCGGCGGCGAGTTCAGCCGCGCCAGATTGAACTCCTTCCTCATAGGCAACGATCCGACCATGATAGGATTCTGACATCTTGCGGATCCTTTTGAGGATTCCGACATCGCCAATGCCCATCTCGCGCATGTTCTGATCAAGATCGGCAAACATCACATCAAAGATGTTCTGTGCCAGATCCTTGTCCCCTTCGTCGGATTTCAAACGACGAAACAGAACAAATGCATGGACCAGAATCAGGTCAAACCGTCCCTCCATCGTGTCGGGAACGCCCAGCTTTGCATAAAAGTCCGGCTGGCGTGCCTGGGTTACCATTGCGGTGTAAAGTTCAAAGGCAGCAGTTTGCTTGCGGTCTTTTTTCTTAAGCCATCCAAACAACAGTAACACTCCTTCGTTGACATTCCTGTCATGGCACGCAGAATGCCGTAAATCTTTTTCGGGTCATCTCTGCCCCGATCATTGCCCGGCAATATCATGCGCCTAGCGCAGAAACTCAAGGCAATTCCGGTTAGGTTTCAACAAGAGGGTCGCTCTGGTGAGCTTCATGCATAACAAAATTACCCGCTTTCCCCTGATCATGCTGGCAGGATTGGCTGTTGTCTATGTCTCGGCATGCAGCCCGCGGATCGCCACACGCGGCAACGCACCGGACCCAGAACTGCTTGAACAGATCTCGGTGGGAGAATCGACCAAGGGTGATGTCACCGATATTCTTGGCTCTCCGTCCACGATTGCCGCCTTTGACGAAAATGTCTGGCTTTATATTTCCAGAACCACCGAAACAGTCGCCTTTTTCGAGCCGGAAACCGTCGAACAGAAAGTGATCCTGATCAGCTTTGACGCCGCCAACCGTGTCGAAATCCTGAGCCAGTATGATCTTGAAGACGGCAAGCCTGTCATCCCGACCGACCGGGTAACCCCGACTGCCGGTCGTGAAATAACGATCCTTCAGCAGCTGTTCGGCAACCTTGGCCGGTTCAGTGAAAACAAGTAGAAGCTGATCAGCAACGTTTGATCGTTGCCACCTTATTTGAAATGGTCGAACCCGCCTGGTGCGAGTTCGGCCATTTTGCCATCCAGCTCCCGCACAAGAACCTCGCCAACCTGATCGGTCACCGACCCGATCACCGTGACCTGATCCCCCAGGGCCGCGATGTCATTTGCCGCCCCGGTAATCAGCAATTCATAGTCGTCACCGCCCCCGAGAATCTGGTTCCAGCGTGACGGATCGGATGCCACGACAGCGCGTGCCGCATCCGAAAGCGGAATATCTTTCAGCTCAAAGACCATACCGACCTTTGACGGGCCGCAAATCTTGCGGCAATCACCGGCAAGCCCGTCCGACAGGTCCATGGCGGCGATACGGGTTTCAAGACCCAGGCAGGCCTTTGCCACATCCAGTCGCGGCCGAGGCACCCAGTAACGGTCCTTAAGGAAATCTTCCATAGGTGGGGCAACGCCCGTCAAATCACCGCTTAAGACCGACAATCCCAGTGCGGCATCGCCAAGTGTTCCGGATACGGCAATAACATCGCCCGGGCGCGCCTGATCGCGGCGAAGCGCCCTGCCCGCTGGAACATAGCCGAACGCGGTTAAACTGAAAAATGTCGGGCCGGGTGTGCCAACGGTATCACCGCCAAGCAACGACACGTCAAAAGACAAACAATCCTGGCCAAAACTTTTGGCAAACCGGGAAATCCAGTCTTCGGATAGGTCGCGATTATATCCGGTGGTCAAAACAACCCCGCCGGGTCGCGCCCCCATCGCGGCAAGGTCAGACAGGTTCACACGCAATACCTTTTGCGCGATCGTTTCCGGGGTATCGATGGTTCGGAAATGGACATCGGCCACCAGTGCGTCAGTCGTCACAACGACTTCGTGCCCGGCCGGCGGCGAAAAAATGGCCGCATCGTCCAAAAGCGACAATGCGGCCGGGTCCCGTTGCGCAATAGGCGCAAAGTGCCGCGCGATCAGATCAAATTCGCCAGATCGCGCCGCCATATCAATTCTGCCCGGCTTCACCAGGACGCAGGTTCTTGCCAATACGGTCAAGCACAGCATTCACGAGCTTGGGTTCGTTTTCGTCAAAGAACGAATGTGCCGCATCGACATATTCGGTGATCACCACCCGCATCGGAACGTCTTCACGCGCCATCAACTCATAGGTGCCCGCACGCAGGATGCTGCGCAGGACGGTTTCAAGGCGCTTGGTGGTCCAGCCTTTTTCAAGCGCACCGTCAATCAGCGCGTCAATATCGATCATCCGCGCAGCCACACCCTGCACGAGATCGGCAAAGAAACCACGATCCGGATCGATCAGGTCTTCATTGCTGACATCAAGGTCGCGTCCACCGTCACCATCAAGGCGGAAGTCGGAATATTCGCGCACGATGTCGATGGCCGAAAGTTGGGACAATTCGGCCTGATAAAGCGCCTGAATTGCGGCGAAACGCGCTGCGCTGCGCCGCTGAGCGGCTGATGCCTTTGGTTTATCGGTCATTACTTGTGATGTATTCCAAAATGGTTTTGAACTTCGATCTGGCGCAGAACAGCATTGGCAGCTTCGCCGCCCTTGTTCTTTTCGTCCGCCTTGGCCCGTGCCAGCGCCTGTGCCTCATTTTCAACGGTCAGAATACCGTTGCCAATCGCAAGATTGTAATCAAGGCAAAGCTGCATCAGTGCACGGTTGGCTTCTTCGCAGATGTGATCATAGTGTGTCGTCTCGCCGCGGATAACGCAACCAAGTGCTAGATACCCGTCATAGCGCGGCCCGGTTGCCAATTCTTCCATCGACTGGACGGCATAGCGGATCGCAATCGGCACCTCGAACGCACCAGACACCGAAATACGGTCCCACGTAGCACCACCGGCTTCCAGAGTCGCAGCAGCCCCTTTGACAAGGTCTTCAACGATATGCGTGTAATATGGCGCATCCACAATCAGAATGTGGGGGGCATTGGTCATGGTTTTATTCCTCCGAGACGACAAGCGGACGCTGATCAACCAGATTTAGGCCGAAGCCGTCAAGTCCTACAATGTGGCGTTTGGTATTTGAAAGCAGAATCATGTCGCGAATGCCCAGATCATGCAAGATTTGCGCACCAACACCATAATCACGCAAATCTGCATCACCGGTTGCCTCGGCAAGTTCCTGACGCAGGGATTCGCCATCACCGCCATTAAGCTCGATCAGTTTGGCAATCGATGATGACAGGGTGTTTGGCCGCGGTTCACGGATCAGAACAACAACACCGCGCCCCTCCTCGCCAATCTGGCGCATGGCAGCGGCCAGTTGCCCATGATGCCCGGTCTGGGTATCGCCAAGAACATCTTCAAGAACATTTAGTGCATGCACACGGGTCAAAACGGGTGCCGGATCGCTGATGTCGCCCTTTACCAGCGCGATATGTTCCGCATAGGTGACGTTGTTGACATAAAGATGCATGTCAAATTCGCCGCCATTCACACTTTGAATTTTGGTGGTCGCCTTGCGCTGAACAACTTTTTCATGTTTGCGGCGATAGCGGATCAGATCGGCTATCTGCGCGATTTTAAGACCATGCTTCTTGGCGAATTCCACCAGTTCGGGCAAACGCGCCATTTCGCCATTTTCGCTCATGATTTCGCAAATCACGCCTGACGGGTTCAGCCCGGCAAGACGCGCGATATCAACCGATGCCTCGGTATGGCCGGCGCGAACCAGAACACCGCCCGGACGCGCACGCAGCGGGAATACATGCCCCGGCGTCACGATATCATGGCGCCCGGCATTCGGATCGATGGCAACTGCAACCGTCCGCGCACGATCTGGTGCCGAAATGCCGGTGGTAACCCCGGTCTTTGCTTCGATCGAGACGGTAAATGCGGTTTCATGGCGGGTGCCGTTATGGGCACTCATCATGGTCAGGCCAAGCTCGTCGCACCGTTCAGATTCCAAGGTCAGACAAATCAGACCGCGCCCGTGGGTCGCCATGAAATTGATGGCATCGGGTGTTGCCATCTGTGCCGGAATGACAAGATCGCCTTCATTTTCACGATCTTCGTCATCGACCAGAATGAACATCCGGCCATTGCGGGCTTCTTCAATGACTTCTTCAATTGGCGAAAGATATTGATGCGACATGTATGATCAATCCTTACCCAGCATGCGCGCGACATAGCGTGCAAGCATATCGATTTCGAAATTGATCCGGTCACCCGGCTGTTTCGAACCCAGGGTCGTATGCGTTTGCGTATGTGGTATCAGATTGATACCAAATGTGTTTCCGTCAACCTCATTGACGGTCAAAGAAACACCTTCAAGGGTCACAGAGCCCTTGGACGCGATATATTTTGAAAATTTTTCGGGCACCTCAAAGGTCAGACGCAAAGAATCGCCTTCCGGAATGCGTTTGGTCAGGGTTGCGACACCGTCCACATGCCCCGAGACGATATGACCACCAAGTTCATCACCGACACGGGTCGCCTGTTCAAGGTTCACCTTTGCCCCAACCGTCAGATCCCCCAACGTGGTGCGATCAAGGCTTTCGGCCGATGCCTCGATCGCGAACCAGTCATCACCGGTCTCAATCACGGTCATGCACGCACCGTTACATGCGATCGATGCCCCAAGCACAATCTTCGACGTATCAAAAGATGTCGTGAATTCAAACCGGGTATCGCCGGTTTTCTTGATTGCGCGCACCGTCGCGATATCGGTAATGATGCCAGTAAACATGCAATTATCCCGTTTTATAATCGTAAGTTACCGCGACATCTTCACCCAGAACACAAACAGATGTACGGGTAAAGCGCGGCATATCAACAAGCCGTTCAACACCAAGTTCGGCGATCATTGCCTTGCCATCATCCCCCAACAGGGCTGGCGCAACAAAATGCACGATACGATCAACGCATTGCGCATTGACCAGCCCTGCGGCCAAGGCCCCGCCACTTTCGACAAGCACCCGGGTCAGTCCGGCATCGCCAAGCTTTTGCATGACGTCATGTAGGTCCAAATGATCGCCGTCGCATCCGGCTTCGATCACTTTTACCGAAGTTTTTTCAAACTTTTCCGATAGTTCGGAAAATTTTGCGCCGGACGTCACGACCCAGGTGGCAACCTCGGATGCCGTCCGGATCAGTTTCGCAGTTTCGGGGACCTCGCCCCGGCGGTCCAGAATAACCCGTACCGGTGATTGATGGGCGCGCCCCGGCAACCGACAGGTCAGCGTTGGGTCATCTGCAAGAACCGTCTTCGCGCCAACCAGAATGGCATCGTGATTGGCCCGTAACAAATGCCCGTGTTCGCGTGCCGCGTCGCCGGTGATCCATTGACTTTCACCGGACCGGGTGGCCGATCGTGCATCCATGGTGGCGGCAAGCTTCAAGGTCACAAATGGCCTTTTGCGCTCCACCCGCGACAGGAAACCTTCATTGATTTTTCTAGCTTCATCGCAAAACAGACCAACATCCACGGAAATACCCGCGTCACGGAGCATCGCATGCCCCCGCCCCGATACACGATCATCCGGATCGGTCAGTGCACTGACGACACGGGTAACACCGGCTTCAATCAGGCCGGCCGCACAGGGGGGAGATTTTCCGAAATGGCTACAGGGTTCAAGTGTGACATAGGCCGTCGCCCCGCGGGCCAGATCACCGGCCATATCCAGGGCAACGCGTTCGGCGTGGGGACGACCACCGGGCCTGGTATGGCCACGGCCGACAATCACGCCGTCTGCTGAAACAAGGACGCAACCAACGGACGGGTTCGGCCAGACATTTCCCAAACCGCGTTTTGACAGGCTCAATGCGACCCGCATGAAATGCCGGTCGTCTTCGCTAAACGCGGGGGGTGCCATTACTCTGCGTCCGCCTCTTCTTCCCCGTCATTCATCTTTTCCACGAATTGCTCAAAATCGCGTGCTTCGCGGAAATTCTTGTAGACCGAAGCGTAGCGTACATAGGCAACCTGATCGAGGGCATTCAACGCCTCCATCACCATTTCACCAATGGTATCGGTTGAAATGTCGCTTTCTCCGCTGCTTTCCAGGCGTCGCTGAATACCATTCAAGGCCTTCTCGACGCGCTCGTCTTCAATCGGACGCTTGCGGCAGGCAAGAAAGATCGACCGCGCCAGTTTGTCGCGGTCGAACAATTCGCGTTGCCCGTCCGTTTTGACCACCATCAATTCACGCAACTGCACACGTTCAAACGTTGTGAAGCGCGATCCGCAAGCAGGGCAGAACCGACGACGACGAATGGCATGATGCTCTTCTGTCGGGCGGGAATCCTTGACCTGGGTATCAGTATGTCCGCAAAACGGGCAACGCATTATCTATACTCGGCTCTTGCGATCAGGAATAGATCGGGAAGCGTTTGCAAAGGTCTTCGACCTTCGCACGAACAGCGGCTTCGACCTCGGAATTGCCTTCCGGGTTGTCAACCATGGCATCAAGAACGTCACCGATCAGCTCGCCGATCTGTTTGAATTCTTCAACACCAAAGCCACGGGTCGTACCAGCCGGCGTACCAAGACGAATACCCGAGGTAACGGTCGGCTTTTCGGTATCGAACGGAATGCCGTTCTTGTTGCAGGTGATGCCCGCACGCTCAAGTGCGACTTCTGCGGTGTTGCCCTTAAGACCTTTGGGACGCAGGTCAACCAGCATCAGATGCGTATCGGTGCCACCGGTCACGATGTCAAAGCCGCGCTTGACCAGTACTTCGGCCAGTGCCTTGGCATTGTCGACAACCTGCTGGGCGTATGCCTTGAATTCCGGACGCAGTGCTTCGCCAAAGGCAACCGCCTTGGCTGCAATCACATGCATCAGCGGACCACCCTGCAAGCCCGGGAAGACCGCAGAATTGATCTTTTTACCAATGTCGAGATTGTTCGACAGGATCATGCCGCCACGCGGACCACGAAGGGTTTTGTGCGTGGTGGTGGTGACGACGTCAGCATAGGGAAGCGGGCTCGGATGAACGCCACCGGCAACCAGACCGGCAAAGTGCGCCATATCAACCATCAGAAGCGCGCCAACCTTGTCAGCGATTTCACGGAACCGTTTGAAATCGATCTGGCGCGGAATGGCAGAACCACCTGCAATGATCAGGGTCGGCTTGTGTTCAACGGCCAGCGCTTCAACCTGATCGTAATCAAGGGTCAGGTCGTCTTCACGCACGCCATACTGGATCGCATTGAACCATTTGCCCGACAGTGCCGGACGCGCACCATGCGTCAGGTGACCACCGGCATCCAGCGACATGCCCAGAATGGTATCGCCCGGCTTGCAAAGTGCCAGCATGACCGCACCGTTTGCCTGTGCGCCGGAATGCGGCTGAACGTTGACATATTCACAGCCAAAGATTTCCTTGGCGCGTTCGATCGCCAGGGCCTCGGCAACGTCAACATATTCGCAACCGCCATAATAACGACGCGACGGGTAACCTTCGGCGTATTTGTTGGTCAGGACAGTACCCTGTGCTTCGATAACGGCTTTGGAAACGATGTTTTCCGAAGCGATCATTTCGATCTGGTTCTGCTGACGGGCAAGTTCGTCCGTGACGGATTTGAACAATGCCGGATCGGCGTCGGACAAGCTGGTAGAGAAAAAGCCTTTGAACGACATGCTGGGGCCTCTTTCGATGCAAGGTTACAGGGCAAGGTCACAGGACGGGCAACAATCAAACGCACCCTGCCCGGTCTGGTTAATGCCAGATGGCGGTGAAATATGTTTGCTCAGGACATCTTTGCAATACGGCCTTCATGACGACCGCCTTCGAATTCGGTCGAAATGAATGCATCAACACAATCAAGTGCCGTCGCTTCGCCAAGCAGGCGTGCGCCAAGGCACAGAACATTTGCGTTATTATGCTGGCGGCAAAGTTCGGCCGAAAGACGGTCATGAACAAGGGCAGCACGGACCTGCGGGAACCGGTTGGCCGCGATGCTCATACCGATACCCGAACCACAAACCAGAATGCCGGCCTCGGCTGAGCCGTCGATGATCGATTTGGCAACGGCCTGTGCAAAGTCCGGATAATCCACCGATGCAGAACCATTGGTACCAAGATCGGAAACCTCGACACCACGGCCTTTCAGAAGTTCGATAATGGCTGATTTCAGTTCAACGCCGCCATGGTCGGACGCAATGGCAAGGGTTTTGACGGTCATCTGCGCGCCTTTATTTAAAAGTCAAAGAGTAAAATTGAGCGCCTTGTAGCATATAGCGGTGTCCCTGCCAACGCAGAGCTCGGCCAGAATGGCAAGTTTTGCGAAACCCAGATATGCGCATTGATGGACGCATATATATTGTCACCTGCCCGGCCCCGGGATTTGACACGCAATAGTATTAAGCGAAATCCAGAAACACCACAAAGTAGCGTCCCTTTACTGTCCCGGCAAAGAATTCGAGATTTAATCACGAAGACAATATTAACCAATTGGTCAAAATATCTGCCCTCACGGCATAACTATGCGCGTAAAAGTACTAATTACGATAACCTTATACGCACCCCTATATACTTGTCTGATGATAACATCAGATAAATGACCCTTGTTATTTTCTGTTGTTTGACTATCTGTTTGGAATAGTGCATTAGTTTTAATGTGAATTTTCAAATGAAGGGTTACTTCAATCATGGCCGAAACTGAGAACAGCGTGCTTGACCGCGACGAACTCTTGCAGATGACCGTTGATATTGTTTCTGCATATGTCAGCAACAATGCACTTGCTGCTGCGCAGATTCCTGAACTTATTTCTACTGTCTTTTCTTCGCTTGACGACATTCGTGAAGTTGAAAAAGAACCTGAACAAGAACCGCTCAAACCCGCTGTTCCTGTGCGTAAATCGATTGGCGATGATTACATCATCTGCCTTGAAGACGGCAAAAAGCTCAAGATGCTCAAACGTCACCTGCGCACGACCTACAACCTGACGCCGGAAGAATACCGTGCGAAATGGGGCCTGCCGGCCGACTACCCGATGGTCGCACCGAACTACGCCAAACAGCGTTCGCAGTTTGCCAAAAAGATCGGCCTTGGTCGCAAGGCGAAGTAACTTTTCAGACTGCCCTGCATATCTGCAGTCTTGCTGACAAGAAAACGCCGTTCCCGAAAAGGAACGGCGTTTTCTTATGTCCGGTCATAAAAAAAGCCCGGCATGTGCCGGGCTTTTTCCAAATCGGATGATTTGATTAGTTTGCGTAGTCGTAGGAACCGTTGTCCCACTCGTAGAATACGTAACCCGGAGCCGCAACATCACCCTTGGCGTCGAACGAGATCGAACCAAGAACGGTGTCGAAGGTTGCACCGCTGTGCAGAGCTTCGATAACAGCTTCGGAATCAGTGGTACCGGCTTTGGCAACAGCCTGTGCCCAAGCCTGGATCGCACCATAGGTGTAAAGGGTGTAACCTTCCGGCTTGTAACCCTGACCTTCGAAGTATTTGACGAGTTCAGCGTTGCGCGGATCTTTTTCAAGAGCCGGACCAGCGGTGAACAGCGTGCCTTTACCAGCGTCGCCAGTGATCGACCAGTATTCGAGCGAGTTCAGAGCATCACCCGAAATGGCAAGGGTATCCATACCCTGAGCGCGCATCTGACGAACGATCAGGCCAAGCTCGGTGTGGTAACCACCATAATACAGAACGTCGATGCCTTCTGATTTCAGCTTGGTCACCAGTGCCGAGTAATCTTTCTCGGCCGGGGTGATTGCTTCGTACATGGCTTCGGTAACGCCGGCAGCATTCAGGTTTTTCTTGGTCTCGTCAGCCAGACCTTTGGAATAAGCCTGTTTGTCGTGAACGATGGCGATTTTCTTGTCGCCATAGTTTTCCGCCAGGTATTTACCTGCGACTTCACCCTGCTGGTCATCACGACCGCAAACACGGAACACGTTGTCCATGTCACGCTCGGTCAGCTGCGGGTTGGTCGAAGCCGGGGAAATCTGAACGATGCCTTCTTCGAAATACACTTCCGATGCCGGGATCGAGGAACCCGAGCAGAAGTGACCAGCGACGAGAGCAACGTTTTTGCTGACGAGCTGGTTGGCAACTGCAACTGCCTGTTTCGGATCGCAAGCGTCATCGCCGATCTCGAGAACGACTTTTTCGCCATTCACACCGCCAGCAGCGTTGAGGTCAGCAACCGCTTTCTCTGCGCCCTTGGTCATCTGTTCGCCGAACGCCGCATAAGGACCGGTCATCGGACCAACGGTCGCGATCACGATGTCAGCCTTGGCAGCACCCATTGAAAGAACAAGCGCGGAAGCAGTGGCAAGAAGGCCGAGCTTGGTTTTCGACATTAGAGAAGTCTCCCTGTTCCAAAGGTTGGTTCCATCACCATGACGGAACCATCTTTTCGGACCCGAAACCGGCTCATATTCTTCGCCGATTACCGGTTTCAGCTCCCTAGTACTTTAACACCCCTGAATTGGTGTGCAATAGTACAAACTGGTGTATTGCCAATTATTTAGCAATGGTGTGGTGGCGCAAAACGCCACCACAAAAATCAGCGCACATCCGCCCCTTCGCGGGCACGATATGCAAACGGACCAACGCGTTCATAAAGCCACGGATATTGCGACAGCATCTTGTTCACCTGGGTCAACCGGAAGGCCCCCAGCATGATTGCAAACAAGATTACCGTGTCAAAAATATAGCCTGAAAGCGAAAGAAGTTCGCCTTCGAACAGCGCATAGACCATGAAACGATCAACAAGACCGAGCAACAGCGCATACGGCAAAAGCTGGTATGACGGCCGCCAGGTATTGGCGATGGCCTGTCCGGTCATAAAGGCACAGAAGCCCATCAGAATGATGGTCATGCCAATGGTGACGCCAATGCTGGTCCCCGTAATGGATTCCATATCAGACCTCCTTAGTGGCCGCCTTCGAGATAGGCTGCACGAACTTCCGGGTTTGCCAGAAGTTCCGCACCCGTCCCCGAGAGCGTAATATTGCCATTGACCATCACATAACCACGATGAGCGAGCTTGAGCGCATGGAATGCGTTCTGCTCGACAAGGAAGACAGTTACCTTGTTTTCGCGGTTAATCTTTTCAACGGTCTCGAAAATCTGCTTCACCACAAGCGGTGCCAGACCAAGTGACGGCTCATCCAGCAGCAAAAGACGCGGACGCCCCATAAGGGCACGGCCGATCGCAAGCATCTGCTGCTCGCCACCGGACATGGTCCCTGCACGCTGGCTGATGCGTTCCTTCAGGCGCGGGAACAGATCAAACACCATTTCAAGATCCGAATCGAAATGTTTCGGATCCTGGGTAATTGCCCCCATCTGAAGGTTTTCATAAACCGACATCCGCGGGAAGATGCGACGACCTTCCGGCGATTGCTGAATGCCAAGATTGCAGATCTCATGCATCGGCATGCGACTGATATCCTGACCTTCGAACAAAATCCGGCCTTTGCTTGCCTGCGGCGATCCGCAGCAAGTCATCAGCAACGTGGTCTTACCGGCACCATTGGCGCCGATAAGGGTAACGATTTCACCTTCGTTGACTTCCATATCAATGCCCTTGAGGGCTTCGATATTGCCATAGAAGGTATGAACACCTTCGATTTTAAGCATGGACATATCGATGAACTCCCTCAGTGCGCATTCGGATCAACATTAAGGTCGGCGGCAACTTCCGGCGGAAGCTCGTCATCCTCTTCTTCGCCAAGATAGGCGCGGATAACGGCCGGATCATTCTTGACGGCATCGGGATTGCCATCGGCAATCTTTCGTCCGTAATCAAGAACGATCACATGATCGGAAATCTGCATCACGACGCTCATGTCATGTTCGATCAGAAGGCAACCAACGCCCTGATCATCACGGATGCTTTGCAACAGGATGTTCAGTTCCGCCGACTCACGCGGGTTAAGACCCGCTGCCGGCTCATCCAGGCAAAGAAGTGACGGATCAGTACACATTGCACGTGCGATTTCCAGACGACGCTGGGAACCATATGGCAGGTTACCGGCATTCCAGTCAGCCTGATCATACAGACCAACCTTGTTCAGCCAGAACTTCGCCTTTTCGATCGCTTCCTTTTCCGCCTTTGCATAGCGGCCAAGGTTGAACAGCCCGGCAATGGAAAATGCAGATGCTTCCATCAGTCGGTTATGCTGCGCAACGATCAGGTTTTCCAGAACCGTCATCCCGGTAAACAGGCGAATGTTCTGGAATGTACGTGCAACACCGTTATTGCGCGGAATGCGGAACCCTTCGGTCCGTTCCAGCAAACGGGGGCCATCATTGGCATGCAGGGTCAAACGCCCCTCGGTCGGGACATAGAACCCGGTCAGGCAGTTAAACACCGTGGTTTTGCCAGCACCGTTCGGGCCGATGATTGCTGTGATTTCACTTTTATTAGCCGTGAAAGACAGGTCATCAATCGCGACCAGGCCGCCAAAGCGCATGGTCAGGTGTTCGACTTCGAGCAGTTTGTTGTCGGTCATTTCAACTCTCCGGCAACTTTTTCTTTCTGGCTCATATTGAGCAGAATGGTCGGGTCACGGAAGGACAACAGACCGCGCGGACGCCACAACATGATGGCAACAATACCGGCACCAAAGATCAGCATGCGGTATTCGGCAAGTTCACGGAACATTTCCGGGAAACCGATCATCACGATGGCGGCCAAAACCACACCGATCTGACTGCCCATGCCGCCCAGAACCACGATCGCAAGAATCACGGCCGATTCAAGGAAGGTGAAGCTTTCCGGGCTGATAAAGCCCTGACGGGTGGCAAAGAAGGCCCCGGCAAATCCACCGAACATCGCACCAATCGCAAAAGCCGAAAGTTTGGTGTTGGTCGGGTTGATGCCAAGCGAACGGCACGCGATTTCGTCTTCACGCAGCGCTTCCCATGCACGACCGATCGGCAGTTTGCGCAGGCGCATGGTGACAAAGTTGGTCACAAGTGCCAGTGCAAGGATCAGGTAGTACAGGAAGATCAGGCGATGCATGGACGAATAGTCCATCCCGAACAGGTCGCTAAAGGCAACGGAGCCCTCAGGCACACGGCGGGAGAAATCGGCAAGGCCAAAGAAGCTCGGACGTTCGATCGAAGAAATGCCATCCGGGCCGCCGGTCAGATCATACCAGTTGATCAGAACAACACGGATGATTTCACCAAAGCCCAGCGTCACGATGGCCAGATAGTCACCACGCAAACGCAGAACCGGGAAGCCAAGAATGATGCCAAAGCTGGCTGCAAAGATCCCGGCAAGCGGCAGGCAGAGCCAGAAGCTCAGATCGAAGTTCTGTGACAGCAATGCATAGGAATAGGCCCCGACTGCATAAAATGCCACATAACCAAGATCAAGAAGACCAGCCAGGCCAACCACGATATTAAGCCCCCACCCCAGCATGATGTAAATCATCACGAGGGTCGCAAGGTCGATCGCGGAACGGTTTTCCCCGAACAGGAACGGGAAGATGATGAAGAAGATAATCCCCACCAGACCGATCTTTTTGGTGTTTGAGCGATAAACCAGCTGGATCTTGGACGACAGCTTTGCGCTTTCATCGACTTCAACCGCGCCTTTTTCCTTCATCGAGAAATAGGCGATGGCAAAAACGATGGCGACAAAGGCGATGGCGACAACGGTGCTAAGCACACTGCCAAATGCCATATCCAAGACCACCGGCGATGCCCAGCGATCATCCATGTCACGGAAACGAACAAACATTTCGAACACGGCAACCGCAGTCACCGTAATCAGCAATGCCTGGACAATTCGGGACATGCCTTCGCGGCGCATGATCAGGGCAAGACGCCCAACCACGGTTGATCCAATGGCAATCAGAACAAGATCCCAGCGAACGGCCAGTTCCAGACCGGTCGGACGGTCAACCGTTTCAACACCAAGGATCATGACCGACATCAGCAGCGCGACAACTGCAAAGAACGCGAGTTCCTTAACAACTTCCGAGCCGTTGGTACGAGTTGATGCAAATGCAGATGACATCAGACTTTCTCAACCTCCGGCTTGCCAAGCAGACCCCACGGGCGGAAGATCAGCACGAGAACCAGAATACCGAACGTTGCAACGTCCTTGTATTCAATCGTGAGATATCCCGACCAGAATGCTTCGATCAGACCAATCAGCAACCCACCAAGCATGGCGCCCGGCAGCGACCCGATACCGCCAAGAACGGCAGCGGTGAAGGCCTTCACACCGGCCAGGAAGCCGATATAGAAATCGATCACACCGTAATACAGGGTCACCATCATCCCGGCGACAGATGCCAGTGCGGCCCCCATGACAAAGGTGGTCGAAATCGTGCGGTCCACATTCACGCCCAGAAGGCCCGCCATGGTGCGGTCCTGTTCGCAAGCGCGCTGTGCACGACCAAGCGAGGTTTTGGCGATCAGCAGCGAGAAGACAACCATCAGCACAAAGGTCAGAACGATGATCACGATCTGCATGTAGCTGAGCTGGACGTCGAAATTCGCGCTTTCCATAAGGGTAATGCCGCCCTCAACAAGCGGCTGCATCGGCTTAACGCGCGCGCCCTGCGAAATCTGAACAAAGTTCTGCAGGAAGATCGACATGCCGATGGCAGAAATCAGGGCTGCCAGTCGGAAGGATCCGCGCAAGGGCCGATATGCCACACGTTCCACGCCCCAACCGTAAATCGAGGTCAGAACCATTGAAACGAACAGCATCAAAAGAAGTGTGAGCGGAAGAATGCCGCTGATCCCTGCCGCCTGACAGATCAGGAAGGTAATCAGGGAATGAAACGCACCGAGCATATAAATCTCGCCGTGCGCAAAGTTGATCATACCGATGATGCCGTACACCATCGTGTAACCGATGGCGATCAAACCATAAATGGCTCCCAGCGTCAGACCGTTGATCAATTGTTGTAGGAAATAAGCCCAATCCATTGCACAACCTTAGATTTGGCACAGACAAACAAGGTCCTCGCCAGCTCGGCAGAAGGCATCAAGCCACATATATATGTATTGATTGGATGAGACATAGTCTCCCCATTGCCCCCTTGCAAACCCGCGAAGCCTCCGTCTTATTGTTATCGGGTATGACCCGGTTTTAGCCTTCGGAGCCGACCATTCTGTTTGTGGTTCTTACTTCCGAAAGCGCGATTAGAGCGTGAACCTTAGACACATGTGTTCAAAGGCTGCAAGCGGCTTTAAGATTTTAGTGAAAATCACCAAATCAGGAATTGATATTGGAATAAAACACTGATCCGATAAGCCACCCGCTCTTTATATTGTATACATTATCCCTTTTTCAGGACGTATTCAAGTTTTTGTGCGGCGACCCTTTTCAACTGTTCAGGATTCCGACTCACAGGTCCCGCAACGGTTACCTCCACCCCGGTTTTGCCATCAATCGCCGTACAACGCAGATAGGTTCCCACCTGACGAAGTTCAAAGTAAATCTCGTTTGACGTATTCTGTCGCGTGGTCATTGTAATGCTGAAGATCCTTGGGAATGTAACCGCCCCCTATTGTGCGCCCATTCTCGGACAACGCAATAGATAACAAAAACGGGCCCGGAAATCCGGACCCGCTTTGATACAGAATCTGAGAACGAGATCACTTTTCCCCGTCCAGCATTTTTACAATGGCCGAGAAATCCATGCCCCCATGGCCGCTATTGGAATAAAGCGCATAAAGGCTTTCCGCCAGCGCCCCCATCGGTGTTGTCGCCCCCGACGCCGCCGAGGCTTGCTGGGCCAATTTCAGGTCCTTAAGCATCATATCAACTGCAAATCCCGCTTGATAATCGCGGTTTGCCGGGGATGTCGGCACCGGCCCCGGAACCGGGCAATAGCTGGTCAGCGACCAGCACTGCCCAGATGCCTTTGACGAGATATCAAAAAGCTTCTGGGCATCAAGGCCAAGACGCTTGGCCAGCATGAAAGCCTCGGAAACAGCAATCATGCTGACCCCCAGCACCATATTGTTGCAAATCTTTGCCGCCTGCCCGGCACCACTGTCACCTGCATGGATGATGTTGCTGCCCATTCCTTCGAGGATCGGCTTTGCGCGGGCAAAATCTGCATCCGAACCACCAACCATGAAGGTCAGGGTCCCGGCCGCGGCCCCGGCGGTTCCGCCGGAAATCGGTGCATCCACCGCGCCAAGGCCCGCCGCACGGGCAAGCTCAGATGCCTTGCGCGCGGCATCGACCTCAATCGTGGAACTGTCAATCAGAACTGTACCGGCCTTGGCATTGGCAATCACACCGTCAGGGCCGTCATATACCGAAAGAACATGTTTTCCGGCCGGAAGAACGGTTACAACAAATTCAACATTGCTTGCTGCTTCGGCTACTGTTGCAGCCTTGCCCGCACCGCCATCAACTGCCTTGGCCACCGCATCTGCAGACAGATCGAATACCTTGACGTCGTGCCCTGCCTTGACAAGGTTTGCCGCCATCGGGCCGCCCATATTGCCAAGACCGATAAAACCGATAGTCGCCATTTGAAGTCTCCTCTGACATCCCGTGCGGGACTTTTGTTTTGATTTTTCAGGACCATAGAATGGTCCGGATCGTTTTAAAGATTAAGTTCTTTTTCCACCGGAAGCGGTTCGAAATACTCGGCAATTTCACGCGGATCGACCTGGCCGATATCGCCATGCTGCCATTTCGGGGCATGATCCTTATCAACGATCACGGCCCGCACCCCTTCAAACAGGTCGGG
This sequence comes from Thalassospira sp. MCCC 1A02491, assembly GCF_001613785.1. NCBI lineage: Bacteria > Pseudomonadati > Pseudomonadota > Alphaproteobacteria > Rhodospirillales > Thalassospiraceae > Thalassospira > Thalassospira sp. MCCC 1A02491. The sequence goes on along the minus strand of NZ_LPVX01000029.1, from coordinate 143,728 downwards.
CTTGCGCACCATTCGTTGTGACATGCGGTATTCCATATTCAGAACCGAAGCCAGCGTCATGTCACGACCCTGACGGATCTGGTCAAAGCTGACGCACAGTGCCGTCGGTGATTTTGCTGCCAGAATATCAAGGGTCTCCTTGCCAAACGCGGTTTCTTCACGTTCAAGCGCCTCGAAGATTGCAACAACGCTGTCACCGGCAAACGTCCGGTCAATATCATCGCGAATGGTCGCAAGCGGTGCTTCACCAAAAGCCGTTTCATAGCGCTTGAGAATATCTGCAACCACCGCCTTTGCATCACCATCATAGGACGCCACCGCAAGATCGGCTTTAAGACTGTCAAGCTTGTCGGTTGCAACGCCATGAGTTGCAAGACCTGTATAAAGACAGTCTGCGGCCTTTATCCGCGCACCGGTCAGGCCAAGATACATGCCGATCTGCCCCGGGCATCGTGGCAGGAAATAGCCACCGCCAACATCGGGGAAAAACCCGATTCCGGTTTCAGGCATTGCAAACAGGGTCCGCTCAGTCGCCACCCGGAACATGCCGTGTATCGAAACACCGACCCCGCCGCCCATCGTGATGCCATCCATCAACGCGACATAGGGTTTGGGATAATTGGCGATGTAATGATTAAGGTGATATTCGCGCCGGTAAAAGGCATCAAGCAGATCTTCGTCATCATTCTTGCGTGCATCATAAAGACCGCGAATATCGCCACCGGCACAAAAGGCCTTTTCACCAGCACCCTCGATCACAACGGCCTTGATCGACGGATCGGTTTCCCATGATTTGAGTTGCCCCATCATCATATCGACCATCACAAGATCAAGCGCATTAAGCGCACGCGGGCGATTAAGAACGATCTGCCCGATTGCACCTTGTTGGGAAAAAAGCACGGGCGCGTCGGCAACAGTGGTTTGGGTATCAGACGTGTTATTCATGGCCTAGTCTTTCAAAGCGGCACGGGAAATGATCAGCCGCATGATTTCGTTGGTTCCTTCAAGGATCTGGTGAACACGAAGGTCGCGCAACAGCCGTTCGATCGGATATTCGCGAATATAGCCATACCCGCCGTGCAATTGCAGCGCCTGGTTACAGACCTCGAACCCGATATCGGTGGCAAAACGTTTTGCCATGGCACAGAACTGCGTTGCATCATCGGTCTTGTGATCAAGCTTCCATGCCCCCTTGTGCAGCATAAGGCGCGCTGCTTCGAGCTCGGTTACCATATCGGCGAACTTGAATTGCAATGCCTGAAACTGATCAAGGCTTTTGCCAAACTGCTTGCGGACTTTCATGTGATCGCGCGCATGTTCCATTGCAGCACGGGCACCGCCAATCGAACAGGCCGCAATATTCAGCCGCCCGCCATCCAGCCCCTTCATGGCAAATTTGAAACCTTCGCCTTCTTCGCCCAAACGGTTTTCGACCGGCACCTTGCAATTGCTGAAGATAACGGCGGATGTCGGCTGACTGTTCCAGCCCATCTTTTCTTCAAGCTTGCCAAATGAAAGCCCGTCAGTGTCCTTGGGAATGATAAAGGTCGAAATGCCATTCGGGCCGTCATCGCCGGTGCGCGCCATCACAACATATATATCGCTGCGTGATCCGCCGGAAATGAACGCCTTTTCACCATTAAGGACATAATGATCGCCATCACGAACCGCACGGGTCCGAAGCGATCCGGCATCTGACCCCGCGCCCGGCTCCGTCAGGCAGTAACTTGCGAAATGTTCCATCGACACAAGCTTGGGCAGATATGTTTCGCGCTGCGCGTCCGATCCGAAACTATCAATCATCCAGCACGCCATATTATGGATCGAGATATAAGCCGCAGTAGACGGGCACGCCGCAGCAAGTTCTTCAAAGATGACAGCTGCATCCAGACGGCCAAGCCCGGTTCCGCCGAACTCTTCCCGCGTATAGATCGCGGCAAAGCCGAGCTCTGCTGCCTTGCGCAGAGTTTCTTCGGGGAAAATGTGCTTTGCGTCCCATTCACCCGCATGAGGTGCCATTTCGTTCTGGGCAAAATCACGCGCAGCCTGGGCAAATGCCTGCTGATCGTCAGACAGGTTGAATTCCATTGGATCGCCGCCTCTGAAGTTTATCTGTTTTCCCTTTACGTAAACGTGAAAACACCCTCTTGTCAATTCATTCGGTATAACAGTACCGAATTATCACAATATTAAAAAATCACACTGTTTACGTGCATTCCCGCAGTCGTTTTCTCCAAATGTTTCTTGCTGATGATGGTGCTGTCGGCTTACCTTCTCCGCGTCAGGAACAACAATAAATCAGGGAAACACATCATGTCGTCCACGAAACCGGAAACCATTGTTCTTCATGCAGGCTATCGCGCCGACCCGACGACCGGGTCTGTTGCGGTTCCGCTGTATCAGACCACCAGTTATCAGTTCCGCGACACGCAGCATGCCGCCGACCTTTTCGCGCTTAAGGAACTTGGCAATATCTATACGCGCCTGATGAACCCGACCAATGATGTGCTTGAACAGCGTATTGCCGCCCTTGAAGGCGGCGCTGCTGCGGTTGCACTTGGTTCGGGTCAGGCGGCATCGACTTTTGCCGTGCTGAATATCGCACAGGCCGGCGACAATATTGTCAGTTCGACAGATTTGTATGGCGGGACCTGGAACCTGTTTGCCAATACATTCAAGCAAATGGGAATCGAAGTGCGCTTTGCAGATCCGGCTGACCCGGAAAGCTTCCGCAAACTCGCCGATGACAAGACCCGTGCCTTTTATGCAGAAACCTTGCCGAACCCGAAATTGCAGGTCTTCCCGATCCGCGAAGTTGCCACCATCGGTGACGTGCTTGGCATTCCGCTGATTGTCGATAACACGGCCGCCCCGGTCATCTGCAAACCGATCGAACATGGCGCAAGCATCGTGATGTATTCGACCACCAAATTCATTGCCGGTCACGGCACGTCGGTTGGTGGTGTTGTGGTCGATTCCGGCAAATTTGACTGGGAAAAACATGCCAAACGCTTCCCGCTTTTGAACGAACCTGATCCCAGCTATCACGGTGCGGTCTGGACGCAGGCTGTCAAACCGATTGGCCCGGTTGCCTATGCGATCAAATTGCGCTGCACGCTGTTGCGTGACATCGGTGCCGCTGCATCCCCGTTCAATTCGTTCCAGACCATCCAGGGCATGGAAACACTGCCGCTGCGCATGGAACGTCATTGCGAGAATGCCAACAAGGTTGCCGACTTCCTGGCATCACACCCCAAAGTCACCAAGGTCATCCATCCCAGTAAACAGGACGGTGAAAGCCGCCGTCGTGCAGACAGCTATCTTAAAGGTGGGTACGGGTCACTGATGGGCTTTGAACTGGCGGGTGGCAAAGACGCCGGTGAGAAATTCATCAATGCGCTTGAGCTGTTCTATCACGTCGCCAATATCGGTGATACGCGATCACTTGCCATCCATCCGGCTACGACGACTCACAGCCAGTTGTCGGAACAGGATCGTCTGTCATCGGGCGTGACTGACGGTTATGTCCGACTATCCATCGGCATTGAACATATTGACGATATTCTAGCCGATTTGACACAGGCCCTTGATAAAGCCTGATCTTGCAAAACTTTGCGACGTCATCTGCAACCGGTCGAACCAACGTTCGACCGGTTTTTCATTGACCAAATTCGCAAACAGGCCTAGATGAAATCGGCAAAACATGCACAACATGCAAAACAGGCACCGAAATGTCGAGCGTCATCACCCGTCAGGATGAAATCCTGAAACTGCTGCGAAACATGGGAACAGTTCATATTCATGACCTGGCTGCCCTGTTTCATGCATCCCTTGATACCATCCGCCGCGATTTGCGCCAGCTTGAAGACGAAGGACAGCTGCGCCGCATCCATGGTGGCGCAGTGCTTCCCAACAAGCCAAGCGAAACCTATGAAGAACGCGCACGTGATCTTCAGCCTGAACGCACGGCCATTGCCCAGAAAACAGCCCGCGATTTGATCCCGGATGACGCCGTGGTCTTTTTCGACAGCGGCACCACCATTTGCGAAGTTGCACGGCACCTCAAACCGTCCTTTCGCGGGACGGTTATTACCGTCAACCCGATGATTGCCGTCGAGCTGGCCGCCCATCCGAACGCCCGGCTCATCATGCTGGGCGGAACGCTTCTGAAAAATGACATGGTTGTTTGTGGACCGACCACAATTGACGAAATCCGCAAATATAATGCAGATCTGGCATTGCTCGGGACCTGTGCGCTGCATCCTGAGTCGGGACTGTCCACCAGCCACCCCGATGAACGCGCATCAAAGGCCGCAATGATCAGCCAATCCGCCGAAATCATCGCTGTCACCACCGCCGACAAACTTGAAACCAGCCTGCCATTCCGGGTGTGTGATATTGATGCGATATCCCACCTTGTAACAGGTCGCAAACTTTCGGCCGGATATCTCAAAAACTATGCCAAGCGCGGCATGAACGTTGTTCAGGCCTGACTGCCCAAACGCCCAGTGACCGGAGCCACCAAAGATGCAAAAATATTCCCAGCCCCATAACCGGGTACGCACCATCTTCTTTTTGCATGGCGCCGCCTTTTCAAGCTGGGTACCACATATCCCCCTGGTGCAGGAACGGCTTGGCCTTGGTCATGACGAACTGGGTGGTATTCTGCTGGCTGCTGCCATTGGGGTGCTTGCCGTGATGCCAATCGCCGGCCGCCTTTCTGATCGCATCGGAAGCGAACTGGTCGTGCGCTATTCCGGGCTGGCCTATTTCATTGCGGTTGGCATTCCGGTTTTCATGCAATCCTATGTCAGCATCTCTGTTGCGATGTTTGCCCTTGGATTTTCCGGTGCGTTTCTTGATGTGGCAATGAATGCCAATGGCCTGAATGTCGAACGGGTCAAAGGACGCAGCATCATGTCAGGCCTTCATGGCTGCTGGAGCCTTGGCGGCTTTGCCGGTGCCGGGATTGCCGCGGCATGGTTCGCCCTGCCCTTTGATAACAGCTACCACCTGCCCGTCATTCTTTCGGTCTTTCTGATCGCCCATATCATTGCCCAAACCAAACTTTTGCCCGACCGGGATGCAATCGCCGTCTTGCAGGACAATCAGGAAACGGAAGACAATGCTGCCACCGGGAATGGGGGAACATCCGGCGCGCAAAAGGACCGCCCGATGTTCCTGATGCTGCTTCCGTTCGGTGTTTGTGCCTTTATCGGGCAATTCGGCGAAGGCGTCATTACCGATTGGGCGACAGTCTTTATGAATAGCGAACTGTCATCGGGTGCGACCATGGCCGCTGTCGGCTTTGCCATTTATTCCTGCGCAATGGCTGCAACCCGGTTGTCGGGCGATGCACTGGTGATGAAATTCGGCCGTGCACCGGTTCTTTTGACAAGCTCGGTTCTGGCATCCCTTGGCACCTTTATCATCGCCCTGTCACCGCATTATATCGTGGCCTGGATCGGGTGCGGCATTGCCGGAACCGGGCTTGCGGTTATTCTTCCGCTTTTGCTGTCGGCGGCATCAAAGGCCACGGGCAAGGGTGGCGGCGCGGTGGTGTCGATCATCGCGGCCACCGGTTATTCGGCAATCATGGCAGGACCGCCGATTATTGGCGCAATCGGCCAGGTGGCCGGACTGGTCACAGCATTTGCGATCACCGCCAGCTTCCTTGCCCTGATTATCCCGGTTTACCTTCTGACCATGCGTGCACGGCTGCAATTCGCCAGCAATGGTTGATTGCGCATGAAATCTGTCCCATAAATTGGCCTGTCCACTCCTCGGGCAGGATCCAAGGTTCGCCCCGCCTCACAGAACAGAGTACAGATCATGGCCAACAAATTCGCCTATGGCACATTTCCCAGCACCCGGCAGCGTCGTAACCGCATGTCCGATTGGTCCCGTCGCATGGTCGCGGAAAGCCGCTTGACCGCACATGATCTGATTTTGCCGGTCTTTGTGATTGATGGCACCAACCAGCGAACCCCGATCCCATCCATGCCCGGCGTTGAACGCCAGTCTGTCGATGTATTGGTCGAAACCGCCAAACATGCAGAAAAACTCGGTATCCCTGCCCTGGCACTGTTCCCCTATATCGAAGCGAACCTTAAAACCAAGGACGCGCGCGAAGCTTATAACCCCGACAATGTCGTGTGCCGTGCGACCAAGGCGATCAAGGATGCCTGCCCCAATATCGGCATCATCACCGATGTCGCCCTTGATCCGTTTAATTCCGACGGTCAGGACGGGATCGTCGTCGATGGTCAGATTTTGAATGACGAAACCACCGAAGCATTGGTCCGTCAGGCTCTTGTCCAGGCCCAGGCAGGTTGTGACGTTGTCGCGCCATCCGACATGATGGATGGCCGCATCGGTGCGATCCGCAAAACACTTGAAGGCGAAAGTCTCAAGAACGTTCAGATCATGGCCTATTCCGCGAAATATGCGTCCTCTTTCTATGGACCGTTCCGTGACGCCATCGGTTCTGCAAGCGCGCTGGGCAAGGCAGACAAGAAAACCTATCAGCTTGACCCTGCCAATAGCGACGAAGCGATGCGTGAAGTTGCCTATGACCTCGAAGAAGGTGCAGACTCGGTCATCGTCAAACCGGGTCTTCCCTATCTCGATGTTCTGTATCGCGTGCGTCAGGAATTTGGCGTGCCGGTCTTTGCCTATCAGGTATCGGGGGAATATGCGATGTTGCGGGCTGCGGGCCAGAATGGCTGGCTGGATTATATCGGCTGCGCGATTGAAACGCTTTCATGCTTCAAACGTGCGGGCGCATCCGGGGTTCTGACCTATAGCGCCATTGAAGTCGCCGAGGCGCTTGAAGGATAAACCACAGCACGCAATCCCGATCCAGAACACAAAAAAGGGCCTCAAACGAGGCCCTTTTGCATTTACCGGGATCATAAAGTCAGATGATCAGGCGCAACAGGCAGCTTCGCTGACCGGGTCGGCGATACCATGGCCGATTGCACGCGCGCAGAAATGCGGCCGCAGACCGGATTTGGCAAAGACACTTTCGATATCCTGACCATCAAGGAATCCCCCCTGATGCACCAGAAGCGTCTTGATCCCCGATGCAAGACCGCCCAGGACATCCGTATGCACCGTATCACCAACCATCAGGACGCGATCACGGCTGACATCCGGGTGGCGACGCAGAACTTCTTCAAACACGTGATGATACGGTTTACCAACACATTGGGGCATCACCCCGCATGCATCCGCTGCCAGATGGGCGAAATAGCCCGATTCCACGGACAGGAAGTCCCCCATTGGCGCACAGATATCCGGATTACCGACCAAAATCGGCCGCGGATTGGCCGCAAGGCTTTGTTCCAGCATTTCCTGCTGCTGATCTGACCAGTTTTCCGAATCAATCAACAGAAAACCATCGACACGGTCATAGAGTGCGCGGTCCGCGCCAAGCGGCTCGACAGTGTCAGGCAAGACATGAAACGGCCAGTCCGCCGGGGCCATTGCGCCCCAATGGGTAATATCGGCATGTTCATGCATCAGTGGTGCAATGAATTGCTGACTGCTGATCAGGTTGCTGTTGTCAAAATCAAACCCGCGTTTGCGATGGCGGGCAAGGATGGCCTCTGCCGAACTGGACGCATCGTTGGTGACAACGGCAATCTTCTTGCCCGCTTCCTGAAGCGTGGCGATGGTTTTCACAGCACCGGGAATGGCCGTCGGGCCGCTATTGAGAACGCCAAACGCGTCAAACACAATCAGATCAAACTGATCGGCAATCGCCAGAAGATTTTCGACATAGTCGGTTTTCGCCGGAACAGCATCAGCCTGCACTTGCGGCAATCGCGGCGCATATTGCAAATATGCGTCGATTGCCTGCGTAAAATTCAAACGCGGCCGATTGATGCTCATGGTCAGTTCTCCTGTTCGTGCATTTGGTCGCGCAAGTTACGGTCTTTTCCGGGCGATTGCGACCCCAAATACATCCCAATTCCTGTTAAATGCGCGCAACTGCCAAAATCAACCGATACGCGTCACGCAATTTCATTAGCCATGCACCATTAGCATAGCAATTAAAGTTGCAAAAGAAGCCTCATGTAACCGTATTATCGCCAATTCATTGCAATTTGGTGACTTTCTGCGCTTTCCAAGCCGCTGCCATGCAAAAAACGCATTGGATTAACACAACAATCAGACGTAGATTGCCTTCACCAAATGAATAGGACGTATCGACTGGTAAATGCGCCATCAAGCAGATGATCATTCGATACATTGTAAACAAACCGACACGTCAAACCAGTTAACTATTCCTTCACGGAATACCTTCGGTGAGAACATGCCGGTTATCTGAATAGACGCCGTGTTAAACGGCCGGTTTGAAATAGGTGATGAAATGATCGTAACTAAAATCTTCGCTTTCCTTCGCGCTCTTCGCGTTCAGTACCAGACCCAGGTTGCGCTGCGTAAACTTGATACGCGCGAACTGGCTGACATCGGTCTGAACCGCGACATGATCGACGATGTAGCACACCGTGTTGCTTTCGGTCGCTAAGCCACGACCGTAGCGTCCTTGAGAAAAACCCCGGCAGATCATCTGCCGGGGTTTTTCTTTGTCCGCATTTCAGGATTGTCAGTATCCAGCCACGTCCGCACTCATGCGACCTCAACATCTTGGCTGTGCAACGGCCTAGTTGGCAAACAGGCCCTTATAGTCATCGCGCAGGACATTCTTCTGGACTTTGCCCATCGCATTGCGTGGCAGCTCTTCGACAAAGAACACCCGCTTGGGCACCTTGAAGTTCGCAAGCTGCGATTTGATGGCGCCGATTACCCCATCTTCTGACAGGGCGTCCTTGCGGGTCGGAACGATTATGGCGACAACCGCCTCGCCAAAGTCGGGATGCTGAACACCGATCACGGCACTTTCAACAACCCCTTCCATTTTATCGATCAGGGTTTCGATTTCTTTCGGATACACGTTAAAGCCGCCAGAAATCACAAGATCCTTGGCCCGTCCGACAATATGGACATAGCCCTTGGCATCGATCTTAGCGATATCGCCGGTAATGAAAAATCCGTCCTGGCGAAATTCTTCTGCTGTTTTTTCCGGCATCTGCCAGTAACCGGCAAAAACATTCGGCCCGCGCGCTTCAAGAACGCCGATCTCGTCGGTTCCCAGAACGTTACCGTCCCCATCACAGACGCGGATTTCAACATCGGGAAGTGCCGGGCCAACAGTATGAACAATACGCTCCCCGTCCAGCGGGTTCGACGTCGCCATCCCCATTTCCGTCATGCCATAACGTTCCAGCAAAGCCTTGCCTGTGCGCTGCTTGAACGCAGTGAAGGTTTCTGGCAACAACGGGGCCGATCCCGAAATAAACAAACGCATGTTAGCGGTAACATCCGCATCAAAGTCATCTTCTGCCAGCAATCGTACATAGAATGTTGGAACACCCATCATTACCGTACTGCGCGGCAAAAGCGCCATGACCTCGTCACGGTCAAATTTCGGCAGGAAGAACATCTTTGAGCCCGACAACATCACACAGTGACAGGCGATGAAAAGCCCGTGGGTGTGGAAAATCGGCAAGGCATGCAAAAGGGTGTCATCCCCGGTAAAGCCCCAAAGCTTTTCAAGCGTTGCCGCATTGGACCACAGGTTCATCTGGGTCATCATTGCGCCTTTGGGTTTTCCTGTGGTGCCCGACGTATAAAGGATCGCGGCCAGATCATCATCGGCACAGGCCACAGGCGCGAACTGCCCGGATTGTCCGGCGGCACCATCCATAAGACTGCCATCACCTGTGGCGCCAAGTGTCAGGACATGGGTTACCCCCTGCTCCTTGGCGATTGCGGTGACTTCTTCCAATCGATGGGGCAGACAAACAAACACCACCGGTGATGCATTGCCCATGAAATATGAAAGTTCCCCGGCCTGGTAGGCGGTGTTCAGCGGCAAGTAAACCAAGCCAGCCCGGATGCACCCCAGATACAGGAAAAGTGCCTCGGGGGATTTATCAACCTGCACAGCCACCCGATCCCCTTTGCGCGCACCAAGTGACGTCAACAAACCGGCAATCCGCGCCGATGCCGTATCCGCGTCGGCATAGCTGTATGTCTTGCCGGTCGGTGTTTCGATCAGAACCGACGAAAGGTCTTTTGGAAACCGGTCACGGATACGCATGAAAAGGCTGTTGGTCACTGTATTGCTTCCCCGAAGATTGGTCTTTTGGCCGACAGGTCCCCTGCCGGTTCCGAATGCGGGCAACATAGTGCAATCAATCATTATTGGTAAACAAGTACCTTTTTACCGATAATGATATTTTCCAAATGCGACACCCCAAGAAAAACGGGTAAGCAGTGAACCCTGCTTACCCGCATGGCAATTAATTAACCGTCGCAACTCGGTGCGCGGTCAGGCCACATAGGGGAATTCGCCATCCACGAACGGGAACGCTTCGCCAACGGTGACCTGCATTTCCGGGAAGAACCCGTTGAAGTGGGTCGCAAGTGCGTTGCTATAGGCCCCGATATGGCCAAATTCGATCCAGTCCCCTTCGCGGATGTCCGCCGGCAGGGAAACAGCCGCTGGCAACACATCCATATTATCGCAGGTCGGGCCATAAATGGTGAAATCAAGCGTTTCATCTTCGATGAATTCACCATTGATCCGCATTGGTCGCACCGGATAGCGAAGCTGCCCTGTCACGGTTTCCGACAGGCTTCCATACACACCGTCATTGATAAACAGGGTATCTTCCTTGCGCAGGTGAACCTGGGTAATCAGGGAAATGCCACTTGAAACAAGTGCCCGACCCGGTTCGCACATAAAGGTCGTTTCAGGCATATCAAGCCAGCGAATGCAATCCTTGATCTCGTCCATGAATTCTTCAAGGCTGGCACCGCGCTGGTTCATATACTGACCGGGGAAACCGCCACCGACGTCAATATGCTTGACCTGAACACCGGAGAAATCGACAACCTGGCGGATCAGCTCAACCGCGATCCGATAGCCGTTCGGCGTGGTGCATTGCGACCCGACATGGAAACAAAGACCGGCTTCATATCCGTATTCATCAACCTTTTTAAGAAGCTCTGCTGCGACCATCGGACGCGCGCCAAACTTTGCCGACAGGTTATAGGTCGCCCCGGCCGGGGGCGTTGCCAGGCGCACATGAATGACAAGGTTCTTGTCGCCTTCGGTTTCTTCGCGGATTTTCTCGAGTTCTTCGATCGTGTCGATGACATAGTGATCAATGCCATACACACGATGTGCATTTCGGATGGCATCACGGCTTTTGACCGGATGCATGAAATAGGCCTTCATGCCCGGAAACTGGCGACGCACCAGTGAAATTTCTTCTGGCGATGCCGTGTCGAAATGCCGAACACCCCCTTCATGGAGATAGCGCATCACTTCGGGATGCGGATTACATTTCACGGCATAAAGGACGTCGCCCGGGAACATTTCGACAAAGCGCTGCGCTGTTTCTCGAAGAATATTGGGTCTGAGACAATAAACCGGATAGGAAGGCTTGAGTTCCTTAACAACATCGAACGTCGTATCGAAATGACGTGGCATAAATACTCCATCGTTTGCGAAATGCTGGCGCCCAGACACGTACCGCCGCCGGGCTGGCCTTTTTGCACGACAAGGTTATCAGCCCTTTGCGAAACTGTCATGCCTGTAAACACGAATTGATCTTGATATTGCGGCATCCTGTCGATAATTTGGTAAACCAATACCGAATAACCAATATTGTGTGCCCCACGCAAAAAAGCGCAACCACACACAACCCACAGGGAGCCTGAAATGCCTTTCGAACCGAACCTTGATCCGATGTCTTTGGCGACGGAACTCTCCGGCCACCACCTGATTGATGGCAAACTTGTTGCCCCCAAAAACAGCAAGACCTTTGACGTCATCAACCCGGCCACCGGCAAGGTTATCGGTCAGGCAGCCGACGGCGATGCTGACGATGTGGCAATTGCAGTTGATATTGCCAAGAAAGCGCAGAAAGACTGGGCAGAACGCCCTGCCCGTGAACGTGGCAAGCTGGTTGCCGAATGCGGTCGCGTCCTGATGGCCCATACTGAGGAACTCGGTCGACTGGTCGCCCTGGAATCGGGCAAGGCGCTGCGCACTGAAAGCCGTGTCGAAGCATCGGTTCTGGCCGACATGTTCGTCTTCTTTGGCGGGCTTGCCTCGGAACTCAAAGGTGAAACCGTTCCCTTCAACCCCAACATGATGACCCTGACCACCCGCGAAGCTGTTGGTGTGGTCGGCGCCATCATTCCCTGGAACGTCCCGCTGCTTCTGATGGCGATCAAGGTTGCCCCGGCCCTGGTTGCCGGCAACACGGTTGTCGTGAAATCCGCCGAAGACACGCCGCTTACCGTGCTGCGCGTCTGCCAGATCATGCAGGAAATTCTTCCGGCTGGCGTCTTGAACATCCTGTCGGGCTTTGGGCCGTCTTGCGGTGGTCCGCTTGTGGAACACAAGGATGTCAAAAAGGTTTCCTTTACCGGATCGGTTGAAACTGGTCGCACGGTGTATAAGGCCGCTGCCGAAAAGCTGATCCCGGTCACCCTTGAGCTTGGTGGCAAGTCGCCGATGATCGTGATGGATGACGCCGACCTCGACAAGGCGGTTGCCGGTGCAATCGGCGGCATGCGCTTCACCCGTCAGGGTCAGAGCTGCACCGCATCGTCACGCATGCTGGTTCATGAAAAACTTCATGATGAGTTCGTCAAGCGACTGATTGACAAGGTTAATACCCTGAAAATGGGTAACCCGCTTGACGAGGAAACCGATATCGGCACGATCATTAACCGCAAGCAGTTCGACAAGGTATGCGGCTATATCGATATCGGGGAAAAAGAAGGTGCAACCAAGCATGAGCTCAGCGCCCTTCCCGCTGACGCCGAACTTTCCGACGGCCTTTTTGTCCGTCCGGTAATTTTCACCAATGTTGACCCGAATGCCCGGATCGCCCGCGAAGAAATCTTTGGCCCGGTTGCCTGTGTCTTCAAATTCAAGACCTTTGAAGAAGCCCTTGAACTGGCAAATGACAGCGACTTTGGCCTTGCGGCGACGGTCTGGACCACGGATCTGAAAACCGCCCTTGTCGCCACCAAACGCCTTGAAGCGGGCTTTGTTCAGGTCAACCAGAACCTTGTTGTTCAGCCGAACCTGTCCTATGGCGGCATCAAGTTGTCGGGACTTGGCAAGGAAGCATCGCTTGAAAGTATGCTTGAACATTTCACCTACAAGAAAACCGTCATTCTGAATATGGAATAACGCCCGATCCCCAAACCAGGCGTTCCACTTGGCCGGGTTGCGGTACACGCAACCCGGTTTTTCTATTGCGGCACTTGACCTTGGGCGACTTATCCGCAAAGCTGCCGCTTGAAAACACATCTTCAACCCAGAAAGAACATGGCTATGTCTGCATATACTGACATCCTTTCATCGCATTCCCGTCCGACGCTTCGTGCCGGTGCGATGGCCATGATTATGGGGATTTCCGACCTGCGAATGTGATCCCTGTCATCTGCGGATGACAGGTCCGGTTAACTACCGTTATTCACCCACCACATGATATTATTGCCACCACATCACACCGATGGTGGCCGCAGGAGCATGGAAATTATGACTGTTTCCTATCACGATATTGTACGCGCATCCGGCTTGCTTGATGGCATTGTCGCCAAAACACCACTGGTAAAATCACTTACACTTTCAAGCATTTGCCAGGCAGAAGTTTATCTTAAACTTGAAAACCAGCAATATACCGCCTCGTTCAAGGAACGTGGCGCCTATGTCAAACTTGCCAGCCTGACGCCCGAAGAACGCGAAAACGGCGTTATTGCCGTTTCGGCCGGAAACCATGCCCAGGGTGTTGCATATAACGCCAAACGGCTTGGCATTCCGGCTACCATCGTCATGCCCAAAAATACGCCCTTTACAAAGGTCCATCATACGCGATCCCACGGGGCGGAAGTTGTCCTGACCGGGAATGTGTTCGCCGAAAGCCTTGAGGCCGCCGGACGCATTCAAAAAGAGCGCGGCCTGACCTTTGTCCACCCGTTTGACGATGCCCATATCATTGCCGGCCAAGGTACGGTCGGGCTCGAAATCCTGAACGAAAATGTCGATATCGACACCATCGTCGTGCCGATTGGCGGTGGTGGCCTGGCATCGGGGGTGGCAACGGCTGTCAAATCACGCCGCCCGGATATCGAGATTATCGGTGTCGAGACCAAGCTTTATCCCAGCATGTATGAGGGCATTCGCGGCGAAGAATATACCGGCGGCGGTGTCACCATTGCCGAAGGCATTGCGGTCAAACAGCCCGGTGGCCTGACGCTTGAAATCTGTAAGGAAAAGCTCGACGACGTCGTACTGGTTGATGAAAGCAGTATCGAACGGTCCATCCAGATGCTGATCGAGATCGAAAAAAGCGTGGTCGAAGGTGCCGGTGCGGCGCCGCTTGCAGCCCTGCTTGACCATCCAGAAAAATTCAAGGGCAAGAAAGTTTGCCTGATTGTCAGCGGCGGCAATATTGATACCCGCCTTCTTGCCCAGGTGCTGATGCGCGGCATGGCCCGTCAGGGACGTCTTGTCCGCGTTCGTATTGAAATTCCCGATGTGCCGGGTGCGCTGGCAACCATAAGTTCGCTGATCGGCGAAGAAGAAGCCAATATCATCGAAGTCTATCACCAGCGTCATTTCTATGACGTGCCAGCAAAACAGACCGACGTCGATATGGTTTTGGAAGTCCGCGATACCATCCATGCCCAACAGGTTATCGAACGCCTGATCAAGGCGGGATTTGGCGGGCGCCTGCTTGGCAACACATCACTCGACTGATCAGGCTTTGCCTGATCAACAGCCAAACGACAAAGGGCCGCCGGTATGTCACCGCGGCCCTTTTTCTGTATAAACCCGATCACATGATCGCCAGCAGATCAGTCACCCAGGCTACGATACCGACCGCCATAATAAAGTAACGGTGCCCCGGTTTCGCCCATTACCAGTTCGCGGACATGGCCGACGATGATGCTGTGATCCCCGCCTTCATGAAGGGCATGACGTTCGCAGGTCAGTGCCGCAACACTTCCTGTCAGGCGCGGCATGCCGAGACTGTCATCTTCATAGGCCACGCGATCCCAGCCATCCTGCCCCGGTGCGGAAAACAGTTCGGAGACCTGCTGTTGGCTTTGGCTCAGGATATTGATGCAAAACCTCTTTGCGTCCCCGGTAAACAGTGCATGCGTTGCCGCACGGTGATCAACCGAAAACAGAACCAGTGCCGGATCGAGTGAGACCGAAGCAAAGCTGTTGATGGTAATGCCGGCTTTTGCACCGTCTGCAGCGCGGGTGGTTACCACAGCAACACCGGTTGTGAATTGACCAAGGCAATCGCGAAAATCGCGCGCAGAGAAAGACATATTGAAGGCAGCTCTCGTATACAAATATGGATGGTTGACGCACGCTGAATGGAGCTTGGGGAAAATGGCGTCTAATCATCCCGCTGTCAAACCTAACTCGCAGCTAATTTAAACGCGATGTTAATAAGATTAAAACTTAATAAGAGCATACAGATATCAGAAACATGTTTTGCAGTGCCGCAGATGACAGATGTTTCAATGAACTCGGGGTTGATCGTTCAGGTATCTGGCTTGGGCTAGCGGAGAAGAAAAAAGAATGTTCTTGATCATTGGCTATATCGTCGTAATCGGCTCTGTCCTGGGTGGCTATCTGCCGCATGGCGACTTTGGCATTCTCGTACAACCGCTTGAAGTCTTGATCATCTTCGGCGCAGCATTCGGTGCATATTTGACCGCCAACCCGCTTGGCATCGTCAAAAAATCATTCACCTATACCCTGCGCGCCATGAAGGGCCCCAAGAAAAAGGCCGCATATCTGGAACTCCTGATATGCCTTTATGCCATTTTCCGTCTGGCCAAATCCAAGGGTGATCTGGCGCTTGAAAGCCATGTCGAGAACCCGGAAAGTTCCAGCCTGTTTTCCAACTTCCCGAATCTGATGAAAGATCATCACGCGATGGAATTCATGTGTGATTATCTGCGCCTGCTGACTTTGGGAACCACCAACGCCTATGAACTCGAAGCGGTGATGGATCAGGAACTCGACACCCACCACGAAGAAGAACACGCCGTTGCATCGGCCGTTCAGACCGCGGGCGATGGCCTTCCGGCACTTGGTATTGTTGCCGCGGTTCTTGGCGTGATTGTGACCATGAGCTCGGTGACCGAACCGCCTGAAATTCTCGGCGGCCTGATCGCAGCGGCCCTTGTCGGTACGTTCCTTGGTATTCTTGGCGCATACGGCTTTGTTGGCCCGACCGCATCGATCATCAAGAACACGGTTGATTCCGATGGCAAATATTATGGCTGTATCAAAGCCGCACTGATCGGTCACATGCAGGGTTACGCCCCACAGGTTTCGGTGGAATTCGCGCGCAAGACCCTTCCCCATAACCTTCGGCCCAGCTTCAAGGAACTTGACGAAGCGCTGCAAGATGCGCCCACAGCTTGATCTTGAGCCGGGAGCTTTGGTTTAGAGGACAACGCAGCACATGCCCGATATCGTTATAAAAAAGATCAAAAAAGGTGGGCACGGGCACCATGGCGGTGCCTGGAAAGTTGCCTATGCCGACTTTGTGACGGCAATGATGGCATTCTTCCTGTTGCTGTGGCTGCTTTCAAGCGCGACCGAAGAACAGCTTCAGGGTGTGTCGATGTATTTCACACCTGAAACCATATCACAGAATGATTCTGGTTCGGGCGGCTTGCTCGGCGGGACCAGCCTTGCAGAAGAAGGCGCATTGCGCTCCGAATTCGGCATGCCAACTGTCAGCATGGACATCCCGCCTCAGCAGTCCCCCGACGAACGCGAAGCCATCCGTGTTGCCCAGATGGAAGAACAGGAATTCAACGAGGCCAAGGAAGAACTCCTTAAGGCCATCGATGAAAGCCCGGAACTTCAGGGTCTTGAAAAGAACATCCGGATCGAGGAAACCGACGAAGGTCTTCGGATCCAGATCCTTGATGAAGACGGGACTGCCATGTTCCCGAGCGGCAGTGCCGATATGGCTGAACATACGCGGCTTCTTCTCGAAAAAGTTACCGAGGTCATTGAAAAAATGCCCCAGGACATCTCGATCGAAGGCCATACCGACGCGGTACCGTTCAACCGCCTTGACGGTTATTCAAACTGGGAACTGTCGACAGACCGTGCACTGGCCACGCGTCGCGCCCTTCAAGACCTGGGTCTGGAAACCGCCCGCTTTGCCAAGGTCGCCGGTCTTTCGGATACCGATCCGCTGGTACCTGATGATCCCAAAAATGAAAGAAACCGTCGCATCAGCATCACGCTTTTGCGTGGTACCGGTGAACGCGCCGAACTGGGATCAGATGGACAGAATGGCAATGGCACCCCTGCCAACGGTGCATCCCCGGCCCAGCAATCCGAGACACCGGCCAATGGTGCTGCCCCGCGTCGTCCGACCTTCGGCGTGCCGTCACAACCATAAACATATGGCGATGTCACAGATTTGAATGCCCTTTTGGCTGCATGACCTTTAAACTGTCACAAACAGCACTTAATCTCATAATATAGATGATCGCGTGTGATCGGGATTGAGAATACCAGATGACAGTCAACCAGCGCCGCCTTACGCAGCATTACTTCATGACGGCCCCGATGCCGTGTCCCTATTTGCCCGGACGATTTGAACGTAAGCTGGTGACCGAATTGCGAGGCCCAGAGGCCAACAATATTCACGATCTGTTGTCGCGCGCCGGTTTCCGCCGCAGCCATTCCATCGCCTATCTTCCGGCGTGCAGCGATTGCAATGCCTGTGTTCCCGTGCGGGTAAGATGCCCGGATTTTGAATATAGTCGGTCATTCCGCCGCATCCAGAACAAGAATAGTGACCTTACGCGTTCCATCCTGCCGCCGACAGCCACACAGGAACAATACCAGCTGTTCAGCACCTATCAGGATGCCCGCCATGGCAATGGCGATATGGCCCGGATGGATGCGCGCGACTATCGCGCCATGATCGAAGACAGCACGATTGATACATCGATCTATGAATATCGTAGTGCCGACAACAGTTTGATTGCCGTTGCACTGGTGGACAATCTTGCCGACGGATTATCTGCGGTTTACAGCTTTTTTGACCCGGCAGAACGCAAGCGCGGCCTTGGGACCTACATCATCCTTGACCTGATCGAAGAAGCACAACTTCTTGATTTGCCACATATCTATCTGGGTTACTGGATCGGCGACTGTCGCAAGATGTCCTACAAGATGCGCTTTCAGCCGCTTGAAGGGTTCCGGGACGGGCAATGGGTGTCGATGAGCGACACCGGACCCGATACCTGTGCATAGGATGGGATACCCTTCTTTCGTATCATTCTACATTAGACTAAAGTCCTAGAAATCAGCTCGATCCCCGGTTGCCTGCATCCAAAGACGCATATAAGCTCCTTACAAAGCCGGTTAACCGGCTTTGATACATATAAATCATGAGCTTGCATCTTTGGGAGGCTGTAACTAATGAAACGTCGCCAATTTCTTTCTGGCGCTGCCGTAGCAGGTGCGACTGCTGCCGCATCCACTTTTGCCAAACCGGCACTTGCACAGGACGTCCGTGAATGGCGTATGGTCACCACCTGGCCGAAAAACTTCCCGGGTCTTGGTACCGGTGCGAACCTTCTTGCTGAATACATCACCAAGGCATCTGATGGTCGCCTGAAAGTTACCGTTTTCGGTGCGGGCGAAATCGTCCCGGCATTCGAAGCCATTGACGCTGTTGGCAACGGCACCGTCGAAATGGGCCACGGTGCGCCTTACTACTGGAAAGGCAAAGTTGACGCGACCCAGTATATCGCAGCAATGCCGTTCGGTCTGAACGCTCAGGAACAGAATGCGTGGTTCCAGTGGGGTGGCGGTCAGGAACTTGCTGACAAGGTCTATGCCGAACTGAACTGTAAGTTCTTCCCGTCGGGGAACACCGGCACGCAGATGGGTGGCTGGTTCAACAAGGAAATGAACACCATTGCAGACTATCAGGGTCTGAAAATGCGTATTCCGGGCCTTGGTGGCGAAGTTGTCAAAGCGGCTGGCGCAAACGTTGTGAACCTTCCGGGCGGCGAAATCCCGCCGGCACTTCAGTCCGGTGCGATTGACGCGACCGAGTGGGTTGGCCCGTATAACGACCTGGCATTCGGTCTTTATAAATCGGCGAAATATTACTACTACCCGGGCTGGCACGAGCCGGCGACCGTTCTTGACAACTTCATCAACCTGGATGCATGGAATGCGCTTCCGGATGATCTGAAGGCCATTGTCGAGCAGGCAAACCGCGCTGTTAACCAGATGGTTCTGTCGGAATTCACCGCCCGTAACGTTCAGGCACTCGACACTCTGCGCAACAAGCATAATGTCGATGTTCGTCCGTTCTCTGACGACATTCTGACCGGCCTTGGCAAACTTTCGGGTGAGGTTCTGCGTGACCTGGTTTCTTCGAACCCGCTGTCTCAGGAAGTCTTCGAAAGCCTGATCGCCTTCCGTACCCAGTCGATCGCATGGTCGAAATTCTCGGAATCGGCATTTGCCCAGGCACGTGTCCTGCCGTTCAAATACTAAGTATTCCATTTCTGGAAACGATCAAGGGCCGGCAATTTGCCGGCCCTTTTTCTTTGCCCGTTGCACATGAGAAAACGGCTGGAATTCCCAGACATGCCCCCTCCTCGATCCACGGATCGCGCAATAAAAAAGGCACCCGTTCGGGTGCCTTTCTTTGAAATGGTCATCTGTTGTCTGATCAGAACAGAACACTTGGCAGCCAGGTTGCGAGCCACGGGAATGCCGCGACAAGGCAAAGGCCCAGCATCTGGATCATCACGAACGGAATGATACCGCGATAGATATCAAGTGTCTTGATCGCTGCCGGTGCCACACCGCGCAGATAGAACAGCGCAAAGCCGAATGGCGGTGTCAGGAAGCTGGTCTGAAGGTTGATGGCGATCATCACGCCCAGCCAGACCGGGTCGATATCCATCTTAAGCAGGATCGGGCCGACAATCGGGATCACGACAAACACGATCTCGATAAAGTCGAGGAAGAAGCCCATGAAGAACATCAGCAGCATGACCACCAGCATGGCACTGAAAACGCCACCCGGAAGGTTATGCAGCAATTCTTCAACCAGATGATCCCCGCCAAGACCGCGGAACACCAGCGAGAAGACCGAGGCGCCAAGCAGAATGACAAACACCATCGCGCTGACCTGAACGGTCTGGCGCACAACATGGCGCAGAACCGCCATATCGAGGCGCTTGTAGAATGCCGCAAGGACAATCGCACCGATCGAGCCGAATGCTGCGGACTCAGTCGGCGTTGCAATACCGGTCAGGATCGAGCCAAGAACAGCAACAATCAGAAGCCCCGGAGGCAGCAAGGCACGAAGAACTTCCCCCCACAGGCCTTCCGGACGTTTGCCTTCGACCAGTGCCGGGGCTGCCTTGGGATCAATCAACGACTTGATAATGATCCAGGTGATATAAAGTGCGACCAGCAACAATCCCGGAATGAAGGCACCTGCAAACAGGTCCATCACCGAAATCGGTTCCGGTGCCCAGTTGCCAATCGCACGCTGTGCTTCGGCATAAGCGCCCTGAAGGATATCACCCAGAAGAACCAGAACGATTGACGGCGGAATGATCTGCCCAAGCGTACCGGACGCACAGATCACACCGGTCGACAGTTTTGGATCATAACCGGCCTTCTGCATCGCAGGCAGGCTGAGCAGGCCCATCGTCACAACGGTCGCCCCGACAATACCGGTCGATGCTGCCAGCAACATGCCGACAATCACCACCGAAATGCCAAGACCGCCGCGCATGGTGCCAAACAGCATACCCATGGTGGTCAGAAGCTTTTCGGCGATCCGCGCGCGTTCAAGCATAACCCCCATGAACACGAACAGCGGAATTGCCACATAAAGTTCGTTGGTCATCACACCGAAATAGCGCGACGGCAACGACCCCAGAAGCGGCATGTCGAATGTACCCATTGCATTGCCGATTAGGGCAAAAGCAAGACCGGTGCCCGCAAGCGAGAAAGCAACCGGAAAACCAAGAAGAAGCACGCCGCAGGCCACGGCGAACATCACCAGGCTAAGAATTTCACCCGTCATCAAACGCCCTCGTGTTCTTCTTCTTTGATTTCAAATTCTTTGTGACCGGCAAGTACCAGAATACTGCGCGCAGCAAGCGAAAGCCCCTGAAGCAGCATCAGCACACAAAACACCAAAATCACCGATTTATACAGGAACAGACCCGGAAGACCACCTGTCTCGTGAGATCCTTCAAGACGGTGCCAGCTCGTCGCAACATACGGATAGCTGTACATCAGGATCATGACCAGAACCGGGGTCATCAGGAACAGGGATCCGAAAAGATCAACCCATGCCTTGTATCGTGCCGAAGCCGGACGATAGAAAACGTCCACCCGAACATGGCCACCGTGCAAAAGCGTGTATCCCGCCCCTACCATGAACATGATGCCGTAAAGCCACATATAGCTTTCCTGCATCGATACCCAGCCAACCGCAAAGCCGTAACGCAATGTCGCAACCAGAAACGTGATAACGACCATCGGGATTACCAGCCAGGCTATCCCGCGACCGATCCAGTCATTCAGACCGTCTATCGCGTGGACGAAATTTCCCAGAAATCTCACTTTTCACTCCCAAGCCCTTATTGAATCACACAGGAATATTGCGGGCTTCCTGTTAATCAGGTTGCGAAGTTACATTTTAACCACCCAAAACGCCATATCTTTTGGCACGCAATTCCGCCATTTCTCGCCAAATTCTCAGCATATGATGTTGTTTGCATCTTCGCGGGCCGGTTTCAGGCATGAAAAAAGCCGGATGGCGATATTCCATCCGGCTTTTGAAGCATTAATTCAGGTCTGTTTTCGTCATTCGAACTTGTTCGAACGCGGGAAACCATTTGGCGGCAGTCGCCCGGCACCAGCGCGTTTGCCGGTCCATTCGGCAAGTTCGGTGACGGTTCGGGTCCGCCCTTCGCTGCCGCCCATTGCCCAGCTCAGGCCATCTTCCAGATTAAACAGGATCAGGTCTGAAAGACCGCCCTGACGGTATTTCTGCAAGATGACGCCGCGGCCACGGGTCATTTCCGGCACTTCATCAACCGGATAGATCAGCAATTTGCGGTTATCGCCAAGAACCGCGACATGGTCCTTTTCAACCGGGATGAAGATTTTGGCAACTTCCCCGGTTCCAAGGTTCAGGACCTGCTTGCCATTCTTGGTCTGGGCAACAACGTCTTTTTCCGCGACCTGGAAGCCGCGTCCAGCAGAACTTGCCACCAGAAGATTGCGGCCTTCCTTGTGAACCACCATCGAAACAATGTCATGTTCCTGGGGCAGATCGATGGAAAGACGGATCGGTTCGCCATGACCACGACCGCCCGGAAGCTTGTCGCAAGACATGGTGTAGCAACGCCCCGCCGTCGACAGGATCAGAAGCTTGTCTGTCGTAAAGGCCTTGATGGCAAAGCGATGTTCGTCGCCATCCTTGAATTTCAGATCACTGATATCGGCAGTGTGCCCTTTGAGGGCGCGGATCCAGCCCATTTTCGAACAGATCACCGTGATCGGTTCACGTTCGATCAGTGCTTCAAGCGGCACTTCGATTTCTTCCGGGGCATCGCCAATTTCCGTGCGACGTTTGCCAAGCGCGGTTTTCTTGCCGAAATTCTCGCGCATGACTTCGATTTCATCGCGGATTTTCTCCCAGCGCAGCGTTTCGCTGGCAAGAAGTGCTTCAAGACCCTGCTTTTCTTCGGTCAGTTTGGCATGCTCGTTCTTGATTTCCATCTCTTCGAGCTTGCGCAACGACCGCAAACGCATATTCAGGATCGCATCAGCCTGAACTTCCGTCAGGTTGAAGGCCGCCATCAGCGCATTTTTCGGTTCATCCTCGAACCGGATGATGCGGATCACTTCGTCCAGGTTCAGATAGGCAACAAGATAGCCTTCCAAAACTTCAAGACGATGATTGATCTTTGCCAGACGATGGTTTGAACGACGGATCAGCACATCCTGACGATGGGCAAGGAACGCACGCAACACTTCGCGCAGGTTCATCACACGCGGCGTATTGTCGGCATCCAGAACGTTCATGTTCAAGCCAAACCGGATTTCCAGTTCGGTATTCTTGAACAGCATTTCCATCAGATGTTCCGGTTCGACCGCACGGGTACGCGGTTCAAGAACCAGACGGATGACATCGGTTGACTCATCGCGCACGTCATTAAGCAATGGCAGCTTTTTGGCCACCATCAAATCGGCGATACGTTCAACCAGCTTGGCCTTCTGCACCTGATAGGGAACCTCGGTCACGACGATCTGATACAGACCGTGGCTGAGTTTTTCGACTTCCCATTTCGCGCGCAGTCGGAACGATCCGCGCCCGGTGGCATAGGCTTCGAGAATATTTTCATGCGGCTCGACCAGAACCCCGCCTGTCGGGAAGTCCGGCCCCGGCACACAACGCACCAGTTCGGCAATCGATGTTTCGGGCTTGTCGATCAGCTTGATCAGGCCGGCACAGATTTCACCGACATTGTGCGGCGGAATATTGGTCGCCATACCAACCGCAATACCCGCGGCCCCGTTTGCCAGAAGGTTCGGGAACGCTGCCGGCATGACAACGGGTTCCTGCTCCTCCCCGTCATAGGTCGGGCGGAAATCGACCGCATCCTCGTCCAGACCGTCCATCAGGGCGGCGGCAACGGCGGTCATGCGGGCTTCGGTGTAACGCATTGCCGCGGCGTTATCGCCGTCAATGTTGCCGAAGTTGCCCTGACCATCGACCAGCGGATAGCGTACCGCAAAATCCTGGGCCAGACGGACAAGTGCGTCATAGACCGACTGGTCACCATGCGGGTGATATTTACCAATCACGTCACCAACCACACGTGCACATTTCTTGAACCCCTGTTCAGGGTTCAGCTTGAGCTGACGCATGGCATAAAGAAGACGACGATGCACGGGCTTAAGGCCGTCACGTACATCAGGCAGGGAACGCGACATGATTGTCGACATCGCATATGCGAGATACCGTTCGCTTAGCGCATCAGCAAGTCGGGTTTCCCTGATTTGACCGGCGCCGGCCGGTTCGGAAGTCTTGGTGCTCATGAACGATTTTTCTTGTTGCTTGGCAGAATGGACAGGTGCAAGGGCATTCTAACCCCGAATGTCTTGCGATATTGGCAACATACTACGCCGGGCATAGGCTTGGTCAACAGATGCGAACCAAATTGACCAATTTATTTTTCATCATCCCCTGACAGCCGCCAGACATGGCTAACCAGCCGGTCGCGCGCGGCCACCGGTTTTATGCCCTTGGCTTCAAAAATATCGCGGTGAATGAAAAAACCGGTCAACTTCAAGCCGTCACGCAACTGTTCCAGCATATCGGCATCCGCTCGTGGTCCCGATGCCCGCCCAAGGGCAAGAAACGCCGGCAACGGCAAAAGACGATCGCGATAGGCCTGCCCGGCGGCCTCGCTAACAGCACGGCCGCTTTTCGGGGAAACATAGGCAAGATCACTGGCAAGATCGGTCGCTGCACATCGTTGAAGATCAAGGCCATAGCCAAGTTCTTCCAAAAGCCCCACTTCCCAGCGGATATAGGCCGGCAACCACTGGTCAAGCTTAAGGGCAGCCATCAGGGCCACCGTGCCATGATAAAGATCGGGATGGGCTTCGCGTTCGGGCAATGTTGCATCCAGCATCGCACAGGCAGAACTCATCGCCATCAGCGGACCGGGCTGCAACAACAGATCCGCGGCATGTGCGCCGGTCAGTTCACAGCGAAACTGCCCGAGATGTTCGGCAAGGCGGGCCGACCACCCTACCCTGATTTCATTGCCCGGCTCCAGGGTGCCGCGCATTGATTTGCTCATGGCGCCACGGACCATACCGGCATGGCGACCATAATCCCGTGTCAGGACGGATAACCGGACCGAACTTTCGCCCAGTTTGCGTGTCGAAAGAACGATGCCATCATCACGCCAATCCATCGCGGTCTCTTAGAAATAACCGCTGGGCACGATCAGACGGGTCACCAGAAAGAACATGCCCAACAGACAGGAGAAAAGCGCAAAGATCGCAATACCGAACACCACTTTACGCAGCCATGAACGGTTTTCGACCTCGTCTATGGCCTGATCGATCGGATCGATTGAATTTGGCGTCATCAGTTTGGTCCTCCGCCCGTCATTTTCCAGAACAGGCCAAGCACAAAGATGCCAAGCGCAACCAGAAGCGCAATCAGATTAAGCGGGCGATGCAAAAAGGATTTTTCGCGTTGCACAGCGTTATAATCGCGGCGGTTACGGAACGGTCGTCTGGCCACACGGGCAACAATCATTGCGGCAGCAGCGCCAACAACAATCATCACGACACCCCAGAATGATCCGATTTCCATTATCTACCCGGCAATTGATAATCTGTCTGCGCAACGCGCACGGTTATGCGTTG
This sequence comes from Thalassospira sp. MCCC 1A02491, assembly GCF_001613785.1. NCBI lineage: Bacteria > Pseudomonadati > Pseudomonadota > Alphaproteobacteria > Rhodospirillales > Thalassospiraceae > Thalassospira > Thalassospira sp. MCCC 1A02491. The sequence continues at coordinate 118,125 of NZ_LPVX01000029.1, read as the reverse complement.
GGATCAAGGCCCCACATGGCAAAGCGGTTGGGATCATCACCCCAGTTCTCACGAACCTTGACGAACAGGAACAGATGCACCCGGCGTTCGAAAATGGCTTCGAGCTCCTTGCGGGCTTCGCTGCCAAGCGCCTTGATCCGTTTTCCGCCCTTGCCAAGAATGATGGCCTTCTGGCCTTCGCGCTCGACAAAGATCGTCTGTTCAAGCTTGACCGATCCGTCCTTGCGTTCTTCCCACAACTCGGTTTCGACCGTTGCGGAATACGGCAGTTCCTGCTGAAGCTGATAATAAAGCTTTTCGCGGGTGATTTCGGCTGCCAGAAGACGCAACGGCATGTCCGAAACGTCGTCTTCGGGGAACATCCAGGGACCGTCTGGCATTTTTGCAGCCAGGAAGTTCACAAGATCCTGGGTGCCGGCACCTTTTTTGGCCGAAATCATAAAGACATCGGTAAAGACATCGTGGGCAAACAGATCCTGCGACAGACGCAGGAGCTTTTCCTTATCTGCGATCTTGTCGACCTTGTTCAGGGCCAGAATAGCCTTGCGGTTCTGATCCTTGAGCTGATTGATGATGGCAAGGTCCTCGTCGGTAATGCCGGTACCGGCATCAATGACAAGAACCACCAGATCCGCATCATCCGCACCATTCCAGGCGGCCTTGACCATCGCGCGGTCAAGACGGCGTTTGGGTGCGAAAATACCCGGGGTATCAATGAAAACAATCTGCGCATCCTCGGTCATGACGATGCCGCGCACACGCGTACGCGTCGTCTGGACCTTGGGCGAGACGATCGACACTTTGGTGCCGACAAGCTGGTTCAGAAGCGTCGACTTGCCAGCATTTGGCGCGCCAACAAGCGCAACAAAGCCGCAACGCTGCTGATAAGGTAATCTGTCTTCGGCCACCGGTGTGGGAACCTCATTCATCGCTTAGTTTGTCCAACATCATGCGGGCGGCGAGTTGTTCCGCCTCACGTTTCGATTTTCCTTCTGCACTGACACGATCGCCATCACTGGTGGTCAGTTCGATCGTAAAGATCGGTGCATGCGCCGGACCTTCACGTCCGACCATTTCATATTTCGGAAGCGGCTTGCCCCGCCCCTGAAGCCATTCCTGCAATTGCGTTTTCGCATCTTGCGGCGGCTTGTTGTCTTCATCAAGCAGCGGCGTCCAGAGCTTTTCAATAAAGCGGCGCGCCGGTTCAAGTCCACCATCAAGATAGAGTGCGGCAATCACGGCTTCCATGCAATCAGATAAAATTGCCGGATTGGCGTCCGCCCCGGCAGCGCGTTCACCCTTTGCCATCTGGATATGGTCACCCAGATTGATCTGGTTGGCCACACGCGCAAGAGTTTCACGACGCACCAGCGCAACGAAACGCTTGGCCATCGCACCTTCGCGCTCACGCCCGAACCGGGTGTAAAGCATTTCGGCCACAACAAGCCCCAAAACCCGGTCGCCCAGGAATTCAAGGCGCTCGTTCCCACCGCTTAGCGCATCCTTGCCCTTTGCCGCACTGCGATGGGTCAGCGCCACACGCAGCAGGTCAGGATTGGAAAAACCGTGATCAATCTCGGTGATCACCGGTATGCCGTCGCTCATCAGTTGACCCCCTGGAACAGGCGATCAAACCGGATGCTGCCCAGATCATAGACCGGCTGCGAGCTGTCCTTGGAATAGAACAGGAATTCAGCACGGCCGACCAGATTTTCGATCGGCACAAAACGGAAGCGCGACGGGAAGGCACGGCTGTCTGCCGAATTATCGCGGTTGTCACCCATCATGAAGTAATGGCCTTCGGGCACGGTAAAGGCTTCGGTATTGTCACTTGGACCCTGATCACCAAACAGTTCCAGAATACGATGCACCTTGCCATTCGGAAGCGTTTCAAGATATTGCGGAACCGCTGCGGAACGGCCCGTACCATCGGTCAGGATGTAATCTTCGATCCGTTCGCGTTCAACAAGCTTGTTGTTGATATAAAGGCGCCCGTCAGTGACCTGAACGGTATCACCGGGCAAGCCGATCACGCGTTTGATATAGTCCTGGGTGGTGTCGGACGGCAGTTTGAAAACCACCACATCACCACGTTCCGGTTCGGTTTCAAATACACGGCCCGGAATGACCGGCAGGCTGAAGGGCATGCTGTGTTTCGAATACCCGTAGGAGAATTTCGACACAAACAGATAGTCCCCCACCAGCAGGGTCGGGATCATAGAACCAGACGGAATATTGAACGGTTCGAAGGCAAATGTCCGAACCAAAAGTGCAATGACAATGGCCCAGAAAACGGTCTTCAAGGTGTCAAAAAGGCCACCCGTTTTCTTTTTCTGCACAAGCTTTTCCATTCCGTTTTTAACCAATCAATTTATCTGTCAGTCGGCCGAAATTACCACAACGGCATTCGCCAGGGGATATTCGTCCGTCAAGGTCACATACACCGAAGCAGTTTTCCCGTCCGGGGTTAATTCGTTCAATCGCGCCAACGCCCCATCAACAAGAACCATGTCCGGCTTGCCGCTTGGTTGATGTACCACACCCATCGTGTTGTGATAAACACCCCGGCGAAACCCTGTACCAAGTGCCTTTGAACAGGCTTCCTTTGCAGCAAACGCCATCGCAAACGATGATGCGGTCCGATGCGGCTTTCGAATTGCGCGGGCAATTTCAACGTCGGTGAAAACACGCTTCATGAAACGCTCCCCATGGCGTTCCAGCGCGGTTTCAATTCGACGGATATCACACAAATCCGTGCCGATCCCAATGATCATTTCACATTACTCGTCTGACCGCGTGCGGCATCCATCAAACGACGCATTTCGGCAATCGCCGCTTCAAGCCCGACAAACACCGCTTCGCCAATCAGGAAATGCCCGATATTCAGTTCGGCAATTTCAGCCATTGCAGCAATCGGTTCGACCGTTTCGAAGTTAAGCCCATGCCCGGCATGAATTTCAAGCCCGATCCCTGCCCCGTATGTCACGGCATTGCGGATACGTTCAAGTTCATGGGCACGGTCTGCGCCATTTTCAGCATCGCAATAGGCGCCGGTATGGATTTCGACAACCGGCGCGCCAAGACTTTTGGCAGCATCAAGCTGATCTTTGGACGCTTCGATAAACAGCGACACACGGATACCCGCATCGCCCAGTTCCGACACAAACCGTTTAAGGTGATTGTGACCGCCGACAACATCCAGACCGCCTTCTGTGGTCCGTTCTTCACGCTTTTCCGGCACCAGACACACAGCATGCGGCTTGGTCGCGAGCGCAATCGCCAGCATTTCGTCAGTTGCTGCCATCTCGAAATTAAGGGGCAGGTCAATTTCAGTGCGCAGTCGCTTCATATCCTCGTCACGGATATGGCGGCGATCTTCGCGCAGATGCGCGGTAATGCCATCGGCACCAGCAGCCTTTGCAAAGGCGGCGGCCCGCACGGGATCAGGACTATTGCCACCACGCGCATTTCGAATGGTCGCAACATGATCGATATTAACGCCGAGCCGAAGTTTCGAACTCATGGGGTTTCATCCTGCTTTTTGGTGGCACTCTTTGCAGCACTGCCAATTTTTTCCTTGGCACTTTCAAGCATGGGACCAATCCCGTGCCGCTCCGATTTTTTCATCCGGCGCAAGATCCGGTTGTGACGGTAAATGACAACCGCCCGACGCACCGGGAAATAGAACAGCGCCCAGACCACGATTGAGGTCGGCACACATCCCACCAGCATCGGCCAGATGATATCAACGATGCTGCTCCAAAGCTGGCCAAGCGTCTGGTGATCCGCAGGATCCCAATGCCCGAAGATCAGCCCGCCCCCGACATAGCTAAGTCCCAGAACCACAAAATCCCACAGAACGGCCATGTCGAAATGAACAGCGACACTCGATTCATCAACACCGAGCATCCAGTTGCCGCAGGTATACAGCCACAACCAGATAAACGGAAATGTCCAGGGGTTCCCGACAACAGTCCCCAGAAGGGATGCAACCACATTGCTGCGCGTCAACAGGCTGATCAGTGCCGAAACAACAAAATGGAACCCGATAAACGGCGTAAAGGACACAGCCGCACCAATCGCAAAGCCCGACGCAATGCTATAAGGCGTTCCGGGCAAACGTGCGACACGATGTGCAAAATACTGTGAAGAACGACGCCACCCGCCACGCGGCCAGACTACGTTACGTACTCGTTGCAAAGATGATGGTTTAATGCGGCGCCGAAACATGCGGGTCAGTTCTGGAACAAATCAGGTAACGCAATAAAAAGTCGAGGCATATGGGTAAGTGCTGACTGCGCGCTTGGCAAGGTTTTTACGCGTTTCTCACCTAAAAGATGATTGGGTTCACAGCCCGCCATTATCCGCGCGCGCGCTCAACAGCATTTACCACCGGTGTCGCCCGCAGGGCTGCGATGATATTGGTCAGGTGTTTGACATCGACAACGTCGATATCAATCAGCATTTCGAAGAAGTCCGTCGTGCGATTGGTAAAGCGAAGATTGGTAATGTTGCCATGGTTCTTGGCAATCACACTGGTAATCGAGCTGAGCGCCCCCTGCTCGTGTCCGACCGTCAAGCCCAGACGTCCGATGAAATGTTCGGGTTCACCGTCATTGTCCCAACCAACATCAAGCCAGCGTTCCGGCTGCTCGGTAAATGTTTCAAGCGTATCGCAATCAATCGTATGGATTGTCACACCTTTTCCGGTTGTAACAATTCCGACAATGCGGTCACCGGGCAAAGGATGGCAACAGCCGGCATAATGCACCGCCATCCCGGGAATAAGGCCCTTGATCGGAATGGCGTGGTCATGTTTGCGCGCCCGGACCTTTTCAAGCGGGACAACCTTGCGTGCGGTTTCCTTGTCCTTGGAGCCCGGGAAGACAGCATGAACAACTTCGCGCCCGGTATGGTGGCCCGCACCAACCAGCGTCAGAAGCGCATCGACAGATGGCTGTTTGAAGATCTTGAGAACGCCTTCAATCGCCTTGTCGGAATAATCATAGCCTTCCTGGCGGAATGCCTTTTGCAGGATCGCCTTGCCAAGATCCTTGTACTGGTCTTCCTGCTGCTGACGGATGAAACGGCGAATGCGCGCCCGTGCTTTCCCGGTAACAACAAACCGTTCCCAGGTTGGATTCGGCGTTTGCGCCTTTGATGTGACGATTTCGACCTGGTCACCGTTATTCAGCACAGTGCGCAACGGCACCATCGCGCCATTGACCTTGGCCCCCACACAGGTGTCCCCGATATGGGTATGGATCATATAGGCGAAATCAACCGGGGTTGCACGTGCCGGCAGGGCGATCACATCGCCCTTCGGACTGAAACAGAAGACCTGATCCTGGAACATCGCAAGCTTGGTATGTTCAAGGAATTCTTCGGGTTCCGACGCATGTTCAAGTATATCCAGAAGGTCGCGCAGCCAGCGATACTGAACACCTTCTTTTTGCTGTCCTGTCGGGGCTTCCTGCTTATAGGCCCAGTGTGCTGCCACACCGTTTTCGTTGACCTCGTGCATCTGGCGGGTACGAATTTGCACCTCGATCCGATGGTTTTCGGGGCCGAGAACCGTGGTGTGGATCGAACGATACCCGTTGGGCTTTGGGGTCGAGATGTAATCTTTGAACCGGCCCGGCACCACCTTGTAATTGGCATGCATATAGCCAAGAACTTCGTAACATTCGGGCATGTCATCAACCAGAACACGGAATGCCATGATGTCTGACAGCTCGCCAAACGTGATGTTCTTGCGCTGCATTTTTTGCCAGATCGAATATGGACGTTTTTCACGCCCGTAGATATCGACCTTCAATCCCTGCCGCGAAATGACTTCCTTAAGCTCGGAGACAATGCGGCTGACAACATTGTCATCCTTTTCGCGCAGGAATTCCAAACGCGCCAGAATAGAATCACGGGCCTCGGGATTGATATGCTGGAAGGCAAGATCTTCGAGCTCTTCCTTGATGTCATGCATACCGATACGTTCGGCAAGCGGTGCATAAATCTCAAGCGTTTCAGCCGCAATACGCACGCGTTTTTCCGGCTTCGAGATATAATGCAGGGTCCGCATGTTATGCAGACGGTCCGCCAGCTTCACAAGAAGAACACGGATATCTTCCGACATCGCAAGCAGCAACTTGCGGAAGTTCTCTGCCTGTTTGGAATCTGCGGATTTCAGCTCGATCTGGGTCAGCTTGGTCACACCATCGACCAGCTTCATGATGTTGGTCCCGAAAAGCTTGGTGATTTCTTCCGGGGTGGCATCGGTATCTTCGATGGTGTCGTGCAGCAATGCTGTAATGATCGTGTCACAGTCGAGCTTGTAATTGGTCAGAATGCCCGCGACTTCGATCGGGTGGGAAAAATACGGGTCGCCGGACGCACGCTTCTGCGAACCGTGTTTTTGGGTTGCATAAACATATGCCCGGTTCAGCGTTGTTTCACACGCATCCGGATCATAGGCTTTCACCCGTTCAACAAGTTCGTATTGGCGCATCATTCAGGGGCATCTCCGTATAGTCCAAGCAGGGCTCATGACCGAGCCCTTACATAAGATAGTACGATTTAGACAAAAAAAAGCCACGGAAGATGAATACCGTGGCTTTTCTTTTCAAACGGGCTCAGATCAATATCAATCTGGCCTTATTCATCTTCTGACGGAAGCACAACACCAGCCGATGCGTCTTCGACAGCTTCTGCGACCAGTTTCGGACCGAAATCGTCTTCGGCTTCTTCCGGCTCGTCAGTTTCAACATGCCGCTGCAGACCCTGCACCATGCCGTTGCGCAGATCGTCGAAATCGACTTTTTCTTCGGCGATTTCACGCAGCGCAACAACCGGGTTCTTGTCGTTATCACGATCAATGGTCAGTTCTGCACCGGCCGAGATGTTGCGTGCACGCTGAGCTGCAAGCATAACAAGCTCAAAGCGGTTCGGTATCTTGTCAACGCAATCTTCGACGGTAACGCGCGCCATAAATGTCTCCAGAAATACTTTTGGGGTGTCCAGACCGACCTATATAACGCCGGATCTTCTGTGTTGCAACAGCGAAACCGCTTATTGGCGCAGGTTTTCGCACGCTTTTTCGTCAGTCCGCCTGCTTTCTGATCTGCTGATCTTCGGGCAGTTCCGAAATCAGATCTTCTATCGTGCGCCCGATCACCGGATGTACCCAGTCACCCGCAACATCGCGCAAAGGCAACAGAACAAAGGCGCGTTCAGCCATCCGGGGATGGGGAACCTGAATGCCGCCCTCCTCACGAAGCTGTTCGCGGCCATAGGCAATCAGATCAAGATCAATCACACGCGCCGCATTTCGTTCGCGGCGCACCCGACCGAATTCGGCCTCCACTTCATGAAGACGCGCCAGCAGATCATGGGCAGAAAGCTTTGTCGAAATTCTTGCCACCCCGTTCACATACCAGGGCTGATCAGAGATCGGAACGGGTGCCGTCTCGTAAAAGGACGACACCGCATCGATCAAAATATCACCATCCTGCATTAAACGCTGCAACGCGGCTTTCAATGTTTGTGCAGGCGCACCATATTCTTCCGTAGGCAGATTGGCACCAAACGCAATCAGAATGGCGTCATCCGACGGTGTGCTGGTGGTCGATGGTGACAGCGTGCTCACAAGGCAGACTTTCAGTTCGGTGGATATTTGTTGGTTCAACGAGCAACGGCTTGTTCGCCAGCTGCGCGAAAGACGGCATATCTAAGGGAGCCATCATACTCTGTCTACGATATTTTCGCCTTTCTTTGTCCCTCTGCCCACGGTAGATATTGAGAGTTCCGTATTTTTGGAACTGCATAATTAAATTTGATGTTTGAGGAATTTCAGGATGATTTTTTACCCGCAGGAACGCATCGGGCTGTTCATTGACGGCTCGAACCTTTATGCCGCGGCGCGGTCTCTTGGTTTTGATATTGATTACAAACGCTTACTCGATCTTTTTGCCCAAAAAGGTCAACTGATCCGGGCCTTCTACTATACCGCCCTTATCGAAGATCAGGAATATTCCCCGATCCGTCCGCTTGTCGACTGGCTTGATTATAACGGCTACACCATGGTCACCAAACCGACCAAGGAGTTCACCGATGCTGCCGGTCGCCGCAAGATCAAGGGCAACATGGATATCGAGCTGGCAATTGACGTCATGGAAATGGCGCAACATCTTGATCATGTTGTCATTTTCTCGGGCGATGGTGATTTCCGGCGTCTGGTTGATGCCGTACAGCGCAAAGGCGTTCGCGTCACGGTCGTATCGACGGTCAAATCCAATCCGCCGATGGTCGCAGACGAGCTGCGCCGCCAGGCCGACAACTTTATCGAGCTGACCGAACTCGAAGGAACGATCGCGCGCAAGGTTCAGCAACGCCGCGATGACGATCATCCCGATATCGACGATCACCCCGATCATCCGGAACTTGACGATTTCGATTTCGAGTAAGAAACCCCGAATTCGCCCGGAAACAAGCCCGGAAATACGCCCAACGTGATCACGACCGGTTACGGTCCGAACCGTAACCGGCAAGCATGTCAGACTTGCCATGACCGCCTATCAGCAACCCGACATTGATTGTCAGCTTTGTCCGCGACTGGTCGAATTCCGGCGCGCCAATCAGGAAAAGTTTCCGCATTTCTATAATGGCCCGGTCCGGCCGTTCGGGCCCCTGAATGCGCGATTGCTGATTGTCGGACTTGCACCGGGTCTTAAGGGGGCCAACGCCACCGGGCGTCCGTTTACCGGCGACTATGCCGGGGACCTTTTGTATGACACGCTTAAAAAGTTCGGCTTTGCCAGGGGCACCTATGACAAGCGACCTGACGACGGGCTTGAATTGCTTGATTGTCGCATCACCAATGCGGTGAAATGCGTCCCGCCGGAAAACAAACCGACCGGACCGGAAGCCAATGCCTGTCGGCCTTTTCTGATCAGCGAATTTGATGCGATGGAAAACCTTTCGGCCATTTTGTGCCTTGGTCAGGTTGCCCATCAGGCGATGCTCAGGACATTTGGACTTAAACTTTCATCGCTTAAATTTGGCCATGGCGCATCGCATAAAATGGAAAATGGCATCACATTGTTTGATAGCTATCACTGTTCGCGCTACAACACCCAGACTTATCGCCTGACGCCAGAGATGTTTGAAAACGTCTTTGCCGACATTCGCGCACATCTGGACGGTTAATTTGCCTGATACATCGCCCATGAACGACCTGCTCGACCGACCCGTACAACGTCTGCCGATAGACGTCCTGCGCGAGGTGTTTGGTTATGACAGCTTTCGCGGCCAACAGGCTGAAATCATTGATCATGTGATTGCCGGCAATGATGCACTGGTACTGATGCCCACGGGTGGTGGCAAATCATTATGCTATCAGGTCCCTGCCCTGTGCCGTTCGGGTACCGCTGTTGTGGTGTCACCACTGATCGCGCTTATGAAAGATCAGGTCGACGCTCTTAATCAGCTTGGCGTCAAGGCGGCCTTTATCAATTCGACCCTGGCCCCCGAAGCCGCCCGCGAGATCGAGGCCCGGGCCGTTGATGGCGATATTGATCTTCTTTATGTCGCACCGGAACGTTTTGCGACCGACCGGTTCCTTAATCTACTTGATCGTATCAGCATTTCCTTGTTTGCGATTGACGAAGCACACTGTGTTTCGCAATGGGGGCATGATTTCCGCCCGGAATACCGTCGGCTTGACCTTTTGCCGACGCGCTTTGCCCATGTGCCGCGCATCGCCCTTACTGCGACGGCCGATACACCGACCCGCAAGGACATTGCCGAAAACCTGCATCTGACCGATGCCAAATGCTTCATTACCGGCTTTGACCGTCCCAATATCACCTATCGCATTGAAACCAAGGGCAACGCCAAGCAGCGCCTGCTGTCGTTCCTCAATCGTGAACATGCCGAAGATGCCGGGATTGTCTACTGCCTGTCACGCCGCAAGACCGAAGATGTCGCGCAATGGCTGACCGATAACGGTCGCCCTGCCTTGCCCTATCATGCGGGCCTGACACAGGAAACACGACAACTCCATCAGGATCGCTTCCTGCGTGAAGATGGCATGATCATTTGTGCGACTGTGGCCTTTGGCATGGGCATCGACAAACCCAACGTGCGCTTTGTTGCGCATTTGAACCTGCCCAAAAGCATGGAAGCCTATTATCAGGAAACCGGGCGTGCGGGCCGTGACGGACTTCCGGCCAATGCCTGGATGAATTACGACCTTTCAGACATCGTTTCGATCCGCAGCATGGTAGCAAGTTCCGACGCGCCCGAAGCCCAGAAACGCATTGAATCGCGCAAGCTTGATGCGCTGGTCGGACTTGCAGAAACCACCAAATGCCGTCGCCAGGTCATCCTGTCCTATTTTGGCGAAGATCAACATCAGCCCTGTGGCAATTGCGATACCTGTCTTGAGCCGGTCGATACCTGGGATGCCACCGATGCGTCTCGCAAGGCGCTTTCGGCGGTCTATCGGACAGGTCAACGGTTTGGCCCGGCTCATGTGATCGAAGTTCTCATGGGCCGCAAAACCGAAAAAATCCGCCAGAACGGCCATGATCAGCTTTCGGTTTATGCAATTGGCAAGGATATCCCACAACCGCAATGGCGATCGGTTTTCCGTCAGCTTCTTGCCATGGGATATTTGCAGGTCGATGTCGAAGGGCATGGCGGTGTTTACCTGACCGAGGAATCGCGACCGGTCCTGCGCGGTGAAAAAGTTGTCGAAATGCGCAAGGACCCGGGCGAAAGCAAACGCGCCATGACGCGGCGCCTGCGCGATTTCGATACCGAATTTGAAAACGAGGAAGACCGCGATCTTTGGGAACGGTTGCGCACCATGCGCCGCGAATTGGCCTCCAGCCAGAATGTCCCGCCCTATGTCATTTTCAGCGACCGGACACTTTGGGAAATGGTACGTTTCAAGCCCCGCACACTCGAAGACATGGCGTCGATTAACGGGGTTGGGGTCAAGAAACTCGATCAGTATGGGCTGGCGTTTCTTGATGTGATGGACGGGCGGCGCTAACAGCCGCCCGAAAACTATGATCCGGCCCTAGCGCCCTGACAGCTGTGCTTTGATGGCGTCAACAATCACATCATCGCCCGGTTTCACGCGTGTATCAAAACTGGCCACCAGTTCCCCGTTTCGCCCGATCAGATATTTGTGAAAGTTCCAGTTTGGCGCCTTATCCGCGCCCAGCACATCAATCGCCCATTTGTAAAATGGATGTGCATCGGCCCCGGACACGTTGGTTTTTGATGTCATCGGGAAATCGACATCAAAATTGACTTCGCAGAATTCCTGAATGGCGGCATCTTCGGCATATTCCTGACCGCCGAAATCGCCTGATGGCACACCGATCACGACCAACCCGTCATCGCGGTAATCATCCCACAATTTTTGCAGGCCGGTATATTGCGGGGTGAACCCGCACATCGATGCCGTATTCACCAACAGGATGACCTTGCCCTGATAATCGGCAAGATGAAGTTCCCCGCCAATGATGGACGGGAATGAAAAGTCATACGCCGTTTTTGCATCTTCCGATGCCATGGTTCCTCTCCAGGAAAAAATGACCGTAATCACTGCAAGCATGCATAATACAGTGAAATGCCGACGCTTTTCAATTTGAGGAAAACACCTAGCCATATCGTTCCTCGGTCCAGGGATCGGCATTATTGTGATATCCGCGTTCTTCCCAGAACCCCGGTGCGTCTTCTTTGACAAACCGGATTTCGCGGACCCATTTGGTGCTTTTCCAGAAATACAGCTTAGGAATGACAACACGGACCGGACCGCCATGTTCTTCGCTTAACGGTTCATCATTCCAGTGATGGGCAATCAAGACATCTTCATCAAGAAACTGATCAATCCTCACATTTGTGGTGTAACCGTCATGTGCGGTAAACAATACATGTTTGGCATCGGGATGCGGCCTGACCATTTCCGCCAATGTTAGCGCTAACACGCCCTGCCAGTCATTGTCATATCGCGACCAGCTGGTCACACAATGAATATCATTGCGCGCCCGGACATTTGGTAGATCAAGAAGATCGACAAACCCAAGCGACAGCGGATTTTCAACCAGTCCGGTGATATCAAGCCGGAAGTCATCTGCACTGACATGGGGCGTGATGCCCAGATCAAGTACCGGCCAATCCTTTACCAGCCGCTGCCCCGGCGGCAGACGGTTTTCGCGTGCGACATCGGATGTCCCGGTCAGCAAACGACCATCTTTGGCCCATTTGCGCTTGGCCTCGATCAGCTTGTCTTTGATTTTTCCAGAAAAACTTTGCGTCACCGCTTTCTCCCTTGTCACAAGCTGATACGAAAAATGGCGCTGACATGTTCACCATGACAACGCCATTTAATCATAAAACCGGTCGCAAAAGGCAATTCACTTCCGCGCGATAACCCGGGCCTTGTTCGGCAATTAGCCGAAATCGCGCATAATACGCGCCTTGTCACGTTGCCAGTCACGTTCCTTGACCGCTTCGCGTTTGTCGGCCTTTTTCTTGCCTTCGGCAATGGCGAGTTCCAGCTTCGCGATCCCGCGTTCATTGAAATACAATTTGACCGGAACAAGGGTAAAACCCTTTTTGTTCAAGGCATCATGCATTTTGGCGATTTCGCGTTTATGCAGCAGCAATTTGCGCGGACGGCGTTCTTCGTGGCCGAACGGCATCTTGCTTTGATATTCAGGAATATATGCGTTGATCAGCCAGACTTCGTCATTCTTGGCTTCGGCATAGGATTCCTGAATATTGCCCTTGCCATCGCGGAGCGATTTGACCTCGGTCCCGCGCAAAACGATCCCGGCTTCGAATGTTTCCGTCAGGAAATAGTCAAAGCGCGCGCGTCGGTTTTGCGCAACGACCTTATTGTTATCTGTTTCTTTCTTCGGTGCCATAAGACGCTAATTATCGCTTAGTGGCCGAGCAGTCCGGCACCCTTAAGCGCGGCTTCGACCTTGCGTTTGGATTCATCGGCGATCTCGACCATCGGCAAGCGCATGTGGCTGCCACAAAGGCCAAGCAATTCAGCCGCGTATTTGACCGGTCCCGGGCTTGCTTCGCAGAACATTGCCTTGTGAACCGGCATCAGACGGTAGTTCAACTCCTGAACCTTGGCAATGTTCCCGGCAGCCCAGGCAGCATGCAGTTCTGCACACAGCTTCGGCGCAATGTTCGATGTGACCGAAATGCAGCCATGCCCACCCTGCGCCAGGAACGGAACGATTGTCCCGTCTTCGCCCGACAGCTGGCAGAAATCAGCACCGGCCGCCAAACGGGTCAGTGCCGGACGTTCCAGATCGCTGGTCGCGTCCTTTACACCAACGATACGCGGCAGTTTTGCCAGTTCGGCCATGGTCGCGACGCTCATATCCACAATCGAGCGACCCGGAATGTTATAGATGACAATCGGGATATCGGTTGCATCATGAACGGCCTTGTAATGTGCATACAGGCCCTTTTGGGTCGGCTTGTTATAATAAGGCGTTACAACAAGTGCGGCATCCGCACCGGCATTCTGCGCATGGCGCGTCAGCGAAACGGCTTCTGCGGTCGAGTTGGAACCGGTTCCGGCAATTACCGGGCCACGGCCCTTGGCAACTTCGAGTGCCAGTTCAACAACACGATGATGTTCAGCGTGGCTCAGCGTCGGGGATTCACCAGTGGTTCCGACAGGCACCACACCTGTCGTGCCCTGTTTAAGCTGCCAATCCACAAAAGACTGGAACGCCTTTTCATCAATCGCACCATCTTGCGTGAACGGTGTGATCAAAGCTGTGATTGAACCCTTAAACATGGAGATCTCCAAACATTGGATATATTGAAAGCGGTCGCGAAAATAGCGGCTGTTCGCCAATCCCGCAAGCACTGTATACATTAATCGAAAGGAACTGTAATCGGGGTTGCAATTTCCCTTCAGGACTGTTTGGCTTTTCCGGATTTCACTGTCATAATGCGCCGGTCTAGAGTGCATTCGCTGCCGTCAGGCAAAGGGGACAATTACATGGCGCAAGCGTCTTTCCGCAGAGTTTCAGTCTGCGCATTGGCACTGGGCTTTTCGATATTGATGCCAACAGGTCATCTGGCACAGGCAGCAGCAAACGAAGATAGCATTCTTCTGATGCAGCCGCCCTCGCCGACCTATTCGGCTGTCAGTCGCGCACGTTTGAACGCATTCCTTGATGCCGTCGAAGATGGTCGTACCGAAAGCTTTGAAAAGCTTCTGCCCAATTTCGACGATCCGTTGCTGCAAAAGGCAGCCGAATGGATGTTGCTGACGTCGCCGAATTCCGGCCGCAGCTTTGAAGAAATTACCAATTTCATCGACACCCACCCGACCTGGCCAAGTCAGGCCCTGTTGCGTCAGCGTGCCGAAGAGGCAATGAATGACGCCGTGCCCGATGATGAAATTCTGGCATGGTTCAAACGGTCTGCCCCGGTTACAGCCGATGGTGCAACCCGCCAGATCAAGGCGCTGTTGGGCGCTGGTCAGGAATCGGCGGCCATTGCCCTTGTCCGGACCAGTTGGATCAACGAGAATTTCGGTCGCGGGCAGGAAAAAAGATTTCTGGACCGATATGGCAAATATATCGATCAGGAAACCCATCAGCAGCGTCTTGACCGTCTGTTGTGGGAAGGTCGCCTGACTACCGCGTCACGCACAATGAAATATGTCAGCAATGACTATCGCCTGCTGGCAGAAGCCCGCGCAGCCCTGCGCGCGATGACCGGCGGTGTCGATGCGGCCATCAACCGGGTCCCGAAGAAATATCAGAATGATCCGGGTCTGATTTATGAACGCGTGCGCTGGCGTCGGGTCAAGGACCGCGATCAGGAAGCCCGTGATTTGCTTTTGTCGCAGGCAAACGACCTTGCCTATATCTCGATCCGCCCGCAATACTGGTGGCTTGAAAAGGCCATTCTGGCGCGGCGTGCCTTGCAAAAGGGCCATATCACCGACGCCTATCGTCTGGTTGCCAATCACGGGCAAACCGATCCGGGCGATATTGCGGAAGCCGAATGGTATGCGGGCTGGATCGCGCTGGAATTTCTGGGCGATGCCGACATTGCACTGACCCATTTCCAGAACCTGTATGACGTTGTCCAATACCCGATCAGCCTGTCGCGCGGGGCCTATTGGGCCGGTCGTGCCAATGCGGCACTTGGCGATGAAAAGCGGGCCAAGGAATGGTATGAACTCGCCGCCCAGCATGCCCACACATTCTACGGGCAGCTTGCCATTGATGCGCTTGGCCTGAAACCATCCTATTCGGTTGAACAGCCGGTGCCGACGGCGGAGCAGCGCGCCGCATTTGAAAATCAGGAACTTGTTCAGGTCGTGCGCAAGCTTGGCGCCATCGGGCTTGGCAACATTATCCGGCCATTCATCATGGCGCTCGTCTATGAACATGACGAGCCGGAATACCTTGCAATGGCGACCGACCTTGCCCGCGAATATGGCCGTGCCGACCTTGGCATCATTGCCGCCAAGCGCAGCATTCGCACCGGCAGCGGTTATCTTGATGCCGCCTACCCGATCCATGAACAGGTGCCGCTTGGCCATGCGCCCGATCCGGCACTGGTTCATGCCATCATGCGTCAGGAAAGCCTGTTCAACCCGCAGGCCGTGTCATCCGCAGGTGCGCGTGGTTTGATGCAACTGATGCCGGCCACGGCCAAGCGCATGGCAAAGTCACTTGACCTTGATTATGAAACCGACCGGTTGACCGATGACCCGTCCTTCAACATCACATTGGGACGCGCCTATCTCAGCAGGCTTCTTGATCGTTGGGATGGCGCAGAGGCCCTTACGATTGCCAGCTACAATGCCGGTCCGACGCGTGTCCGCCAGTGGATCAACGAATATGGCGATCCCCGTGATCCGGAAGTTGATCTGGTCGACTGGATCGAAATGATTCCCTATAGCGAAACCCGCAATTACGTACAGCGCGTAATGGAGGGAACCTATGTCTATCGTCGGCGTTTTGCGCGCGATGAGATTGCAATGGGCCAGAATGAGACACCCGGGCGGGATTGACCTGCCCGGGGCTTCATTTGCGCTTTTGGCCTGATTGCCCATATTTGATCAATACTGCTTGTCAGAAAAGGTCAGCAATATGTCCGAGAATGTACTGTCTTCCTGCCGCGCATTTGTTTTCGATGCATATGGAACGTTGTTTGATGTCGGTTCGGCGGTTGCGAAACTGCGTGATGCCGTCGGTGACGAGGCAGACCGCCTTTCCGCTTTATGGCGTCAGAAGCAACTTGAATATACCTGGCTTCGATCCCTGATGGGGGATTTTGCCGATTTCTGGACCGTGACAGGCGATGCGCTTGATTACGCGATGGACCAGACCGGCAAGAAAGATCCGGTTCTGCGCGCCAAACTGATGGAAACATACCTGTCGCTTGATACCTTTCCCGAGGTGGTCGAAACGCTCAACACCCTCAAGGCGCAGGGACACAAGCTTGCCATTCTGTCAAATGGCGCAAAACATATGCTGATTTCAGCTGCCAAATCGTCAGGAATTCTGTCGCTGTTTGACCAGATCATCTGTGTTGACGACCTGAAGACCTATAAACCCCATCCCGATGTTTACCAGCTGGCCGCAGACAAACTTGAACTGGAGCCGGCCGAAATTTCGTTCCAGTCGTCAAATGGCTGGGATATTGCCGGGGCCGGGCATTTCGGTTTCCGCACCGCTTGGATCAACAGAAGCAAGCAACCCAAAGAACGGCTGTCGCACGAGGCGGACGTGGTTTTGGGTGGTCTTGACGAATTGTTGCCGCTGCTGTCCAACCCGGAAAAGGCATAGATCATGTGATGCGGCCCGGTAACCGGGCAAGTTTTGCAAACACAATTGAAAAAGGCAGGTCCAATAAGACCTGCCTTTTTGCTTTTCTGTGTGGCTTTGCGATAACCGGACCCGTCATCGCGGCACCATCAGCACCATCTTTTTGATGATTATTTGTGTTCTTTTTTCACGTTGGCCGCAACGACCTGGCCGGCCTGAATGACGGTAAGACCGCCTTCTTCAGACACACCTTCAATACGACGGCAATGCCCTTCGATATGGGCGCCCGGTTCGATTGAAAGGCTTTCGTGAAGAATATCACCAATCATACGTGCGGTTTCAGACAGCGAAACATCGCGTGCACGGACTTGGCCGATAACGGCCCCGCAAATCCGGATCTTGTCAGCGACAATTTCGCCGCGCACTTCGCCATGCTGACCGATGGTAAGGGTACGGGTGCGAATGTCACCATTCACAGAACCGTCGACCTGAACATCCGATTCCGAGATCAGATCACCGGTAACCCGGAGATCCGCATTGATAATGGAAAGGCCACCCTTTTTTTCTGCAACCGGGTTGCCGCTTTTAGTTGTTTGTGTCGTCTTGCTCGTTTTTGAAAACATAACGTCCCGCCTCAATAAACTTTAGGGGATTGACCGGCTTGTCATGGACCAAAACCTCGTAGTGTACATGGCTGCCCGTGCTTCGTCCGGTACTTCCCATTAACGCTATTTGATCCTGGTAACGCACTTCGTCGCCCTTCTTGACGAGGACCTTAAATAAGTGTCCATAACGGGTTCTAATGCCGTTCCCGTGATCGAGTTCGACCATCTTCCCGTATTTTCCACTCCATCCTGCATGCACCACTTTACCCGGTGCAGTTGCCAGAATTGGTGTTCTGATCGGCCCGGCAAGATCAACACCGGAATGAAAAGCCCAGCGACCATTGATCGGGTCTTTTCGTTTACCGAACGAGCTCGAAAGATAATAAGACGCGGCAGGTTCCCCGATTGGCGTCTTTTTCAGTCTGTCATGCAGATTGGCGAGTTGATCCATACGATCACTGAGCGCCATCGCCACATTTACAAATTCCTCGTCCTTGGGGTGTTCAGGTTCGAACGCCACGAACGGACCACCGACCCCCGGCTCCTGGGGTTTCATCGGCGGAAGAATGAAGGTTTCCGGCTGCAAACCGGTCATTTCCAGAACGTTTTCCAGCTCAAGGATCGTGTTGTCGGCCGTTTCGGCGACACGCTGCATGGCCTGTTGCTGGACCGTGTGCAAATCGGCAATGCGTTGGCGCGCATCACTGAGTTCACTTTGAAGTTTTTTGGACCGTTGCAGGGCCTGATCACGTTCACGCATCACACGCGACATGACGGTTTCAACGGTTTCGAGTTCATCGCGCAGCGCAAGGTTACGGTTGGTAATCCCGTCAATCTGCCCCTGAAGCGCATTCATCTGGTTATCCATCGATGTGCGAAGGGCCGAAATCCGGACTTTTTCCTTCTCGCTGCTGGCGAGTTTGGAAGTGTAATCCTGTACCCGCGCCTGAAGCTGCAGGTTCTTTTCAGCCATCGACAGCAAATTGCGATGGGTATCTTCCATCTGTGCGGTGATTTCGCCGAAACGTCTTTGACTTTCGGTCACACGCGCAATCAGACGATTATAGGAAAGCTCGCTGCGGAAAAGCTGTTCCTCACGCGTTGCAAGACGCTGATCGAGGTACCAACTATAACCAGTTACACCCACCGACCAGATAATGGCCGCGGCTCCGAACGAAGCCAGCGCAAGCTGTCCATATTTTCCAAGACGAAGCTGGTAAACAGAATCATTGGACCGAACAAGAATTTGCCGGTCAGGAAACCATTTATCCACCAAGCGACGCATGCCTTGAAACGCCGACATATTCAGTGTCTAACCCCTAGTTGCCCGTATTCACGCCCGGGTATCCCGGTTGCGTAGAGTTTCTTTGACCCCGCCTGCGACTTATTAATCTTTTTCTTTACGCTACCTGTAACTTTGCACGCAGGCAAGTGTGTTAACACACCCTTAAGGGTAAAAATTTCACCGTGCGGGCACTTTGGTGTGTTACCTATGGCCATCTTTCACAGCTCATACGTATCTGATCCATGGCTTTTTCCCGTTTTCTGATCACATGTTTGGCAACCTGGTTCTATAGCGGCAAAAGCCCCAAGGCGCCGGGAACAGCCGGATCGTTTGCCGCCCTACCCTTTGGTTGGATGATCTGGATTTACGGCGGCAATGAGGCGCTGATTATCGCCAGCATCATTATTTTTGCGATCGGTATTTGGGTTGCCCATCAATACAGTCACTTGCTTGGCATTCATGATGCGGGTGAAATTGTAATTGACGAAGTCGTTGGTCAGTGGATGTGCCTGCTTGTCGTGCCATTGGCAGCCGACTGGATGGACATTGTGTGGCTTCTTGTGGCCTTTGTGGCGTTCCGTGCATTCGATGTGGCCAAGCCCTGGCCGATCCGCTGGGTCGACCGTCGGGTCGGAGGCGGTTTCGGCATCATGCTTGACGATGTTCTGGCCGGTATCTTTGCCATGATCGTGCTGGCGGGCGTGGTTTACCTGACGGGTGGATGAGTTATGCAAATCGATGAGGACATTCTTGCAGCGGCAAGCACGCTGATTGCGAAATGCACCGCAAATGGCGAAATGATTGTCACGGCCGAATCCTGTACCGGTGGTTTGATTACCGGGGCGCTGACCGGGGTGGATGGCAGCTCGTCCGTTGTCGATTGCGGGTTCGTGACCTATTCCAACGAAGCCAAACATGAACTGATTGGCGTAAAAACAGCGTTACTTGAACGACATGGGGCGGTTTCCGAACCGGTTGCACGCGCCATGTGTGAAGGCGCACTTGACCGTGCGCCCAATGCCAGCATTGCTGTTTCAGTGACCGGCATTGCCGGCCCGGGCGGCGGAACGGCAACCAAGCCCGTCGGGCTGGTTCATTTTGGTTGTGCTGGCCAAGGATGCCAGACGGTTACCTATCACGAAGTTTTTGCCGGTAACCGCCACGCCGTTCGCAAGGCCACGGTTCTTAAGGCATTTGCACTGATCTCAGAGATGATTGATCAGAAAAAGGGCCTGGGCGGTTAAAGCACCCTGCCCGGCCCTGTTAAAGCACACCTTATCGCATTATCAGCTTTGCGAAGAACCGGTGTTCGGATCCCCATAGACTTCGCGGGCGCGATTTTCGAATGCGCCAACCATCAGCTTGACTGCTTCGTTAAAGACGACACCGATCATCTTTTGCAGCAATGCCGAGCGGAATTCAAAATCGACAAAGAAATCAAGCCAGGTCCCACCATCTTCGTCCTCTTCGAATACCCAATGGTTATTGAGGTATTTGAACGGCCCCTGAAGATATTCGACATCGACGCGATGGGGGCGTTGAAGGGTGACTTTGGACGTGTATTTTTCCCGAAACATCTTGAAGCCGATTACAAGATCGGCCTGCAAGACATCGCCATCACGCTTGCGCACCCGTGATGCAACGCACCACGGCAGAAACTCGGAATAGGAATCGATATCCGCGACGAGTTCAAAGAGCTGTTCCGGCGTATAGGGCAGTTTCCTGCGCTCTGCATGCGTCGGCACTCGTATCTCCCCTTGTCGTCGCGCGTATCGTTTCAGGTTTACTGGGCAGCGACTTCTGCGCGTGCTGCCTTGGCTTTTGCTTCTTCTGCGGCGGCGAGTTTTTTCTCGCGGGCTTCACGCAGCTGTTCGAAGTCACGATCAGCGTGATAGCTCGAACGGGTCAGCGGCGTTGCCGACACCATCAGGAAGCCCTTGCCACGTGCCATCGACGCATATTCGTCAAACTCGTCCGGCGTGACAAAGCGATGCACCGGTTCGTGTTTCAGCGTCGGCTGAAGATACTGACCGATGGTAAGGAAATCGACATCCGCCACACGCAAGTCATCCATCACCTGTGCCAGTTCCTTGCGTTCTTCGCCAAGACCAACCATCAGGCCGGATTTGGTGAAGATGGTCGGGTCAATCTGCTTGACGCGATCAAGGATACGCAGCGACTGGTAATAACGCGCGCCCGGACGGATATTGGTGTAAAGACGCGGAACCGTTTCAAGATTGTGGTTGAACACGTCCGGACGGGCCTTGGCGACGATTTCAACGGCACCTGGCTTGTCACGGAAGTCCGGTGTCAGAATTTCAATGGTGGTTTCCGGCGACTTGTAGCGGATGGCTTCGATCACGCGGGCAAAATGGGCTGCCCCGCCATCGGCAAGATCATCACGGTCAACCGAGGTGATCACAACATGCTTGAGCTGCATGTCGGCAACGGCCATTGCAAGGTTTTCCGGCTCGAACGGGTCAAGCGCGTTTGGCATGCCGGTCTTCACGTTACAGAACGAACATGCACGCGTGCAGGTATCGCCCATGATCATGAAGGATGCGTGCTTCTTCTGCCAGCATTCCCCGATATTCGGGCAAGCGGCTTCTTCGCAAACCGTATGAAGGTTCAGGCCACGCGCAAGTTCGCGGGTTTCCTGATAACCCTTGGAGGTTGGCGCCTTGACGCGAATCCAGGACGGCTTGCGTCCGGAAGGACGATCAGGCCGTTTTTGTTTTTCCGGGTGACGAAGTGCTTTTGCTTCGTTGCGCGCCGTCGACATAGAGTTACCTCCGAAGGATTGGACGGGCGGCAATTTGCCGCCACGTCACGCATTTGTCAAACCGACATTCGTCAAAAATGGTCATACCGGGCATGTGCGCCCGGTAAAACGCAATATTTTAGAAGTGGATCGCACGCCCGTAAGCGTCAAGGACCGACTCATGCATCATTTCCGAAAGGGTCGGATGCGGGAAGACCGTATGCATCAGATCTTCTTCGGTCGTTTCAAGGCCCATCGCAACAACAAAGCCCTGGATCAGTTCGGTCACTTCGGCGCCCACCATGTGCGCACCAAGTAATTCACCGGTCTTGGCATCAAACACGGTTTTGACCAGACCTTCGGCCTCGCCCAATGCAACCGCTTTGCCATTGCCGATGAACGGGAATTTACCGACCTTGACGTCGTAACCCGCGTCCTTGGCCTTGGCTTCGGTCAGGCCGACACTTGCGACCTGCGGGTGGCAATAGGTGCATCCCGGGATCTTGAGCGGATCAATCGGATGGACGTTTTTAACGCCCGCGATTTTTTCAACACAGATCACGCCTTCATGCTCGGCCTTGTGGGCAAGCATCGGCGGGCCGGCAACGTCACCGATGGCAAAGATGCCCGGTTCGGCCGTGCGGGAATATTCATCGGTGCCAATGACGTTGCGATCAACTTTGACCTTGGTGGTTTCAAGACCAAGATTTTCGGTATTGCCGATCACACCAACAGCCGAAATCACGCGATCAACGGTGAGTTCCTGTTTCTTGCCGTCTTTGGTTTCGACCGTCACAACAACATTGTCTGCATTGCGTTTGAGATTGGCGACCTTGGCTTCGGTCAGGATTTTCATCCCGTCCTTGGTCATCATCTTCTGAGCAAGGGCTGCGACTTCCTTGTCCTCGACCGGCATGATCTGCGGCATGATTTCAACCACGGTCACATCCGCACCCATGGTGTGATAGAAGCTGGCAAACTCGATCCCAATCGCGCCAGAACCGACAACAACAAGGCTTTTGGGCATTTTGTCAGGCGTCATCGCCTTTTTGTAATCCCAAACAACTTTGCCATCGGCTTCGAGACCGGGCAGCGAACGGGCGCGCGCACCGGTCGCGATGATGTAATTTTTCGCGGTATAAGTGCCGGCATCCTTGCCCGTTACAACGATCTTTTTCGGACCGTCAAACTTGGCTTCGCCGTTGATCACGGTGACCTTGTTCTTTTTCAGAAGATGACCAACGCCACCAGCAAGTTGCTTGGACACGCCGCGCGAACGCTGAATGACCGCATCAAGATCAAAGGACGGTTTTTCGCAGGACAGGCCATATTCCTTGGCGTGTTTCATGTTGCGATAAACTTCGGCCGAACGCAGCAGCGCCTTGGTCGGGATACAGCCCCAGTTCAGGCAAATGCCACCAAGATGTTCACGTTCAACAACGGCCGTTTTCAGGCCAAGCTGGGCAGAACGGATTGCGGTTACATAACCACCCGGACCTGCACCAATCACGATTACGTCGAAATTGCTATCCGCCATCGTAGGATCTCCTTCGCCTGCCCGTATCCGGTCACAGGTCTTAAAATTCAAATGCTTGCGGGGACTTTCGAAAGTCCCCGCGCAACTTTGGACCGTTAGAGCAGCATGCTCAGCGGGTCTTCAATCAGCTTTTTGAATTCGGCCATGAACTGGGCACCGACCGCACCATCGACCGCACGGTGGTCGACAGAAAGCGTGCAGCTCATGACGGTCGCGATGGCAAGTGCGCCATCCTTGACGACCGGGCGCTGTTCACCGGCACCAACGGCCAGAATGCAGCCCTGCGGCGGGTTGATGATGGCAGAAAATTCCTTGATGCCAAACATGCCAAGGTTGGAAACCGAGAAGGTCCCGCCCTGGTAATCTTCGGGCATCAGCTTGCCATCACGGGCCTTGCCAGCCAGTGCTTTCATCTCGGACGAGATTTCAGCAAGACCTTTGGAACCGGCATCACGAACGACCGGCGTGATCAGGCCACCATCAATGGCAACCGCCACCGAGATATCCTGTTTCTTGCACTGAAGGGTCGCCTTGTCGGTCCAGATGGAGTTGGCAGCCGGGACTTTCTTAAGCGCCAGCGACACCGCACGAATGACAAAGTCATTGACCGAAATCTTGACGCCGTCACCGGCTTTTTCATTCAGCTGCTTGCGGGTTGCCAACAGATTGTCGAGTTCGCAATCGACCGTAAGGTAGAAATGCGGAACCTGCTGTTTGGATTCCGTCAGGCGACGCGCGATGGTTTTGCGCATGCCGCTGTTCGGGATTTCCTCGTATTCCGGCAGACCGGTAAGATCCGGGTTCCAGCCCGAAGCGGCCGGTGCTGCTGCCGCAGCAGGTGCAGACGGTGCTGCTTTTTCGGCGGATGCGGATTCTGCTGCCGGTTTTGCCGATTTGGCGGCTTCGACATCACGTTTGACGATACGGCCACGCGGGCCAGAACCGGTAACCGATGCAAGATCAACACCGTCATTGGCGGCAATGCGACGCGCAAGCGGGCTTGCCTTGATCCGATCACCACCCGAAACCGGTGCGGCCGGGGCCGGGCCGGCTTTTACTGGTGCATCTGACTGGGCCGGTGCCGACGAAGATGCGGGCTCGGACGGGGCTTCGGCCGCCGGGGCAGCACCCGCAGCAGACGTATCGGCACCATCCAGCGCGCTTTCGTCTTCGTCTTCTTCAAGCAGAAGCGCGATGACTTCGTTTACAGCAACACCTTCGCTGCCTTCGGCAACAAGGATTTTACCGATCTTGCCTTCGTCGACGGCTTCGACTTCCATCGTGGCTTTGTCGGTTTCGATTTCTGCGATGACATCGCCCGATTCAACGGTGTCACCTTCCTTGACGTGCCATTTTGCCAAGGTGCCTTCGGTCATGGTCGGCGACAGGGCCGGCATCAATACTTTTACAGGCATGAACACATTCTCCCGGTAACGGGGCGGCGCACATTGGACGGCGCCTGCCCCTGTCCGTATCACTTAGCGATAGCAAACGGCCTTGGCCGCATCGACGATGTGCTGCTCTTGCGGAAGCGCAAGCGCTTCGAGATTTGCAGCATACGGCATCGGAACATCTTCGCCGGTCACGCGGGCAACCGGTGCATCGAGATAGTCAAAGGCATGTTCCATGACCACAGATGCGATTTCCGAACCGATACCGGCGAAGTGCCAGCCTTCTTCACAGGTAACAAGACGGTTGGTCTTCATTACCGAGCGAATGATGGTGTTCACATCGAGCGGACGAATGGTACGCAGGTTGATGACCTCGGCCGAGATGCCCTGCTCTGCCAGCTGTTCAGCAGCCTTGAGCGCCTTGCCAACCATGATCGAGAAAGCAACGATGGTGACATCGGTTCCTTCGCGTTCGATTTTGGCCTGGCCGATCGGCAGAACGAAGTCGTCATCGTCGGGAACTTCGAAGCTCTGACCATACATGATTTCGTTTTCGAGGAAGACGATCGGGTTCGGATCACGGATCGCGGCCTTAAGAAGGCCTTTTGCGTCAGCTGCCGACCACGGTGCAATCACCTTAAGACCCGGGCAATGTGCATACCAGGATGCATAGCACTGCGAATGCTGTGCGCCAACACGGGCAGCAGCACCGTTCGGACCGCGGAAGACAATCGGGCAACCAAGCTGGCCACCGGACATGTAAAGCGTCTTGGCCGCAGAGTTGATGATGTGGTCAATGGCCTGCATGGCGAAGTTGAATGTCATGAATTCAACAATCGGCTTGAGGCCCATGAATGCCGCACCCGTTGCCATACCGGTAAAACCGATTTCGGTAATCGGGGTGTCGACAACACGGCGGTCACCGAATTCGTCAAGCAGCCCCTGGGTGACTTTGTAGGCACCCTGATACTGTGCGACTTCTTCACCCATGACGAAGACGTTTTCGTCACCACGCATTTCTTCGGCCATTGCATCACGCAGGGCTTCACGCACGGTCTGGGTTTTAAAGCTGGTATAGGTCTTTTCGTCCTGGGTCGCGTTCATCACGCTCATGGCGCGCGGCTCGGCGTCCGAACGTTCGATTGCGCCGCTGGCCGCAACCGGTGCGGCACTTGCCGTGCTTGCAGCCGGTGCTGATTCTTCGGCCGGTGCAGTCGGTTTTTCTTCGGCAGCCGGTGCAGCGCCGCCAGACGATGCAGAAACGTTATCAAGCGCGGATGCGTCTTCGCCTTCTTCGAGGATATAGGCGATAACAGCATTCACTGCGACATTTTCAGTACCTTCGGCGATGACGATCTTGCCCACAGTACCTTCATCGACAGCTTCGACTTCCATCGTTGCTTTGTCGGTTTCGATTTCTGCGATGACGTCACCGGATGCGATCGTGTCGCCTTCCTTGACGTTCCATTTGGCAAGCGTGCCTTCGGTCATGGTCGGCGACAGGGCCGGCATCAAAACTTCAATCGGCATTGTTCCCTCTCTCCCGGGAAATATCGGTCAAAAGCGGTTCGCGAAAGTCGCGATCACGCGTCGATCAGAATATCGGTGAACAGTTCAGAAACATCCGGTTCCGGGCTGTTCTGCGCGAACTCGGCCGCTTTTGCGACTTCGGCTTTCACTTCCTTGTCGATATCCTTAAGGCCAGCTTCGTCGATGATGTTGCCATCGATCAGCAGCTTTTTGACCATATCGATCGGGTCGTGTTCCTTGCGCATCTTGTCGAGTTCGTCCTTGGTGCGATATTTCGCCGGGTCCGACATCGAGTGACCGCGATAGCGGTATGTTTTCAGCTCAAGGATATAAGGGCCTTTGCCTTCGCGGCAGTGAGCAACGGCGCGTTCACCGGCTTCCTTGACCGCGAGAACGTCCATGCCATCGACCTGTTCGCCCGGAATGCCATAGGCCATACCGCGCTGATAAAGGTCCGGGCTGGACGAGTGACGCTGGGTCGAGGTGCCCATGGCGTACTGGTTGTTCTCGATGCAATAAACCACCGGAAGCTGCCAGAGGGCGGCCATGTTGAAGGCTTCATAGACCTGACCCTGGTTGACGGCACCGTCACCAAGATAAGTCAGGCAAACACGGTCTTCACCGCGATATTTGTAATTGAAGGCAATACCGGTCCCCAGCGGCACCTGGCCACCGACGATCCCGTGGCCGCCATAGAAGTTCTTTTCTTTCGAGAACATGTGCATGGAGCCGCCTTTACCGCGGGAATAACCGCCTTCGCGGCCCGTCAGTTCGGCCATAACCCCACCGGCATCCATGCCGCAAGCCAGCATGTGGCCGTGATCACGGTAACTGGTGATCACACCATCATCACCCGTGATGGCAGACTGCATGCCGACAACAACGGCTTCCTGCCCGATATACAGGTGACAGAAGCCACCAATAAGACCCATGCCATACAACTGACCGGCTTTTTCTTCAAAGCGGCGGATCAGCAGCATTTCACGGTAATATTTGAGGAGATCGTCACTGCTCGCCTGGTTGTCGGCGCGCGTAGTGGCGCGTTTGCGTTTCGTGGTCGCCATGTTTCCTCCCGGTGGATGGCTATCGCTTAAGCATCATGTATGAGCGCTTAATTCGGTACTGGACCACCGAAATGACTACCTAAAACGACCTCCAAGGGCAAGCAATCAAACGCCGAATAAACTGTTGTTTTGCAACGCACAATCACAAATAAACCCGATTTTAGTTAATTTGTGTATTTTGGCAAATATACAGAGATTGAGTATTTTCAGCGACTTGGGCGAATGCGTTAAATTTCGTTCATTCCCCTGCGTCACAAATGCTATGCTTTTATGACGATAATACCGCATAGCCGTTCTAGATCGAAAACAACCCAAAGAATGCATTCATTATCAATGCAATCAACCGATCCGGCCAGTTTTCCGACTATAAACCAGAAGTCAGTTTAAACAATACCTTACCGGCAAGCGATCATTGCTGACCAGATTTCACAACCAGGAATTTCTTTGATTTTTGATGTGACAGTGTGCCGCAACGGCCAATTTCCCCGCCCAAACACAGGATACCACGCCCCCGGATTCTCTGGGCGGATGCGATCAGCCGTTCGGGAACAGATCAGTTGGTGTGGGCAGCGATGGTGGTCATATCCTGATAACCGTCATGATGAAAGATGATGACGTCATCGGGATGTGCGGCATTCAGCATCGCACGTGCGCGTTCATCGAGAAGATCGGGATCAAGATGATTGGCGCGCAAGGAAATGACATGCTGTTCAAGCTTTTTGCGGCGCTCGGTCGTTTCATCAAGCACCTTGGCAATTTCGGTCACCCGGTCCTGCATCGACCAGTAGGTCAGCAGACCACGTTCACCTTCCACACTGTGAAAGATGAAATATGCCATGACTGTAAATGCGATGACCGGCGCGACTGCCTGTTGCAGACGACGAAAAACCGGTGAGTGTGACGACATTTACCCTTGCCCCTTGCGCGGAAACGCGACTTTGACCGCATCACTGACCATTTTGAAACCAAAACAAGAAAACAACATACGTCATTTCCCTTTGCATTCAGCAACTTGCCTTAGAACAAAGTCATAGATCGGCCAATATTACGCACCAAGTAACACAGACATTGGTAAAAATAGCGTTAAACGGCACCCTCAAGCACCGCAATTTACGGTCAATCAGATAGTTCTGATTTACTGTTTTCCACTGTCAGTCAGCCCGCAAAACGCCATCGAAACAAAAAACGGGATGCACCAGTTTATGGCGCATCCCGCAGAAATCCGGTGATATGAAATCACCCGTTCCGGTTATTTCAGGATCGAACGACCCGGATAGTAGGCACCGGCATCAAGCATCTCTTCGATGCGGATCAGCTGGTTGTATTTTGCCATACGGTCAGAACGCGACAGCGAGCCGGTTTTGATCTGACCACAGTTGGTCGCAACAGCAAGATCAGCAATGGTCGAATCTTCGGTTTCGCCCGAACGGTGCGACATGACCGCGGTGTAACCGGCACGATGAGCCATTTCGACAGCTTCCAGCGTTTCAGAAAGCGTACCGATCTGGTTCACCTTGACCAGGATCGAGTTGGCCACGCCTTTTTTGATGCCATCAGCCAGACGTTTCGGGTTGGTGACAAACAGGTCATCACCGACAAGCTGGGTCTTGGCGCCAATGGCAGCCGTCAGTTCAGCCCAGCCATCCCAGTCGTCTTCGGCCATACCGTCTTCGATCGAGAAGATCGGGTATTTTCCAACAAGGTCGGCCCAGTATTTGACCATGCCGCTGGAATCAAGGGTCTTGCCCTCGCCCGCCAGGACATATTTGCCGTCTTTGTAGAATTCGGTCGATGCCGCATCAAGGGCCAGAACGACGTCTTCTTCCGGACGATAACCGGCAGCTTCGATCGATTTCATGACATAGCTGATGGCAGCTTCGGTCGATGCGATGTTCGGCGCAAAGCCGCCCTCGTCACCGACGTTGGTGTTCAGACCATCTGCCGACAGCGCCTTTTTCAGGTTGTGGAAGATTTCCGCACCCATGCGGATCGCGTCAGAACCGGTTTCTGCCGATACCGGCATGATCATGAATTCCTGAACGTCGATCGGGTTATCGGCGTGCTCGCCACCGTTGATGATGTTCATCATCGGGACCGGAAGCGTACGGGCAAAGGCACCGCCGACATAACGGTAAAGCGGAAGACCTGCGTCCTCAGCAGCCGCCTTTGCAGTCGCAAGTGAAACGCCAAGAATGGCATTGGCACCCAGACGGGACTTGTTATCCGTGCCGTCGAGTTCGATCATGACATTGTCGACAGCAACCTGGTCTTCGGCATCCATGCCGACCAGCGCTTCGAAAATCTCACCATTGACCGAGGCAACAGCCTTGGTCACGCCTTTGCCAAGATAACGGTCTTCCTTGTCGCGAAGTTCAACAGCCTCGTGGGCACCGGTGGATGCACCCGACGGAACGGCTGCACGACCAAAGGCGCCATTTTCCAGAGTTACATCAACTTCGACCGTCGGGTTACCACGGCTGTCAAGGATTTCGCGGCCGCGAATATCGATAATAGCGGTCATGACAGAAACGTTCTCCTCACTGGTAGGAACCATGCCTTTTTGTCAGGCATGCAGGTTACAGCAAAAAAGAATGCCGCCAATGACGATTGGCGGCATTTGAAAATCATGCGTCAAACATATCCAGACGAACCGGATTGGCTTTTGCCACTTTGTCCAGTTCCATCAGGACCGAAAGAACTTCGGGTAATTTGTTCAACGGGATTTGGTTCGGGCCATCCGAAATGGCCGTTGCCGGATTATCGTGGGTTTCGATAAACAGTGCTGCGATACCAACCGAAACGGCTGCGCGGGCCAGAACCGGCGCGAATTCACGCTGGCCGCCGGACGACGTGCCCTGGCCGCCTGGCTGCTGAACCGAATGGGTTGCATCGAAAACAACTGGATAGCCCTGACGGGCCATGGTGGGAAGTCCGCGGAAGTCCGTGACAAGCGTGTTATAGCCAAAGCTGGTCCCACGGTCACAGAGCATAATATTGTCATTGCCGGTCGCGGCAAGATTGTTGGCCACATTGGCCATGTCCCAGGGTGCCAAGAACTGGCCCTTTTTGACATTGACCGCACGACCGGTTTTGCCCGCTGCCTGCAACAGATCCGCCTGACGGCACAGGAATGCCGGGATCTGAAGAATATCGGCAACTTCGGCAACCGCCGCACACTGGTCGGGCAAATGCACATCCGTCACGATCGGAAGACCGGTGACCGATTTGACCTCTGCCAGGATATCGAGACCTTCGGACAGACCAACACCGCGCTTGGATGTGGTGCTGGTGCGGTTCGCCTTGTCAAACGAGCTTTTGTAAACCAGACCGATGCCGAGCCCTTCGGACAGTTCCTTGAGGGCTGCGGACATTTCGAGTGCATGTTGACGGCTTTCGATCGCGCACGGCCCGGCCAGAACGGCAAAGGGCTTGTCATTGGCGATTTCGATATTGCCGACTTTGACAGTTTTAATTTCGGTCATTGCGATGACTTTCATTCAAGCATTCGGCCATTCACGTATACAGCACGCGGCCATTCGCGCAATCAGACTGCGTGCCAATTATACCAGACGGCTGCGCTCTTTGGCGGCCTTGATATATGACACGAACAGCGGATGCGGGTCGAGCGGACGCGAACGCAGTTCCGGGTGGAACTGGACACCGATGAACCACGGATGATCCGGGTATTCAACGATTTCCGGCAAACGACCATCCGGCGACAGGCCCGAGAATTTAAGACCTTTTTCCTCAAGCTGCGACATGAAGTTTACGTTAACTTCATAGCGATGGCGGTGACGTTCCAGAACGGTTTCACTGCCATAGATGTCGCGTGCACGGGTGCCGTCAACCAGCTTGCACTCATAATTGCCCAGACGCATGGTGCCGCCAAGGTCATCTTCGCCGGTACGACGTTCAACCGAACCGCCATCCTTTGCCCATTCGGTCATCAGACCAACAAGCGGGGTTTTGGTCGGGCCGAATTCAGACGAAGATGCATCTTTCAGACCGGCAAGGTTACGGGCTGCTTCGAGAACAGCCATCTGCATGCCAAAGCAGATACCGAAATACGGCACCTTGTTTTCACGGGCATAGCGTGCTGCGGCAATCTTGCCTTCTGCGCCACGTTCGCCAAAGCCGCCCGGAACCATGATCGCATCAAGCTTGGACAGGATTTCGTTGACGTTGCCTTCTTTTTCCAGCTCGTCAGACGCAATCCATTCCAGATTGACGCGGACCTTGTTGGCGATACCGCCATGGGTCAGGGCTTCGGTCAGGGATTTGTAGGCATCGGGAAGCTGGATGTATTTGCCAACGATACCGATGGTGACCTCACCTTCCGGGTTGCGGATGGTGTTGCAGATGTTTTCCCACGGTGCCAGATCCGGGTCCTGGGCCTGAAGACCGAAGTGATGGAGAACTTCGCTATCAAGGCCGTACTGGTGATAGCTGATCGGCACCTGATAGATGTTATCGACATCATAGGCCGGAATGACTGCTGCTTCGCGGACGTTACAGAAACGCGCGATCTTGCGGCGTTCATTGATCGGAATTTCACGATCACAACGGCACAGCAGAATATCAGGCTGAATACCGACACTTTGCAGTTCCTTGACGGAATGCTGGGTCGGTTTGGTTTTCAGCTCGCCTGCGGTCGAGATATAAGGCACCAGAGTAAGGTGCATAAACAGCGTGCGGCCATCACCAAGATCGTTGCCCATCTGACGGATCGCTTCAAGGAATGGCAGACTTTCAATATCGCCAACCGTGCCGCCGATTTCGACAAGAACAAAGTCCTCGGTCGCGTCAGACTGAACGAATTCCTTGATCGCATCGGTGATGTGCGGAATGACCTGAACGGTCCCGCCAAGATAGTCACCGCGGCGTTCGCGGGCGATCACGTTCGAATAGATGCGCCCGGTGGTCACGTTGTCGGAACGGCGGGAAGAAACGCCGGTGAAACGTTCATAGTGACCAAGATCAAGGTCGGTCTCGGCACCGTCTTCGGTCACATAGCATTCGCCATGCTGGTACGGGCTCATGGTGCCCGGATCAACGTTGATATACGGATCAAGCTTGCGCAGACGAACTGTAAAGCCGCGTGCCTGTAACGAAGCACCCAAAGCAGCGGAAGCCAGGCCCTTGCCCAGCGAAGAAACAACGCCACCGGTAATAAAGATATAACGAGTCATTTCTTTGCCTCATCTCAAAGCACAAAGCCTCGGTTCAATGCCGTTTAGTGCATCACGAACCGGGGAATACAACAATCAAAAATTGAGGCGGCAAGTTTGCCGCCTCGTGTCGTCGGTTAATTTGTTTAGCGGGTCGGAGCCGCGGGCCCGGTATCCTCGGCGGGTTCAGTAACCGCCGGGGCCGAAGCCGGTGCCTGTTCCAGAATGGAAGCTGGCTTGGTGTGGCTGTTGGACTGCAGTGCAAGAATGATGCTGGTGATCATGAATGCACCTGCCAGAATCGCAGTGGTACGGGTCAGCAGGTTCGCAGCGCCGCGTGAACTCATCACGCCGAAGCCACCGCCTCCGCCGCCGCTGTTACCGCCGATACCAAGCCCACCGCCCTCGCTGCGCTGCACGAGAATGACGGCAATCAAGCCAAGCGCAAGAAGAAGGTGGATTACCAGAATGACTGTTTGCATGGTCTCGAAACTCTTGTCCTAACTTCCGATCCGAACGCAATTTGGCCCGGATCGGGCATAAATTTGATGCGTATTTAACGCGTTTTATGGCTGTTGGCTAGGCGCAAGTTTCAATAATTTTCCAAAAATCTTCAAGCTTGAGGCTCGCCCCGCCGACAAGCGCGCCATCGACATCTTCAAGGGCAAGCAATTCCGCCGCATTGGACGGCTTGACCGAACCACCATAAAGAATCCGGAATTCGTTCCCATCGGCAAAGCGTTTGACAAGCTCGGCCCGGATCGCGGTGTGAACTTCGGCGACTTCGGCAACACTTGCGGTACGTCCGGTTCCGATTGCCCAGACCGGCTCATAGGCGATCACGGTATTCTTTGCGGTTGCCCCGTCCGGAACCGAAACAGCCACCTGCCCGTTTACAACAGACAGGGTCGCACCAAGATCGCGTTCCTGTTCAGTTTCACCGACACAAACAACAGCAACCAGATCGGCATCATGTGCCGCAATGGCCTTGCGGCGGATATCCGTCGAACTCTCACCATGATCAGCACGACGTTCCGAATGACCGACCAGAACATACCCAGCACCGATATCGGCCAGCATGGGTGCAGCAATGTCACCGGTATGCGCACCCGATACGGCTGCGTGGCAATCCTGACCACCAACGCCAACTGCACTATCCTTGGTGACGCCAACCACATCAGACAGCAGTGTCGCAGGCGGACATACAAGAAGATCGCAGCCCAGAGTTCCCTTTTCGGATGCCTTTGCAGCAAGTCCGGATGCCAGCGCAAGACCATCCGCACGCAAACAGTTCATTTTCCAGTTTCCGGCGATCAGGGGACGGCGTTGGGTCATGGGAAGCTACCTCGTGCTGGTCGATTTCAGATAAATTCCTTTGATAACAATTCGATATTGCATCAATGGCAATCGTTACGAATTGTTACAGGATCAATTTCGAAGCGGCTTTTAGCATGTCCACCGCACCGGGCCAAGTCCCGGAAAACACGCGTTCATGCATTTCGTTTGGAATTGCAATGATCTTCTATGCAATCGGCTGTTGCCGCTGTTACCTCTCGCCATTAAGATGCCCGGCAATTTCGTCGGGATTTGCGTCCCTGGGCGATCATAATTAAAAGCTGTCGATACATTATATCGACACCAAACCACGAATTGTTAGGCTTATCATATGCTTGCTGGCATTCGCACATTTTCGAAATCAATCTTTGCCAAAGTGATCTTTGGCGTGATTGCACTGAGCTTCGTTATCTGGGGCCTGAACGCATCGATGCTGAATCTTGGCACATCGCGTGAAGTTGCCGAAATCGGCAGCCAGAAGATCACCCCGGTCGAACTGGAACGCGCCTTCCAGCGCAGCGTGCAGAATATGCGAAATGTATTCGGCCCGAATTTCAACCAGCAACAGGCTGTCCAGATGGGTCTTCTGAACAATACGGTTCAGTCGCTTGTCTCGCAGAAGGTGCTGCGTGAAGACGCCAAGGATATGGGGATCGGCATCAGCGACGATAAAGTCCGCGATACCATCTTTGCGTCGGACAACTTCAAGGACCCGACCACCGGCCAGTTCAGCCGCGACCGTTTCCTTCAGGCTCTTTACACTGCGGGCTACACCGAACAGGAATTCATCGAAGGTGTTCGTGGCGATCTGATGAGCCAGCAGGTTGTCGGCAGCCTGACCGGCACGGCATCCGTTCCGGAAATGATGGCCAAACAGATTGTTGCCTATCGCAATGAACAGCGTCGCGGTTCGTTCTTTGCCCTGAATGGTGCAGAGTTCGATGATATCGCCGTTGCAGATGACGCCACCCTTCGCAAATTCCACGAAGACAATGCAGCGCAGTTCACGGCACCGGAAAGCCGTGACGTAACGCTTGCAACGCTGAGTGCTGCGGACCTGATTGCGACGGTCACTGTTACCGAAGACGAAATCGCGGAGTCCTACAAGCAGCGCGAGGCAGAATTCCAGACCCCGGAAAAGCGCGTTGTCGAGCAAATCCTGTTTGCGCCGGGTGATGAACAGTCCGCACGCGAAGCTTACAAAAGCCTTCAGGGCGGTGCCGATTTCATGGAAACGGCCAAGGAAGCCGGCATGGATGAGTCGATGGTCAAGCTTGGCGAATTCACCGCCAACGACATTTTGCCTGATCTGAGTGCCGCGACATTTGCCCTGCCCGAAGGCGGTTTCTCCGAACCTGTTGAAACGGCACTTGGCTGGCATATCCTGCGTGTGACGTCGGTAACGCCGGGCAGCGTTCAGTCGCTTGACGAAGTCCGCGACGAGATTGTCGACGGTATCAAACAGTTCAAGGCCGAAGACGCGATCTATGATCTGGCGGCCAATTTCGACGAGGAACTGGGTGCTGGCACCCCGATCGAAGACGCTGCACGCGATGTCGGTGCAAAGACCTACAAGCTTAACGGCATTGTCCGTGGCGAAGGTCTTGCCGGCGAAAACATCGACGGGGCTGACGAGATCAATGAAAAGATCTTCGAGCTTGAAAACGGCGAGGAAAGCTTCCTTGAAGAAACCGCATCGGGCACCCGTTATGTTGTCCGGGTTGAAAATGTAACGCCGTCGGCATTGCGCCCGTTCGAAGATGTCCGCGAAGATGTCATTGCCGCCTGGAAGTCCGAAGAACGCCAGAAACTGATGGTTGCCAAGGCCGAAGAACTTGCCAACAGCGTCAACACATCGGGTGCCGACCTTTCAGCAGTTGCATCGGAAAATGGCGCATCGGTCAAGGAAAGCGGCCTGACAAAGCGGACAGGACAGGGCCTTGGTGCTGATGTCAATCCGGCGGTTGCAGCAGCCCTCTTCACGCTTGAAGACGGCAAGGCCAAGGCGATCCAGACCGGTGAAGACGTCCTGGTTGTGCGTCTTGACGAAATCAAGAAAGCCAATGTCGAAACCGCAGATGCCCAGCCGGTCAATGATGAACTCAAACAGGCAATCAATGAAGATATCCTGTCGCAGTATCTTGACTATCTGCGTGATGAAATCTCGGTCACAGTCAATAACAGCGTGATTAACGGGCTTTACGCCCCGTCCGCTGCAAACTGACAGCCACACAAAAGGGCGACCGGTTGATCCGGTCGCCCTTTTTCTTTTATGACATTTACGACCAAGACCAACATTTGGATAGACCATGGAAATCAAACCGGATTTCAACAGCTTCAAGCAAAATTACGATAACGGCGTCTCGCAGGTTCTCTGGACTGCGTTGACAGCCGATCTGGATACGCCGGTTTCGGCTTTCCTCAAGATCGCCGAAGGCATGCCCAATACCTATTTGCTTGAATCTGTTGAAGGCGGCGCTGTTCGCGGTCGGTATTCGTTTCTGGGCCTTAAACCCGACCTGATCTGGCGGTGTTTTGGCAACAAGGCCGAACTGAACCGCCGTGCGATGGCCGATGCCGACGCCTTCGTTGACGAAGCCGAAGCCCCGCTTGAAAGCCTGAAAAAGCTGATTGCCGAAAGCCATATCGAACTGCCCGACAATCTGCCGCCAATGAGTGCCGGTCTGGTTGGCTATATGGGCTATGACACAGTGCGTCTGATGGAAAAGCTGCCAGACAGCAACAAAGACGAACTTGGCGTACCTGATGGCATTTTCATTCGCCCGACCGTCACGGCAAGCTTTGACACCATCGAAGATACCGTAACCGTCGTCACCCCGGTCCGCCCGGAAGACGGCATTGATGCCAATGCGGCTTATGATCTGGCCTGTGCGCGGCTCAATGACGTGGTGATGCAGTTCCAGCGCAATCTGTTCATCGATCGCCGTTCCAAATCCGTGCCCGATACCCTGCCCGCTCCGAAGGTCAGCGTGGATGAAGCCGGGTTTTATGACATGGTCGACAAGGCCAAGGAATATATCCGGGCTGGCGACATTTTCCAGGTGGTGCTGTCGCAACGCTATACGCTGCCCTATCAGTTGCCGCCTTTTGCGTTTTATCGTGCGCTGCGCCGAATCAACCCGTCACCTTTCATGTTCTATCTTGATATTGGTGGTTTCCAGGTGGTCGGCGCCAGCCCGGAAATTCTGGTGCGGCTGCGCGACGGCGAAGTCACCATTCGCCCGATTGCCGGAACACGCCGGCGCGGCAAAACGCCAGAAGACGACAAGGTCATGGCCCAGGACCTTCTGGATGATCCGAAAGAGCGATCCGAGCATCTGATGTTGCTTGATCTTGGTCGCAATGATGTCGGGCGCGTGTCAAAACCGGGCACCGTGCGCGTCACAGATCGCGAACAGATCGAATATTATTCCCACGTCATGCATATCGTTTCCAATGTCGTCGGTCAGATTGACGAAACGAAATATGACGCCATGGATGCGCTCAAGGCCGGCTTCCCGGCCGGAACCGTATCGGGTGCCCCCAAAGTTCGGGCCATGGAAATCATTGATGAACTGGAATCGGTACGGCGCGGCATTTATGCCGGGTGTATCGGCTATATCTCGGCTGACGGGTCAATGGACACCTGTATCGCGCTGCGCACCGCCGTCATCAAGGACGAGAAAATCCATATTCAGGCCGGTGCGGGGATTGTCGTCGACAGCAAACCGGAACTCGAACACAAGGAATGCCGCAACAAGGCCGGTGCCCTGATGGCCGCGGCCCGCGAAGCATACCGATTTGCGTAATATCCAAGCTGATCAAATACCAAAGGGCCGCAATCATTTGCGGCCCTTTTAATGTCTGCATTTTTCAGAATATCAAACTAACCGGTTACGCTTTGTGATGACCGGCGCAAGATATCCGTGACCGGAACAAGCACAAAGCCGCGTGCTTCGATTTCGGGTATCCATTTTTGAAGGGCACTGATCGTCAGGTCACGGGGATGTCCAATGGCAATCGCATATCCCTGTTTGGCTGCTACACGTTCGGTACGCGCCAGCATTTCTGCGATTTTTTCCGCATCATCCGCATCATCGATGAAAACGTCGCGTGTGATGGCGGGAACGCCGAATTTGTTGGCGGTCGAATAGCCGACCGATGTGGCGCTTGTACGCGAATCAAGGAACATCAATCCGCGCGACTTCATGACTTCCATCACGATCCGCATCCGTTCCGGATCGGATGTGAATTTGCTGCCCATATGGTTGTTCACACCGACATAACCGTCAAACCGGTCAAGCATCCAGTTCATTTCACTGAGGATTTTTTGACGATCATAGGTCGCAAGCAGCGCGTGCGGCCCCGGATCCACCGCAGCAGATGACGGCTCCATCGGCATGTGAAGCATGACCTCGTGCCCGGCAGTGCGTGCGGCATTGACTTGCGGCTGCAAATCGCGAGCATAGGGCAAATAGGAAATCGTGATCGGTCCGGGCAGTTTGACCGTGCGCGCGGTGCGCGGCTGGTCCAGACCGGCATCATCAATCACGATTGCAATGACCGGTTTCTGCCCGGCATCGGGGGCAAGGGCTGCAAATTTGCGCCAGGGCACAGAATTGTCTGTCGGCGTAGCAGTTGTCAGCGCCGGGCTATCCGTACCGCTTTCACCAGGCAAGACCGATGTTTTGGAGTCTGGTTTCGGGTTTTCGACGAAATCGGACAGGTTTTGCCCACCCTGCCCCTGATTTTTGGTCTGATTTGCCGTCTGGCGCCCGTTTTCATCAATCAGATAGCCTGTGCGTCCCTGAATGCCCGTGGGCGGTGTGTCGGGAAGCTGATAATCCTTGCGCAGCATCGGCTTTGTTTCGGGTGCCGCAAGTGTATAGTCGGGTGCACGCTGATCGGATGCACGGCCGAACTCGTCGGACGCGCGGTCAAGTTCAAGCATGCTGCCAACGGCAATAATGGCCGACAGCGTTCCCGCAACAAAGGCACCCCCCAGCATCAGGCGGCCAATGCCACCCGATTTCTTTTTCGGTGCAGCTTTTTTGCGGTTGGATTTTTTGGGTGCCGCCTTTTTTCGTTTGGCGGTCGTTGCCCGGCGTGCCACGCGGTGGTCTCCAGTATCGTTTTCTGGGTCGCTCGTAGGCTCTGCGAAGATGACCTCGCAGCTCCTTCCCATATGGTGATTATAGACCGATCATGTCGGATATTGTCGGGATGTTTTAAATCGGTGCTGGTTAGCACCGGGTTAAGAGATCCTTTATGCGCGGGCGACAACAACCGGCTGTAGGAAAAAACCCTTACCCTGCTTCCGCTTGACGTAGCGGCAAGGGCGTTTATTCTCTGCCGACCTTCATGTGTACAGGCGCCTTTTCCGATGTATCTCCTCATCGATAATTACGACAGCTTCACATTCAATTTGTGGCATTATCTGCGCGAACTCGGCCCCGAGGTCGAAGTGCGCCGCAATGATGAGATTTCCGTTAAAGATGCGCTTGCTCTCAAGCCCGAAGGCATTGTGATTTCACCTGGCCCCTGTGATCCGGAACGCGCAGGTATCTGTCTTGATCTGATCAGGGAAGCAGCCGGCCAGGTCAAACTTCTGGGCGTGTGCCTTGGCCATCAATCGATTGGTCAGGCTTTTGGCGGCAAGGTTGTTCGCGCCCCCGAATGCATGCATGGCAAAACCGATGCCATGAACCATTCAGGCGCCAGCGTCTTTGCCGGTCTTCCAAGCCCGTTTGAAGCAACGCGTTATCATTCTTTGGTGATTGAACGCGAAACTTTGCCTGACAGTCTTGAAATCACGGCCGAAAGCGCGGATGGTCTGATCATGGGCGTTCGGCACAAAACCCATCAGATACATGGCGTTCAGTTCCATCCCGAAAGCATCGCATCGGAACATGGCCACGCATTGTTAAAGAATTTTATCGACTTTACCGGCGCCTGAAACCGCACCGGACCGCAAACCGAGGAAACCCGAATGTCGACTGATAATGATCTGAAGCCAATTCTGGCCAAAGTCGCAGATGGTGAAAAGCTGACCGAAAGCATGGCCGAACAGGCCTTTAACGTGCTGATGTCGGGTCAGGCAACCCCGTCGCAAATGGGGGCTTTCCTGATGGGGTTGCGCATTCGGGGCGAAACCGTTGACGAAATTACCGGGGCAGCACGTGTCATGCGTGAAAAGGCCACCGGCATCATTGCCCCGGAAAATGCGGTTGATACCTGTGGCACAGGTGGTGATGGCAGCGGCACCTTCAATATTTCAACCGGTGCGGCGATTGTTGCCGCCGCCGCAGGTGCGACTGTTGCCAAACACGGCAACCGCGCGGCATCGTCGAAATCGGGTTCGGCTGATGTGTTGATGGCGCTTGGTGTCAATCTTGATGCCGATATGAAATTGCTGGAAAAGGCCCTCCGTGAGATTGGGCTGTGCTTCATGATGGCGACCCGTCACCATTCGGCGATGCGTCACGTGATGCCGACCCGCGTTGAAATGGGCACACGCACGATCTTTAACCTGCTGGGTCCGCTTGCCAACCCTGCAAAGACCAAACGCCAGGTTCTTGGCGTCTTTGCCAAGGAATGGGTCGAACCGGTTGCCCATGTGCTCAATCGCCTTGGATCGGTTCATGCATGGGTGGTTCATGGCCACAGCGGTCTTGATGAAATCTCGACCACGGGCCCGACCTTTGTCGCCGAAGTCAAAGACGGCAATGTTAGGACCTTTGAAATTTCCCCGGGCGATTTCGGGTTTGAGACAGCAACGCTTGATGACCTTAAGGGCGGCGATGCGGATGTGAATGCCAAGGCCATTCTTGACCTTCTGGCAGCGAAAAAAGATGCCTATCGCGATATCGTTCTGATGAATGCCGGGGCGGCACTTGTGGTGACCGGCGTTGCCAGCGATCTTGCCGATGGCATCAAAAAGGCATCCGAAGCAATTGATAGCGGCAAGGCCGCAGAAACGCTTCAGGGTCTTGTCACCATTACCAACGAAGGAAACGCAGCGTGAGCGACGTTCTTAAGAAAATCTGCGACGACAAACGCGAACACGTTGCCGCCTGCAAGTCCCGCAAAAGCCTTGGCACACTTGAAGCCGAAGCCAAAGCTCAATCGGCACCACGCGGCTTTATCAAGGCCCTTGAAACCAGTGTTGCCGATGGCCGTTATGGCCTGATTGCCGAAATCAAGAAAGCATCCCCATCCAAGGGACTAATCCGCGCCGATTTCAATCCGCCGGAACTGGCAAAGGCCTATCAGGCTGGCGGGGCAAGCTGCCTTTCGGTTCTGACCGATGTGCCCTATTTCCAGGGTGATGACAGCTATCTTGTGGCGGCGCGTGCGGCTGTTGATCTTCCGGCATTGCGCAAGGATTTCATGGTTGATCCCTATCAGATCACCGAAGCACGCGCCTTGGGGGCCGATTGCATTCTTTTGATTATGGCAGCTCTTGAAGACGAACTGGCTGCCGAACTTGAAGATGCCGCACACAGTCTTGGCATGGATGTTCTGATCGAAGTTCACAACGCGCCGGAACTTGAACGTGCCCTGAAACTGAAATCGCGTCTGGTCGGGGTCAATAACCGTAACCTCAAGACCATGGAAATTTCGCTGACCACGACCGAGGAACTGGCTGGCATGGTCGATAGCGACCGTCTTCTGGTCGCCGAAAGCGGATTGTTCACGCCCGAAGACCTTGCACGCATGGCCAAGGTTGGTGCGCAGTGCTTCCTGATTGGGGAAAGCCTGATGCGTCAGGATGACGTGACTGCGGCAACCCGCAACCTTCTTGGCCTTGCGGCCTGACCTGAGACTGGCAAAGCACATGACAGACAAGCTTTCCCATATTGATGCCGGTGGCAACGCCGTGATGGTGGACATTTCGGACAAGGCCGATACCACCCGCATTGCCATTGCCAAGGCGCGGGTATTGATGTCTGCGCAAACGGCAAAGCTGATTGCCGATCGTGGCCACAAAAAGGGTGATGTTCTTGGTATCGCCCAGCTTGCCGGGATCATGGGAGCAAAAAAGACCCCCGATCTGATCCCGCTTTGCCATCCCCTGCCCCTGACATCGGTGACGGTTGATCTTGAACTGGCCGATGATGTTGACGGGGTCGATATCACTGCGACCTGCAAGACCACCGGCAAAACCGGTGTCGAGATGGAGGCGTTGACAGCGGCCTCTGTCGCCGCCTTGACCGTGTTTGACATGTGCAAGGCTGTCGACAAGGCCATGCAGATTACCGATATCCGCGTCACTCGCAAGGAAGGCGGGAAATCGGGGACTTTCATCGCCGATTAGGGTGTTTGCTGGCGGGCGAGCACAATTCAAAAGCCGCAACTATTGCCTGAATTACGGCCAATCCGTTGTTTTTGGCCCGACGCGCTTGACCCGACAAAAGAACTAAAGTAGAACATTTATGTATCCTTTTTGTTCTTGC
Organism: Thalassospira sp. MCCC 1A02491; assembly: GCF_001613785.1. Lineage (NCBI taxonomy): Bacteria > Pseudomonadati > Pseudomonadota > Alphaproteobacteria > Rhodospirillales > Thalassospiraceae > Thalassospira > Thalassospira sp. MCCC 1A02491. The sequence continues at coordinate 76,161 of NZ_LPVX01000029.1, read as the reverse complement.
TACAGGTTCGGGAAATATCATGCTGACGCGCAAGCAATATGAGTTGCTGGTCTATATTGACAATTACCTTCGCGATCACGGTATCTCGCCCTCTTTCGATGAAATGAAAGAGGCCCTGAACCTTAAATCCAAATCGGGGATCCATCGTCTGATTACCGGGCTTGAGGAACGCGGTTTTATCCGCCGTCTTGCGCATCGCGCCCGTGCGCTGGAAGTCATCCGGCTTCCGGAAAACAGCGACGATGACACCCCCGAAACCCCGAACAACGTCACATCCATTGCCAGTGCGCGCAAAGCCCCCCATCGTCCGGCAACCGTGCCTACGGCCTTTTCCGAAACCGGTGAAGCCATTTCGCTTCCGCTTTACGGGCGAATTGCTGCGGGTACCCCGATTGAGGCATTGCGTGATCAAAGCACCATGGTTCAGGTGCCCGCTGCCCTTTTGGGATCAGGCGATCATTATGCACTTGAAGTATCGGGTGATTCCATGGTCGAGGCCGGCATCCTTGATGGTGATACCGTTCTGATCCAGCGGTGCGAGCAGGCCCATGATGGCACGATTGTCGTTGCCCTTGTCGATGACAGCGAAGCGACCCTTAAGCGCCTTAAACGCGGGCGCGGTGAGGTTCTTCTGGAACCGGCGAATGCCCGGTATGAGACGCGCGCCCTGTCACCGGATCGCGTCCGCATTCAGGGCCGCCTGGTCGGGTTGCTGCGCCAGTATTAAGCCACCGACAACTGCACACACAAAATCGCCCGTTGTGATCTTCACTCGGGCGATTTTATGTATTCGGGATCAGTTCGCCCGACCAGATCCAGTCACGGCCACTGATTACCGTTGCGATGGAGCAGCTTTGCCGCCAATAACGATCCATGGCCAGTGACCGGATATTGCCCGCACGGTTTCAAATGACGACCTTCCCTGATCAAGCTTAGCCGTATCAAGGGCGACACCGCCCTGCCACCACAAGACGTCATCATCAATCATCACCCGCGCCCCGGCCTGGCGACAGGTTCGGATTGGCAAATCGTTTTTTAGCGTAATCATAAGATCGGCATTGCGACAGGCATAGAACGGATTGGCCAGACTGGTTGCGACAATGGTCCTAGTCTCCTTATCACCAGCGCCAGTGACCAGAAGACAGGGATCGTTTTTACAATGGCTTATTCTTGTGGCTTCATCTTCCGGACGGATGCCAAAACGGCTCATCCACAGGGATTTTTGGAAATCACCAAGTCCGTCGGCCACATGCAGGATTTCCAGTTCCCTGTCATAAACGGCCCAGCTTTCCTGATCACCCGATACAAGAACATCTGGTGTTTGGTGGGTCACCTGCGCAATGATGGCAATGATCAAAAGCGGCCCGGACACCACAAGGGCAATCTGATCGCGCCAGATCACGGCCCACGCAATTGCCAGCAACAAACAGGCGGTTGCCACATCACCGAGACCGGCCACATACCACAACCCCCATTCCTGGGCGGCGACAAGGGATGCTGTTTTGATCAGAACAGTCAATCCGGGCGTCATCAGCGCAAGCACACCGCCCGCCAACCCGAATGGCATGAATGCCAGCGTCAGTACAATTAACGGCATCACCCAGAATGCCATTATCGGAATGGCAACCAGATTGGCAACAATGCCAAGCACCGATATCCGCCCGAAATGAAATCCGATAATCGGTGCCGTCACAACCGTCACAATGACACTGGTGATCAAAAGCCCCGCCATATAGACCACAAGACGTTCATGCCACGGACGTCCGCCATGGCGGTCAAGCCAACGGCGCCCGGGCCCGTCATAAAAGGCAACAAGTGCCCCTACAGCCGCAAAGGAAAGTTGAAAACTGGCACCAAGTACCGCATCGGGCCTTAACACCAGAACAACCAGTGCGGCCACCCCCACGAGCCGTAACGATATGGCACGGCGATCAAGCAACAGGGCGATCCATACAACCAGCAGCATCACAAAGGCCCGCTGCGTCGGCACTGTTGCCCCCGACAGTCCGAGATAAATGAACCCCGCCCCGGCGGCCGCAAGTGCCGCCCATTTTTTGACCGGATAGCGCAATGCGATCCCCGGTATCGCAGCCAATCCCAGACGCACCAGAAAGAAAACAGTTCCGCACAGTAACCCCATATGCAATCCGGAAATCGCCAAAAGATGGGCAAGCCCGGATTTTCTCAGATCCTCGGCAATTTCAGCAGTGACATCGCCGCGTTCACCGATGATCAATGCTTTGGCAATCCCGGCTTCGGGCGCGGTTACATATCGATTGATCACGTCGGATATTTTCTGACGCAGATATTCAACAATCGATCCTATGCCATTGTTTTCATATGCATCCTTCTCGCTCAACACTTCGAACTGACGACCGAATGCAAACCCTGTTGCGCCGATCTGGCTGAAATAAAGGTTGCGCGCGAAATCGGGATCACCGGGAACCGACGGCGGGCGCAGGGGAAACAACCGTGCCTTTACGCGCACCTCATCACCGATAGAAAGCGCACTGTCACCGAGAAAACTGAGCCGGATATTCCAGCCGATCTGATCTTTGGAAAGACCCTGAATATTTGTCGGATCAAGGGTAACGCGCATGCGACTGCCGCGGGGTTCAATACCGATGACAGTTCCGGTGATTTCGGTCGAATAAAGGGTTCTGGTCGGGATATTTTCCGGTCCCAGTTCCGTATGCAAGGCACTGATCAGACAACCTGCTGTAATACTGGCCATCAGTTGCATCAAAAATGCCAGCCAGGCTTTGCTGCGAACCATCCAGAACGCGCAGAACGAAAGAATCACGGCAACTGAAATCTCTGCAACGGAAATGCGCGCAGGAAGCAAGAAATAAAGGGCACATCCCAACCCAAAGAAGATAACAGATGACAGAAACCATTTATTTCTTTGGCTTGTAACAACAAATATGACTTGCGAGAAAAACCCCACAAGCCTTTGTTTTTTAATACTTCTTGTAAAAGTATTACGACGAATGTCCAATAGCCCGCCTTAAGCTTAGTTTCTATCTAACATCGGCTGTGGTGCAACAGCGTGTCATTTGTGCTATAGCCTGCACGCCAAAAGTCCATACGACAAGCGACAACATCCAGATAGCGGATAGATTGAATGACGGTTGTTACCCGTTTTGCCCCGTCTCCGACCGGGTTTTTACACATCGGCGGCGCACGCACCGCCCTTTATAACTGGCTTTATGCCAAGCACACCGGCGGCAAATTCTTGCTGCGTATTGAAGATACCGATCGCGAACGTTCAACGCCCGAGGCCGTCGAAGCCATTTTTGACGGGCTCAACTGGCTTGGCCTGACCGCAGACGATGAACCGACTTTCCAGTTCGCCCGTCGCGACCGCCATGCCGAAGTTGCACAACAATTGCTGGATGCCGGCAAAGCATATTATTGCTATTGCACGCCCGAAGAATTGACCGCGATGCGCGAAAAGGCCCGCGCCGAAGGTCGCCCGATGAAATATGACGGCACCTGGCGTGATCGCGATCCATCAGAAGTCCCGGAAGGTGTAAAACCTGTCGTGCGTCTCAAGGCGCCGCAGGATGGCGACGCCGTGATCAATGATCAGGTTCAGGGTGAAGTCCGTGTCGCCAATGAACAGCTTGACGATTATGTCATTCTGCGTGGCGACGGCACCCCGACCTATATGCTTTCGGTTGTTGTTGATGACCATGATATGGGCGTTACCAACGTCATTCGCGGTGACGATCACCTGACCAACGCGTTCCGCCAGAAGGCGCTTTATGACGCCATGGGCTGGGATGTTCCGACCTTTGCCCATATTCCGCTTATTCACGGGCCGGATGGTGCGAAACTGTCGAAACGTCACGGTGCGCTGGGTGTTGATTCCTATCGCGACGAGATGGGTTTCCTGCCGGAAGCCGTGAACAACTATCTCCTGCGTCTGGGCTGGGGTCATGGCGATGATGAAGTCATTTCCCAGGAACAGGCCATCGAATGGTTCGACATCAAGGATGTTGGCAAGGGTGCGGCACGTTTCGACTTTGCGAAGCTGACAAACCTTAACGGCATTTACATGCGTCAGGCCGATGATAAACGGCTTGTAGACGAGATTTCCGAACGGGTTGCGGCCATTATTGGAACCGATGCAATTGATGCAGCGCAAAAAGAAATCTTGATCAATGGCATGTCAGGCCTTAAAGAAAGGGCCAAGACACTTATCGAGCTCGCCGAATCTTCGGCCTTCTATGTTACTGACGGCGTATTGTCCGTTAACGAGAAAGCTCAGTCCCTGATCGATAGCGCACCTGAAGGTCTGTTTGCAGAATTGGCCAACAGTCTTGAAGCGCTTGAAAGCTGGACCGAAGAGAACGTTGACGCATGTGTTCGTGCAACTGCCGAGAAACTTGATCTTAAACTCGGAAAAGTTGCGCAGCCCTTGCGGGCGGTGCTTACCGGTTCCAATTCTTCACCAGGCATCTTCGAAGTAATGATCGTGCTTGGCAAAGAGCAAACGCTGAAACGCATTCGACATTTCGATGCATAACAACAGCGAATTATAAAAAACTAATAGTCTGTTTGCGCTTAATGCGCCGCAGCATTATGCTGCACCCAACTTGAAACCGTGTTCGTTCAAACAGGGAAGGAAAAATAAGTCATGGCTCAGAATTCCAAGACTTCCCACACCGTAACACTGACCGACAATGCCACTGGCAAGTCGTTCGAGATGCCGGTGATTGAGGGTAGCGTAGGCCCGTCTGTTATCGACATTCGCAAGCTGTACGCTGAAACTGGATATTTTACCTATGATCCGGGCTTCACTTCGACCGGCTCCTGCCAGTCCGAGCTAACCTATATTGACGGCGACGTAGGGATCCTGCGCCACCGTGGTTATGCGATTGACGATCTTGCAGAAAACTCCGACTTCCTGGAAGTCTGCCATCTGTTGCTGTACGGGGAACTCCCGAACGCCACCCAGAAGGCACAGTTCGAAAATGACATCACCATGCACACCATGGTGCATGAGCAGATGCGCAATTTCTATAACGGCTTCCGCCGTGACGCGCATCCGATGGCCATCATGTGCGGTGTCGTTGGCGCAATGTCTGCTTTCTATCATGACAGCACCGACATCAATGATCCGCAGCAGCGTCTGATCTCGGCTTATCGCCTGATTGCGAAAATGCCGACCATCGCAGCGATGGCATACAAATATTCGATCGGTCAGCCGTTCCGTTATCCGAACAACAAGCTGGGCTTTGCTGAAAACTTCCTTCAGATGATGTTTGGCAACCCGTGCGAAGAATACGAAGTCAATCCGGTTCTGGCCAAGGCAATGGATCGTATCCTGATCCTGCATGCCGACCACGAACAGAATGCTTCGACTTCGACCGTGCGCCTTGCCGGTTCTTCGGGTGCGAACCCGTTCGCTTGTATTGCTGCTGGTATCGCGTCCCTGTGGGGCCCGGCACACGGCGGTGCGAACGAAGCGGTTCTGGTTATGCTTAACGAAATCGGCGATGTGAAAAACATTCCGGAATTCGTTGCAAAAGCAAAAGACAAGAACGATCCGTTCCGTCTGATGGGCTTTGGTCACCGCGTTTACAAAAACTACGATCCGCGCGCCAAAGTCATGCAGGAAACCTGCCACGAAGTTCTCAAGGAACTCAACATCAGCGATCCGCTGCTTGACGTTGCCCAGGAACTCGAACGCATTGCACGTGAAGACGAGTACTTCATCGAGAAGAAACTCTATCCGAACGTCGACTTCTATTCGGGCATCATCTTCAAGGCGATGGGTATCCCGGTCAGCATGTTCACCGTGCTGTTCGCGGTTGCACGTACCGTCGGCTGGATCGCCCAGTGGAAAGAAATGATCGAAGATCCGTCGCAGAAAATCGGTCGTCCGCGTCAGCTGTTTACCGGCGTCGCAGAACGTCCGTTCGTTCCGGTCGACAAACGCTAAGTCGTACCGACGACGATCTGAACAAGATCAAAAAGAAGGCCCGGAGAAATCCGGGCCTTTTTGCATTTCAATCCCGGTGAACAGGTATTGGCTGTTCACCGGATATACCGTGTTACCAGCTGCCGGTATTTTCCATGCTTACCCATGGTTCGGCCGGCTCAAGGTTACCGCCCTTCTGAAGGAATTCGATCGAAATTCCGTCAGGCGAACGCACAAACGCCATGCGGCCGTCACGCGGCGGACGGTTAATGGTAACACCGGCATCCATCAACTTCTGACAGGTCGCATAGATGTCGTCGACCTCATAGGCGAGATGGCCGAAATTGCGCCCACCGGTATAGCTTTCCGGATCCCAGTTATAGGTCAGTTCGAGTTCCGGGGCCTTGGTTGCCTTGGCACTTTCGATATCAGCCGGCGGAGCCAGATAGATCAGGGTGAAACGCCCCTGCTCGCTCTCGATACGGCGGGTCTCTTTCATGCCAAGCAGATCGCAATAGAATTTCAGCGATTCATCGACATTTTCGACACGCACCATCGTGTGCAAATAACGCATAGCAATGTCTCCGTCATGGATTGATCAATGACCTGAAACTAAATGCATTTCACGACCGATGCCAGTCGTTAGCCATTATTTTTTAGCGATAATTGCCAGAATTTGTTCGGCTGCTTTTTCGCTGGGCGCGCGATCCCCGAAACCAAGCATCTGGCATGCCTCGTCAAATCCGGCCTTTTGCTGTTCATATGTCGGGGTCGCATTCAGCAAATCTTCAAGCGCAGGCAAAATCGCCTTTGCCCGGCATTTGTCCTGGAGAAACTCGGGGATCAATTTCCGCCCGAGGACAAGATTGACAATGGTGACGGTGTCAATCTTGATCAGACGTTTGGCGATCCAGCCCGTAATCGCATTGACCTGATAGGCAATGACATGCGGCACACCGGCAATCGCCAGTTCCAGCGATACCGTACCCGATGCGGCAAGGGCACAATTGGCCGCCGCAAACGCATCATGCCGTTCCTGATCGGTCGTAACGACAATCGGCGATAACGGCCAGTCTTGCATTTCGTCGGTTACCGTTTGCGCCACCTTACTGACCGTCGGCACGACAATCCGGGTATCGGGATATTTTGCAGCGATGGCGTCAATTACTTCCCGGAAAATCGGCAACAGACGCTTTACCTCGGAATTGCGGCTGCCGGGCAATACCGCCAAAAGCCGTTTATCCGCGTCCAGATCGTGTTTGGCCCGAAACCGTTCAGCATTGCCGTCATGACGCTCTTCGACCGCTGAGTGGCCGATAAAGGTGGTTGGAAGGCCTTCTTTTTCAAAGTATGGCGGTTCAAACGGCAATAGCGCGAGAAGATGGTCCAGAAATCCGGCAATCTTCTTTGCCCGTCCCTCCCGCCAGGCCCACACCGATGGTGCGACATAATGGATCAGGGGAATGCCTTTGCCCTTCAGCTTTTTACCAACGCGAAAACTGAAATCCGGGGCATCTATGGTAACGACGGCGTCGGGCCTTTGTGTTTTGGCAAATTCCGCCGTTTGCGAGATCCGTTTGAGCAGATGCGGAATATGGGGCACGACCTCGGTCAGCCCCATGACGGACATCTCATTCATCGGAAACAGGCTTTTAAGGCCCTCGCTTTCCATGCGCGGGCCACCGACGCCGATGAAACGGGCTTCCGGTTCCTGACGTTTAATTGCCGCCATCAGACGCCCGCCCAGCTGATCACCGGATGCCTCGCCCGCAACAAGCATGATTTTAGGCCCGGTTGCCGGGGCATCATCAGTCATTTTCGGGATCCCCGTCATGTTCCGGACGGATGCCGATGACAAACATCCCGAGCCTGTCCGCACGTTCAATCACAGCCGACCGGTCAATGATCATTGTCCCACCAGCCAGAAGCGCAATACCACGCAGGCCTGCCTTGTGGGCTTCTTCCAACGTCGTCAGACCGATAGCCGGAAGATCAAGGCGTTTGTCCTGCTGAGGTTTGGATGATTTGACCAGAACTCCGCCAACGCCGTCACGACGATAATTGGCTGATCGACGCACCATTTCATCCGTGCCCTCGATCGCTTCGAGAGCCAGAACAAGCCCCTGTTGCACGACACATCCCTGCCCGACATCCGCCTGACCAAGGATCCGGGCAACCCGCAAGCCATGTCTGGCGTCACTTAATGCCTGATCATCGGGTTTGATGGTGCCAAGAACGCCTTCTGAAACAGCAAGATCTGTCAAAATTTCGTGCGCACCAACCAGTCGAAAGCCCTCGCGTTCAAGCTCCTGACCGACCAGACGCAGCAATCCGTCATCGCCCAGTGCCTTCATGCCGACTTTCATCAAAAGCTTGGCCGCGCGCCAATCAGGCCGAATGGCCGTGAAACTTGGGCGGGCAACCTTGCCGGCAAGGACGACATCCTGACAAGCATTGTCACGCATCGCGTCCAGAATCCTGGCAGCAGCCCCCAGCCTTGCCGTTATTCCGGGATATTGGTCGAGTTCGGGGTCATCGGCGTGGCGGTCAAGTTTCACAACGAAAACAGCCCGCCCGGCCGTCTGCGCAGCAGAAGCCAAGCGGGCCGGAAGCGCCCCGCCCCCAGCAATAATCCCCAGTTTCGGTAGCGGATTATCCTGCGGAGCTGTCATATTTCGGCGTACATACGGAACGCATGCTTTCCGCTTTGAGGAAGTTGATGATTTCCATCACCGGACCGACACCCTCGAAGTCTTTGGCAACTTCTTCTACGCGCTCGGCCAGCGTTCCTTCCTGGGCAAACAGCAAACGGTATGCCTTGCGCAGGGAATGGATGGTTTCACGATCAAATCCGCGCCGTTTCAGGCCGACAATGTTCAGGCCCGACAGATATGCACGGTTGCCGATCACCGACCCATAAGGGATCACATCGCTTTCGACACCGGTCATGCCACCGATCATGGCGTGTTTGCCAATGCGCACAAATTGATGCACGGCCGACAATCCGCCAACAATTGCGAAATCTTCAACCACAACATGCCCGGCCAAAGTGCCGTTATTGACCAGGATGCAATGATTTCCAACGTGACAATCATGCCCGACATGGGCCCCGGTCATCAGAAGGCAGTCATCGCCGATGGTGGTCTCCATCCCGCCACCTTCGGTACCGGGATTGAGGGTCGCACCTTCACGAATTTTCGTGCGCTTGCCGACGATAAGGCGGCTTTGCTCGCCCTTGAACTTCAAGTCCTGCGGCGCATGACCGACCGAAGCAAACGGATAGACTTCACATTCCTCGCCAAGGGTCGTGAGCCCGGCCACCGCAACATGGCTGTGCAATTTGACACGGTCACCCAAGACAACATTCGGACCAATAACGCAATACGGCCCGATTTCGACATCCTGACCAATCTGCGCGCCATCTTCGACAACGGCGGTTGGATGCACTTTTGACATTATCAGTTATCCCGGATCATCGCGGCGATGGTGGCCTCGGCAACGACCTGACCGTCAACCTTGACCTGGCTTTCGAACTTCCAGACCGGTCCGCGGCTTTGCTTTTTGGTGACATGAATATGCATGACATCACCCGGTGTAACCGGCTTGCGGAAACGGGCGTTATCGATGCTCATGAAATAGACAAGTTTGCCTTCGGCATCCGCACCCAGGGTCTGAACAACCAAGATGGCTGCAGTTTGCGCCATGCTTTCAACGATCAGAACACCCGGCATGATCGGCTGCTGCGGGAAATGACCGGTAAATTGCGGCTCGTTCATCGTTACGTTCTTGATGCCGGTTGCGGATTCACCCTCGGCAATATCGACAACCTTGTCGATCAACAGGAACGGATAACGGTGCGGAATCATTTCCAGAATGCGCTGAATATCAACACTTACCAATTCGGTCATGTGTGTAGCCCTTATTTCTTTTTTCGTATCAGACGGGACAAGGCCACCGTCTGTTTATGATATTCCATGACCGGAACAGCAGGACTTCCGCCAACTGTTTCCCCCGGCCCGATATTTTTCATGACACCCGATTGGGCAGCAACCTTGGCGCCATCGCCAATTTCAAGATGGCCGGTGATCCCGGCCTGCCCGGCAAGAACCACAAAATTGCCAAGCTTGGTCGATCCCGAAATGCCGACCTGGGATACGATAACACATCCCATACCCATTTCGACGTTATGGCCGATTTGCACCAGATTGTCGATACGGCAACCATTGCCGATAACGGTATCCGGGCCCGCACCACGATCAATCGTGGAATTCGACCCGACCTCAACATCATTGCCAATTACAACGCGGCCCAGTTGCGGCACTTTTACGTGCCCTTGCGGGCCCATAGCAAAGCCAAACCCATCCTGACCGATACGCGCACCAGGATAAATCAGGCAAAGATTGCCAATCAGGCTGTGACTGATTGATGCATTTGCCCCGATCCGGCATCCCGCACCAATAACCACACCCTTGCCGATTACCGCATTGGCTTCGATGATGGTTCCATCACCGATTTCACAATTCGCACCGATAACGGCCCCGGCATCGACCTGCACGCCGTTTCCAAGCTTGGCAGACGGGTCAACAACCGCGAATTCGGAAATGGAACCATTTCCGGTCTCGAACGGGTAAAACGCCGTCGCAGCCTTGGCATAGGCACGATATGGATCGTTGGTCGTAAACAGGACCATGTCCTTTGGTGCCCGGTCGGCAAACTCGGGCCGGACAAAGCACGCGCCGGCTTTGCTATTGATAAACGCATCAATGTATTTGCGGTTATCAAAGAAGCTCAGGATCGTGCTGTCGGCATTTTGCAGCGGCGAAACATCATCAAACACGCGGTCGCGATCAGGAGCATTTACAACATCTGCTCCCGTCAGCTCGGCAATTTGCGCGACGCTGAATGGTCCTTTGCGGCTAAAGAAACGGGAATCAGCCATCAGGAGCCTTCCTTGAACTCAACCTTGATCGTCGGCACTTTTTTATTGATCCGGTCAAACACTTCCTTGCTGGCATTCATTGCATTGGCAAAGATAATCACCTGTGCCTGATGCAGGACGAGAGTTGCGCGGCGCTCTTCAGCCAGACCGGCAATAACCTCGTTCAATGCTTTCTGGAAAGTTGCCTGACTTTCGGCAAGCGCCTGATCAAGTACACGGCTGCGTCCCTGGGCAAACTTCTGGAATGCTGCGACCTTTTGCTGGAACTGCTTTTGCTTTTCCTGATAGACGTCAGCGGCAAGCAAAGTGCGCTGTTGCGCCAGTTGCTTTTCCTCTTCGCGCAGCGCCTGCTGACGCGTTTCGATATCCTGCTGATAGGTTACCTGACGCTCGCGAATTTGCTTTTTGACGTCCTGCATGGCCGATGCTTCACGCATGATGCCCGCATAATCGACAATCATGACCGATGCGACGGTTTCCGGATTTGGCGTTTCTTGCGCCTGGGCCTGCGGAACCATTGCGGCACCAAAAACGAGTGCAGACGCAACGAGAATTTTCTGGAACGACTTTTTCATCATTAGAATCTGGTTCCGAAGTTAAGTCGGAACACTTCCTCTTTGTCGTGGTCTTCTTTCAGGATGGCTTGGGAAAGATCGACACCGATCGGGCCGAACGGCGATTCCCAACCAACACCGACACCGACCGATCCACGGATGGACCCGGTGTCATAAATTTCACCGGCACGCGCACCGTCAACGCCTTCGGATGAGCCGAAGTCACTGAATACGCGCCCTTTCAGGGCAAACTCGGACGGCAAACCAAGCGGGAAGTCCATCTGGACAGACCCGGTGTAATACATCTTGCCACCAAGGGAGTCACCTGTTGCGATATCACGCGGGCCTACACCGGCGGATTCGAAACCGCGAAGGTTGGAACCACCAACCATAAAGCGCTGGGAAATGCGGGTGTCATCACCGATACCAAAGATATAACCGGTACCGGCACGGGTCGAGAGAACCCATTCGTGCTCGCGATCAAGGGGATAGTAATAACCGCCCTCAAGTCGCGTACGGAGATAGGTCTCGTCCCCGCCAAGGCCCGCAAAATCGTTGGACAAGCGCCCAAAATAGCCCTCGGTCGGGGCGACGGCGCTGTCACGCTTGTCATAAGTCAGCGTGTGACCAATGGCGGATTCAACAAATTCGGTTTCTTCTGCCAACAGCAGCCGGGATGCTTCATCTTCGTCGATGTCGGAATAGCTGTTTTGCTCAAGCGTGTAGCGGAACGAATGAGACAGGTCTTCGGTATATTTGAAGCCGGCACGAAGACGTCCACCAGTCTGCTCTTCATCGTACGAGCTTTCGTCCTGGTTATCCTCTTCACGACGATAAACATCGAAACCGGCGGCGACTTCACGATCCAGGAAATAAGGCTCGGTGAAGGACAAATCGATTTGCTGATCCGTGGAACCCAAAGTGAAGTTAAGTCGCAGATCCTGGCCTTTACCAAGAAGGTTGCGTTCACGAATACCCAACTGCCCGAAAGCACCGTTATCCGTGCCGTAACCTGCCCCGATTGAAAATTCGCCGGTCGATTTTTCTTCAACATCGACTTCAAGGATGGTTTGATCCGGCGTCTGGCCCGGAAGGGTTTTGACATCAACCGATTTGAAGAAGTTCAGGTTTTCAATACGCTGCTTTGAACGCTTCATTTTCGAACTGCTGAATGCGTCGCCTTCAACCAGACGGAATTCACGTCGAATAACTTCGTCAAGCGTCCTAACGTTGCCGACAACATCAATCCGTTCGACATAGACCTTGGGTCCTTCGGCAATCGTGAAGGTCAGATCAATGGTACCGGTTTCACGGTTGCGCTGAACACTCGGGCGGATATCGATAAAGGCATAGCCCTGATCGCCGACACTGTTGGTCAATGCATCAACAGCATCATCGACCATGGTCGCGTTATACCATTCGTCTTTTTCGATCTCGATCAATGGCAACAGGGAATCCGCATCGATTTTGTCGATCTGCGATACGATCTTTACATCGCCAAAACGATATCTCTGTCCCTCGCTCACCGTATAGGTGATGAAGAAATCGGAACGATCCGGCGTCAGTTCCGCCACAGATGACAGAACCTGAAAATCGGCATACCCCGCCGACAAATAGAAGCGACGGAGCAATTCACGGTCAAAGGTCACACGATCGGGATCGTAGTTGTCATCGGATGTCAGAATTTTCCACCACGCACTTTCGGTGGTACGGATGACATCGGAAAGCTCACCGTCATCAAACGCCTTGTTGCCGACGAAATTGATCTTGCGAACACCGGTTGCTTCGCCTTCATCAACTTCAAAGACCAGATCAACGCGGTTCTGGTCGAGCTGAATGACTTTGGGATCAACAGTTGCCGCAAAACGCCCGCTTCGGCGATACAATTCCAGAATACGCTGGACATCTGCCTGAACCTTGGTTCGGGTATAAACAACACGCGGACGCAACTGCAACTCGGCACTGAGAACGTCGTCTTTCAGACGATTGTTACCTTCAAATGCAATGCGGTTGATAATCGGGTTTTCAACAACGTTTACCTTCAACACACCCTGGTTGAAGCTGAACGACACGTCTGCAAACAGACCGGTCGAGAACAATGCCTTCAGGGAATCATTGATCTGGCGGGCGTCATAGGAATCACCGGGCGCAACGGTCAGATACGCGTTGACGGTACCGCTTTCAATTCGATTATTGCCTTCGACCTGAATTTCGCGAATCAGGCCGGAATTCTGTTGGGCATATGCTGCCACCGGAATAACAATTGGCGCTGTACCGCCAAGCAGTGCCGCAGCCAGTGCGGCCGCTTTTACCTTACGCAGCAAGTTAACCCCCCTGTTGCTGTCATTCATTAGCCAGCAAGTCCTTTGAGGAAACTGAAGACACCCAATTGCGTCAAATCGTTCCACGTTGCGAAAATGATTAAGCTGAATACCAAACCAGCGCCGATACGGAAACCATATTCTTGTGCTTTTGCCCCCAATGGCTTACCGCGAATTGCCTCGATCGCGTAAAACACAAGATGCCCGCCATCAAGAACAGGTACCGGCATCAGATTGATCAACCCAAGACTGATTGAAAGATAGCCCATAAAGAACAGAAGAGGTCCCAGGCCCCCTTCGGCCACCTGCCCCGACATCTGTGCAATCCGGATCGGCCCACCAAGCTCAGAGCTATCGCGATCACCGCTGATCATTTCACCAAGGGCGGCAAAAGTTTGCGTTGTCAGCGAATAGAATGTCTCAAACGCCCGGCTTACGGCATCGATCACGCCGTCTCGACTGGTGTCAAAGGCCCCTGCTGTAATACCGAGACGTCCAAAGGTCTGAGTTTGACCGCTTTCATCAGCAGTGATTGCCTCTGGCGTTACAGAAAGATCGATCTGCTGGCCATCACGAAGAACCGTAACCGAAAGTGTTTGCGCCGGATGGGCACGAACGATTTCCGAGAGTTCAGAGAACCATTGAACGCTTTCACCATCAATTGCCGTAATCTGATCATCACTGAGCAAGCCGGCGGTCGCAGCCGGACTGTCGTCAAGCACATCCCCAACAACCGGCAGCGCGCGCTGTTGGCCAACAGCGGCAAACAAAAATGTAAAGACAACAATGGCAAAGATGAAATTTGCAAACGGTCCGGCGAACACGATGGCTGCGCGTGCAGCAACACTTTTGTGATGGAAGGCGTATTTTTCTTCTTCGGCATCAAGATCATCGCGCTGACCGGCACTTGCCGGGTTCATGTCGCCAAACATCTTCACATAACCGCCAAGCGGGATCAGGCTTACTTTCCAGCGCGTACCTTTTTTATCTTTCCAGCCGAACAATTCCGGCCCGAAACCAATGGAAAATGCTTCGACTTTGACCCCGTTCTTGATGGCGACCCAATAGTGACCGTATTCGTGAACGAACACGAGAACCGACAGAACAAAAAGAAAGGCAAGTAAGGTTTCCATCAAGACGTCCCTTGTCCGGAAAAACCGGAAATTTCAACTTAAACAGCAGCGATACAGGCAGCCGTTTCACGGCGCACCATCGCATCTGTCTCAAACACCTGTTCCAGATCGGTCAATCGATGACTGCCGATCTTGTTCATCACAGTCTCGACAATTCCCGCAACATCCAGGAACCCTATCTGATCGCGCAAGAAGGCCTCAACCGCAACTTCATTTGCGCCGTTCAGGACAGTAGGCAGTGTACCACCTTCCTGCAAGGCCTGGCGTGCCAAACGCAATGCAGGAAAGCGTTCTGTATCCGGTTGTTGGAAGTTCAACCCTCCGATCGTGGCAAAATCAAGACGAGGTACATCGACCTTGATCCTTTCCGGCCATGCCAGCGCATAGGCGATCGGGGTTCGCATATCCGGTGAACCGAGTTGCGCAAGTACCGAACCATCGCAATACTCGACCATACTATGCACAACCGATTGAGGATGAACAACAATTTCGATCTTGTCTTCCGGTACCGGGAAAAGATGCCAGGCTTCGATCAGCTCCAGCCCCTTGTTCATCATCGTCGCAGAGTCGATTGAGATTTTCGCCCCCATATCCCAATTTGGGTGGGCAAGCGCCTGTGCACGGGTCACCGACTTCATGTTGTCCAGGGACCATTCGCGAAACGGTCCGCCTGAAGCCGTCAGCAATATGCGATCAACCTGGTGTTCCGGACGGTCTTCTAGAACCTGGAAAATAGCACTATGTTCCGAATCAACCGGAATGAGTGTCGCCCCATGTTGCGCGACTTCTGCCGTCATAAGGGCACCAGCGCAGACAAGGGTTTCCTTGTTGGCCAACCCGACACGTGCCCCGCGGCGGATAGCCGCCAATGTCGGCTTCAAGCCGGCAGCACCAACAATAGCAGCAATAACAATATCGGACGGGCGCTGAGCGGCATCAATCAGGGCACTTTCACCTGCACCGGCTTCGACACCCGATCCGGCAAGCGCATCGCACAGCTCATCATAAAGGTTAGGATCGCCAATCACCGCGAATTTTGCCGACAGATCCCTGGCGATTTGCGCCAAAGCCTCAACATTGCGGTGTGCTGTCACCGCATCGACGCTATATTTGTCCGCATGGCTTTTGAGAATATCAACCGTGCTGGTCCCGATTGAACCGGTCACGCCAAAAACACTGACGGATTTCTTCAAACTCATCAAACACCTGTAAAAAAAGCGGTCGCTGGTTCAACCGCCCTATCGCAGCGCAAGCCCTGCGAAACAGATAATAACAAAGGCAACCGGAAATACCGACAGCATCCCGTCAGCGCGATCAAGCAAGCCCCCATGACCCGGGATCAGGTTACTGCTGTCCTTGACTGCAAACCGACGTTTGAGCGCCGATTCACCAAGATCGCCAATCTGTGCGACTACAGCAAGCAACATGCTGACACCAACAATCATCCAGTTGATTGCATCGGCACTGAAATAGGTGACAATTGCGCCAATCAACCCCGCACACACCATACCACCAATCAGCCCCGCCCACGTCTTTTTCGGACTGAAACGCGGTGCAAGCTTCGGCCCGCCGATCATCTTTCCAAAAGCGTAGCCCCCCGTATCGGTGGCCCAGACAAGGAAGAACAACCACATGATGGTCAGCAATCCGTCATGATCCTGATTGCGCAACCAAAGTGCCGCCAATGCAGCAAGCGATACATACAGAATGCCAAAACCGGCAATGAACCAATTCTTGCCCGACCGGGCAGCGCCAATAATGACGCTGATGGCAAGCGGCATCACGATATATTCTTCCTGGCCGGTCATTTGCATCAACATCGCAACACCAAGTGCCACAGCTGCAACAACCGAGATGCCATTATAGTTTGCCGGCGCGCACATGCGCGACCATTCCCACATCATGCCCGCGCAAAAAACAAACAGCAGAATATCGAAATATGGTGATCCAAACCACACAGCGGCAACAGCCACCGGGGTCATAACCAGCGCAGAAAGAATGCGCGGTTTCAATCCGGAATTATTATCTTTGAGACGTTCGGTTTCAGATGACTGCACCAAAACGCCGCTCCCGTCCGGCAAAGTTGTCAATGGCTTTTTCCAGATGGTTACGGTCGAAATCCGGCCACAATACGTCTTCGAAAACGAATTCTGTATAGGCGGACTGCCACAAAAGGAAATTGCTGATACGCTGTTCGCCACTGGTCCTGATTAACAAATCAGGATCAGGGATCCCGACTGTCGACAGGTTCTGTTCAATCAGATCTTCGGTAATCGCGTCTGCCGAAATTTCCCCGGATGCGACCTTTTTGGCAATTTCACGCATCGCCTGGGTCAATTCGGCACGCGCGCCATAGCTTAGTGCAATTGTAAGATTAAGCCGCGAATTGCCACTGGTTGCGCTTTCAGCCTTATCAAGCAAAGCACGGATATCATCTGCAAACCGCGACCGGTCACCGATAATCCGGATTTTCACACCATTTTTCTGCAAGGTGGAAAGCTCGCGCTTGATAAACAGGCGCAGCAAGCCCATCAGGTCACTTACTTCACTTTCCGGGCGTTTCCAGTTCTCGGTCGAAAAACCGTACAGCGTCAGATAATCGATACCGAGCTCGACAGATGCCTCGATCGTGCGACGCACGGCCTCGACGCCCGCGCGATGCCCCATTGTACGAGGCCGCCCGCGGCTACGCGCCCAGCGCCCGTTGCCATCCATGATGATGGCAACGTGACGCGGGACAGTTTGCGTATCTGACGGTTGGGTTTGCGAAGAAAGCACAGCCATAATCAGACTTGCATGATTTCCTGTTCTTTGTGCGACAGCGCTTCGTCGATCTCACCGATGACCTTGTCGGTCAGCTTCTGGATCTCTTTTTCTTCGCTGTGCAGCTCGTCTTTGGAAATCTCGCTGTCTTTTTCCCATTTTTTGAGCTGGTCCATACCGTCACGGCGGACGTTACGTACGGAAATCTTGGCCTGTTCGGCATATTTGCCAGCAACTTTGGACAATTCAGCACGACGTTCTTCGTTCAGCGGCGGAATCGGCACGCGCACGAGAGTTCCGTCAGCAGCCGGGTTCAGGCCAAGACCCGAATCACGAATGGCTTTTTCAACGGATTTGACCATGGACTTATCCCATACCTGAACCGAAAGCATACGCGGCTCGGGAACGCTAACAGACGCCACCTGGTTCAGCGGGGTCGGAACGCCATAGGCTTCAACCATGACCGGCTCAAGAAGGCTCACACTGGCGCGTCCGGTCCGCAAACCGGTGAATTCCTTGTGCAACACTTCGACAGCCCCTTCCATACGGCGGGACAGGTCCTTTTTTAGGCCAGCAACGTCAGACACGTTCAGTCTCCATTCGAAATAATCGTAAACGTCCCCTTCGCAGTAACAACGTCTGCAAAGGCACCCGGATTATGCAAAGAAAATACGATAACCGGAATATCATTTTCGCGTGCCAAAGAAATAGCCGATGCATCCATCACACGCAAATCTTTGGACAAAACTTCCATATAGGTCAGCTGATCATAGCGTTCTGCAGTCGGGTCCGTTTTCGGGTCTGCGGTATAAACACCGTCAACCTGCGTCCCCTTAAGCAGGGCATCACAGCCCATTTCAACCGCACGCAAAGCAGCAGCGGTATCGGTGGTAAAGAACGGGTTGCCCGTCCCGGCAGCAAAGATGACGACGCGGCCCTTTTCCATGTGACGAACAGCACGACGGCGGATATAGGGTTCGCAAACAGAGGACATCGGGATCGCGGACTGCACACGGGTCTGAACCCCGTGGCGCTCAAGCGCGTTCTGAACCGCAAGCGCATTCATGATGGTCGCAAGCATGCCCATATAGTCGGCGGTTGCGCGTTCCATCCCTTGTGAGGCGCCCTTGACGCCGCGGAAAATATTCCCGCCGCCAATCACCATGCAAACTTCGGCACCCATGTCATGAACGGCTTTGATTTCGCTGGCAATCCGGTCAACCGTTTCAGGATCAATTCCGTATTGCTGTTTCCCTAAAAGCCCCTCACCCGAGAGCTTAAGAAGAACGCGGCGAAATTTCAGTTGGCCGTTTTCTGCCATATCTCAATGCCTCTTAAATGCCGATGTAGCGCACTGCCCCGGATCGGGAAATGCAAAATTCAGATATAAAAAGACCGGCGAGTAACAGGGCGGATATGCGCTGCCGACCTCGCCGGTCTGGATCATACACGAAATGATGACGAACGCACCATTCCGATCAGATGTTTTATTTGTTCAGCTGCTCAGCAACTTCAGCAGCAAAGTCTTTTTCTTCGCGCTCGATGCCTTCACCGAGTTCGAAGCGAACAAAGCCCTTCAGGGTGATCGGCTTACCAGCTTCTTTGGCAGCGTTTTCGATCACGGCTTTGACCTTGCTTTCACCGTCAATAACGAAGGTCTGTTCAACCAGAACGACCTGCTCGTAATATTTACGGATACGACCTTCGATCATCTTTTCGATGATTTCTGCCGGACGGCCGGATTCTTTGGCCTGCTCGGTCAGAACGGCTTTTTCACGCTCGACCAGTTCCGGATCCAGATCATCAACCGTTGCCGATGCCGGGTTGGTTGCTGCAATGTGCATTGCAATCTGTTTGCCCAGGCCTTCGAGAACAGCAGCATCAGCTTCGGATTCCAGAGCAACCAGAACGCCGATCTTGCCGAGGTTTGCAGCAACAGCCGAGTGGATGTAGGACGCAACAACGCCTTTTTCCACCGACAGGCCAGCCGAACGACGCAGGGACATGTTTTCGCCGATGGTGGCGATCATGTGGGTAACCTGCTCTTCGACGTTACGCGACGTACCCGGGAAAGCAGCAGCTTTAAGGGTATCAATGTCGCCATTTGCCGAAACAGCCTGTACTGCGATTTCGCTGACGAATTTCTGGAAGTCTTCGTTACGCGAAACGAAGTCGGTTTCCGAGTTCAGCTCGACAACTGCACCTTTGGTGCCGTCAACAGCAACAGCAACCAGACCTTCGGCAGCAACACGGCCAGCTTTCTTGGCAGCAGCAGCAAGACCTTTGGTACGCAGCCAGTCAACAGCTGCTTCAAGGTTACCATCGGTTTCAGACAGCGCTTTTTTGCAATCCATCATGCCAGCGCCGGTGGTTTCGCGAAGCTCTTTTACGAGAGCAGCGGTAATAGCCATTTTTTAAGCCCCTATTACGCGATCAGGTGAACACCTAACAAAACGGCGGCATGCTAGCCGCCGTTTCATCAGGTACAAAATGAAACTTATGCGGAAGCTTCTTCTGCAGCGTCAGCTGCGGCAGCTGCTTCGGCCGGAACTTCTTCCGCTTCGCCGAGATCTGCGCCAGAAGCAGTCATTTCTTCCTGGATACCGTCCAGAACAGAACCGACGAACAGATCGCAATACAGCTGGATCGCACGGATCGCATCATCGTTGCCCGGAACCGGGTACTGAATGTTTGCCGGATCAGAGTTGGAGTCGAGGATTGCAACGACCGGAATGTTCAGGTTCTTGGCATCCTGGATGGCAAGAGATTCTTTGTTGGTGTCGACCACGACGATGATGTCCGGAAGACCACCCATATCCTTGATACCACCAAGCGCGCGCTCAAGCTTGTCGCGCGAACGGGTCAGGTTCAGGATTTCTTTTTTGGTCAGACCTTCTGCACCAGAAGACAGGATTTCTTCCTGTTCTTTAAGGCGCTTGATCGAGTTGGAAACGGTGTTCCAGTTGGTCAGCATGCCGCCGAGCCAGCGATGGTTCACATAGTACTGGCCGCAACGCTTTGCAGCGTCTGCGATGATCGGGGAAGCCTGACGCTTGGTACCGACGAAAAGAACACGACCACCAGAAGCGGTTACGTCACGAACTGCCTGCATCGCGCGATGCAGCATCGGAACGGTTTCCTGCAGGTTCAGGATGTGGATGTCGTTACGTGCACCAAAGATGAATTTTTTCATCTTCGGGTTCCAACGGCGGGTGTGGTGACCAAAGTGGACACCAGCTTCCATGAGCTGGCGCATGGTAAAGGTTGGCAATGCCATAATAGTTCCTACCTTTTTCCGGTTAATACCTCCGCGAAAGGGAATCTCATGCCTCATGCATGAAACACCGGATGGACGAGTTGCCATATGACGGCAGTCGCCGCTCTTTCGCGTGCGATGTTCGGGGCGGGTTTTAATCCCGTCCCGACAAGAATGCAAGCCCTAAAGTACGCATTTCTGCGCGATCCGGGAACCTTTGCCCGACACGCAGACAGTTTCGACGTCAAATCATCAGATTTCTTCGGCGAATTCCACACCCGGAATTGCGCCAATCGCACCGATCAGTGACGGCCCGACCTTGTATTTGTCTTCAAGTTCAATTTCGGCCATGCGACCGTCATCGCAAACAGATGAAAGCGTCACGAGCCCCCGTCCCTTGCCAGCATCGGCAAGAAGCTGGCAAATTTCCGGCACGGGGTCAGGACGGTTGAGGCGAATACGGATACCCTCGGCCGCGCCAGCAACAGCCTGTTCAAGATCCTCAACGCGCTGTCCCTGAATGCGCAACTGTCCTTCGCGCATTTCTGCTGCCACAATCAACAGAACGGGCCGCCCCGCATTGATGATTTCCTTATAAGCCGCCCATGCTTCTGCCCAGAAGGCAACCTCGAAGCTTCCGGTCGGGTCCGAGAACATGACAAAGGCAAACTTTGACCCGTTCTTTTTTGAAATCATTTCACGCGCATTGATCAATGTCCCGGCAAGACGAATGGCGCCCTTGTTCTGGGCACGCATACGCGCGGGCAGTTCCTTGATCGGGGCAATACCGATCCGCTGGATGCTTTTGCCGAATGTATCAAGCGGATGCGCTGACAGATAGAAACCGATGGCGGAAAATTCCTCGGTCAGTTTTTCCATCGGCACCCAGTCACGATCATCAGGCAGGCGGATCTTGTCCTTGCCAAAGCCGCTGCTATCACCAAACATCGAAATCTGGTCATCATTGCGCGCCTGCATTTCACGCTGCGCAACGGCAATCACCTTATCGACATTTTCAAACATGACCTTGCGGTTGGGCGTCAGACAATCAAGCGCCCCTGCCCGCACAAGGTTTTCAAGCAGACGTTTGTTGACAGCGCGACTGTCGATGCGTGACGCGAAATCGGTAATGTCCTTGAACGGACCGTTGGCTTCGCGTTCGGCGACAAGGCTTTCCATCGCCGCATCACCGACATTTCGAACCGCCGCCAGCGCGTATCGGATTTTGCGAACCCCGTCATGGTTTTCAACCGAAAACGCCACCTGGGAATTGTTCACACATGGTGGCAGAATTTCGATCTCAAGCCGTTCGACCTCCTGCTTGAACACCGCCAGTTTTTCGGTGTTATGCATATCGAGCGTCATGAGAGCAGCCATGAACTCGACCGGATAGTTCGCCTTCAGATAGGCAGTCTGATACGCCACCAGCGCATAGGCTGCCGCGTGCGATTTGTTAAAGCCGTAGGATGCGAACTTTGCGACCTGATCAAAGATATCAGACGCCTGGGCACGATCGACGCCGTTCTTTTCGGAACCATCAACAAACAGCCCGCGCTGTTTTTCCATTTCCTCGGCGATTTTCTTACCCATTGCGCGACGCAACAGGTCAGCGCCACCAAGCGAATAACCCGCCATGATCTGGGCAAGCTGCATGACCTGCTCCTGATAGATCATGATGCCATAAGTTTCTTCGAGGATCGGCTGCAACATCGGATGCATATAGTCAGGTTCTTCCTGACCGTGCTTACGCGCGATGTAATGGGGAATGTTATCCATCGGCCCCGGACGATACAGGGCCACAACAGCGATAATGTCTTCTAGCGTATCTGGCTTCAGGCCGCGCAACACGTCCTGCATCCCTTGGGATTCAAGCTGGAACACGCCAACCGTTTCTGCTGCAGACAAAAGCTTGAACGCCGCACGGTCATCAAGCGGAATAGCCCCGATATCAAAGTTTTGCGGGACGTCCTTGCGCTGACGCATCAGGTTGACGGCCTCGATAATCACCGTCAGCGTCTTAAGCCCCAGGAAGTCGAACTTCACCAAACCGGCATTTTCAACGAACTTCATGTTGAACTGGGTTACCGGCATGTCCGAGCGCGGATCACGATAAAGCGGGACCAGCGCGTCAAGATCGCGGTCACCAATCACAACACCGGCGGCATGGGTCGAGGAGTTACGATAAAGACCTTCGATCTGCATTGCGATCGACAGCAATCGGTCAATGTCCGGGTCTTCGCGCGCAATACGCCGCAAATCCGGTTCCATATCAATCCCTTCCTTAAGCGGGATCGGTTTGGCCGGGTCGCCCGGGATCATTTTACAGATTTTATCGACATAACCATACGGGATGCTCAACACACGCCCGACGTCGCGCACGGCTGCCTTTGCCTGCAACTTACCGAATGTGATGATCTGGGCCACGCGGTCATGGCCGTATTTCTTTTGCACATATTCGATAACTTCGCCGCGCCGGTCCTGACAGAAATCGACGTCAAAGTCGGGCATGGACACACGTTCCGGGTTAAGGAAACGTTCGAACAGCAAAGAGAAACGCAAAGGATCAAGGTCGGTAATCAAAAGCGCATATGCAACCAGCGAACCGGCACCCGAACCACGACCCGGTCCAACCGGAATATCATGGTCCTTCGCCCACTGGATAAAGTCGGCAACGATCAGGAAGTAGCCCGGGAACCCCATCTGGTTGATGATGCCCAGCTCATAATCCAGACGTTCCCAGTACGGTTTGGCGATTTCTTCTTTTTCGGCATCCGACATGTCTTCGGTAAAGACATATTTTTCAAGGCGGCCTTTCAGCCCCTCTTCTGACATGTGACGCAGCTCGTCGACCTCTGTCCGGCCTTCACCGCAATCAAATGGCGGCAGGATCGGGTCAATTTTTTCGACATGCCATGAGCAGCGTTTGGCGATCAGAAGTGTGTTGTCACAGGCTTCGGGAATATCGGCAAACAGTTCGCGCATTTCTGCTGCGGTTTTAAACCGATGATCGGGCGTCAGTTTCCAGCGATCTTCCTGGCCGACAACCGCCCCCTGCCCGATACAGATGAAGACGTCGTGGGCTTCATACATATCTGCCGACGGGAAGTAGCAGTTATTGGTCGCAACCAGTGGAACGTCATGATCATAGGCAAGCTTGATCAGCCCAGGCTCCACCAGATCTTCCAGTTCCTCGCCATGGCGTTGAAGTTCGATATAAAGCCGGTTGCCAAAAATATCCTTGAGCTGCGCAAGACATTCTTCGGCCTTTTCAACCTGTTCATCGGCCAGCAAGCGGGCCAGCGGACCGGTCGGACCGCCTGTCAGACAGATGATATGTCCGGAATATTTCCGAATATGGTCATAAAGCGCCTTGGGCTCGCTCCCGGCTTCGGACGTCATATGGGCGCGTGAGACGATTTTCAGAAGATTGAAATAACCTTCCTTGTTCTGGGCAATCAGCACCAGTCGATCTGGCATCGGTTCACGGGCAATTTTACCAACGGCCGGTTTGTCACCAAACCGTTCAACCCCCATCTGGACACCCAGGATTGGCTGCACACCGCCGCCACTCAGTGCGCCGGCAAAGTCAAGAGCACCGAACATATTGTCGGTATCGGTCATCGCAACGGCGGGCTGGCCATCGGCTGCACAAAGTTTGGCAAGCTCCTTCGTCGTGATGGCACCTTCGGCAAGCGAATAGTTGGTGTGAACACGAAGATGGACGAAACCGTTTTCCATCGAAGTCTAACCCCGGAAAATAAGACAAAAGGCAGGTAAAGCGCCGCCTTGCTAAAATGCGAAGCGACGCTGGAAATCAGCTTAAAGAATTTTGACCGATTAGGAAAGTTCAGCCCGGTCAAGTTCGACCAGATGACCATCGCGCAGGGTCACAACCCGGTCCATCTGGCGCGCCAGTTCCGGGTTATGGGTCGCTATCAGCGACGCCAGACCGGTTTCACGCACCAGTGCCATCAACATGCCGAACACCGTATCGGCAGTATGCGGATCAAGGTTACCGGTCGGCTCATCAGCAAACAGCACATCGGGCACATTGGCCAGTGCACGCGCAATGGCAACGCGTTGCTGTTCACCACCTGACAGACGTGCCGGACGATGATCGGCGCGTTTTTCCAGACCAAGGCACCGCAGAAGTTCGAGACCGCGTTCTTCGGCCTCGGACCGTTTCAGCCCATTGATCATTTGCGGCATGACCACATTTTCCAAGGCCGAAAATTCCGGCAGCAAATGATGGTACTGATACACAAAGCCGATATGGTTCCGGCGCATTTCGGTCCGCGCAAGGTCCGACAGATCCGTGCTACGCTTTCCACCAATGGAAACCAGCCCGCCATCGGGTTTTTCCAAAAGTCCGGCAATCTGCAAAAGCGTTGACTTGCCCGCACCCGACGGACCGACAAGCGCAACAATTTCGCCTTGATGGATTTCAAGATCGACCGATTTCAGAATTTCGAGCTGATCCGGACCCTGATTGAAAATGCGATCAATCTTTTCCAGACGCAGCACGACATTGCGCGAACGTTGTTCAGCAGTGGTTTTGATAAGATCACTCATAACGCAGTGCCTCCACCGGATCGAGGCGTGATGCGCGCCATGCCGGATACACGGTCGCAAGGAACGACAGGCTCAGCGACATGATGCAAACCATTACCACTTCGCCAACATCCATATCTGCCGGAAGCTGCGACAGGAAATAGATCTCGGCGTTAAACAGATCGGTTCCGGTCAGGCTCTGGATGAACTGACGGATATTTTCGATATTCAGACAGAACAGAACCCCGATGATCAGGCCACTGATCGTGCCCAAGACACCAATTGATGCCCCGGCCAGGAAAAAGACCT
The DNA here is from genome assembly GCF_001613785.1 of Thalassospira sp. MCCC 1A02491. Classification (NCBI taxonomy): domain Bacteria; kingdom Pseudomonadati; phylum Pseudomonadota; class Alphaproteobacteria; order Rhodospirillales; family Thalassospiraceae; genus Thalassospira; species Thalassospira sp. MCCC 1A02491. Next base: position 50,406 of record NZ_LPVX01000029.1, on the reverse strand, counting down.
TCATGATCGACTGGCGGGTTGCCCCCATCGTCCGCAGGATCGCGATATCGCGCCCCTTGTCCTTTACCAGCATCACCATGCCCGAAATGATGTTAAAGGCCGCGACCAGAATGATCAGCGTCAGGATCAGGAACATGACATTGCGTTCCACCTGAAGCGCGTTAAAGAATCCGGCATTGGATTGCTGCCAGTTTACAAGGCGCAGACTTTCACCGGAAAGAGTTGTCAGCAACTGGTCCATGGTATCGTCAAGCGCCGATATATCATCAAGCATCACTTCGAAATGCGTGATCTTTTCGGGCAGACGGAAATAGACCTGGGCTGCTGATAGCGGCATGAAGATAAAGCCGCTGTCATATTCATACATGCCGATGTCAAACAGGCCGGCGACCTTATATGCGCGCACCCGCGGCACGGCACCAAATGCCGTCACATTGCCCTTGGGCGATATCAGATTGACCGTATCGCCAACCCCGACCCCAAGTTTCATGGCAAGACGTGCGCCCATGATCACGGTGTCATCGCCCTTGAAATCATCAAGGGATCCGAAAACGATATTGTCGGCGATGGTTTTGCGTTTCTTGACGTCTTCGGGGCGCATGCCGCGCACAATTGCACCCGATGCGCGACCATTCTTGGACGCCATAACCTGGCCTTCGACCACCGGCACCGTCATCATGACATTGCCGTTTTCAGCGATCTGCTTTTCGATCTTGGCATAATCACCAATGCCGCCATTGCCCTGGGCATAAACTGAAATATGCCCATTCAGCCCCAAAATACGGCCAAGCAATTCGGCGCGGAAACCGTTCATCACCGACATCACGATAATCAGCGTTGCAACACCAAGCATGATGCCAAGCAACGAAAAGATGGCGATGACGGAAACAAAGCCTTCCTGCCGACGTGGACGCAGGTAGCGGAAGGCCACCATACGTTCGAACGGACTGAACATGGGCAATCTATCCTTGTGGAAGCGGGTCGGGAAACGGTTTGAACAGGTTAAGATATATCCAGAACCGGAAATGGCAACGGGGCAGCAATCGCTGCCCCGTTTGAACAAGGTCTATCAGGCGCTGATCTGATTCAGAGCCGCTTCGAAAGTGACTTCTGTTTTTTCACCGGTTCTGCGGTTTTTCAATTCGACAACACCGTTTTTAAGGCCCTTCGGACCGATCACGATCTGCCAGGGCAGACCAATCAGGTCCATGTCGGCAAACTTGCCGCCTGCACGGATATCGCGGTCATCATAAAGAACCTCGATACCGGCATTGGTCAGCTTGCCATAGGCATCTTCACAGGCGGCATCGCATTCGTCATCGCCCGTACGCAGGTTGATCAGACCAACCTTGTAGGGTGCAACCGCATCCGGCCAGACGATGCCGTTTTCATCATGTGATGCTTCGATCAGTGCGCCAACCAGACGCGAAACGCCAATACCGTACGATCCCATCATGACCGGCACTTCCTTGCCATCCGGGCCCAGAACAGTCGCGCCCATCGGTTCGGAATATTTGGTGCCAAAATGGAAGATATGACCAACTTCGATACCGCGCGTCGCAATCAGGTCGTCGCCGGAAATCGGGCTGTTGTCCGCATCGTGCTTTTCTTCGGTCGCGGCATAGTCAACCAGCGTACCCTGCACCCAGTTTTCAAGTGCAGTACGGTCATTAAGGTCAACGCCCTTGCCGCTCAGATCTTTGTCCAGCCACTTCTTGTCGCAGAAGACTTCGCTTTCGCCGGTATCGGCAAGAATGATGAATTCGTGGCTCAAATCACCGCCGATCGGCCCGGTATCGGCCACCATCGGGATCGCCTTGACACCCAGACGGGTAAAGGTGCGGCAATAAGCCAGGAACATCTTGTTATAGGCGTGACGCGAACTTTCGTAATCGATATCGAAAGAATAGGCATCTTTCATCAGGAATTCACGACCACGCATCACGCCAAAGCGCGGGCGGATCTCGTCGCGGAATTTCCACTGAATATGATACATCAGTTGCGGCAGCTGCTTGTAGGAGCGGATATCCTTGCGGAAGATATCGGTGATCGCTTCCTCGTTGGTCGGACCAAACAGCATCTTGCGATCATGACGGTCGGTGATACGCAGCATCTCAAGACCGTAATCGTCATAACGACCACTTTCCTGCCACAGCTCGGCCGGCTGAATGGTCGGCATCAGCAATTCGTTGCAACCAACGGCGTCCTGTTCTTCACGAACGATCTGCTCGATCTTTTTGAGAACACGGTAACCAAGCGGCAACCATGAATAAATCCCGGCCGTGAGCTGACGGACCATACCGGCACGCAGCATCAAACGATGAGAAGCAATCTGTGCTTCTGACGGGGTTTCCTTCAGGGTCGGCAGGAAGAACTGGGAAAGACGCATCAATGCCTCGTGATGATCAAATCTGAATATTTGGGTGTTTGAATACCTTGCCCGGAAAATGCGACAGAGCTGCCCGAAACGCAAGCCGGAACTTCGGTTATCTGGTCCCCGCCCAAATAAGGTTCACATGCAATTGAATGCGGACCCTAATTTTCAATGATGGCAAAACTGCGATGACCAAAGTTCCGCCATCGCCAGCTTACCGGAAACCCGCTGCACGACATGCCGCAATCAATTCATCATCATAGGCATTATCGCCCAGCGGCTGGTCATTAAAATACACCCTGCCATTGCGATAGGTGATTTTGCCAACCGATTGCTCGCCGCTCATGCCGCTTGGTACTGCGATGCCGCTATATTCAAAGAAATCCAGCGTAACCGGAAATTCGATCTGTTTGGGCAGGGACTTGGTGATGTCGCTGCCCCCGTCCAGATCGGCACCGACAACCTTGTTGCCGTGAACATCGACGCCGGGTTTGTAGGCAACATCATCATCGGGCACATGCTGCACCAGGGCCTTGCAGGCTGATCGCGACACGATGATTTTGGGCTTTTCGGTTTCCGCACCATCGCTCGCGGGGTCGGCATCGCCGGATACCGGTTCATCCTGTTTGGTTGGCAGCGGGGATTCGGACTGCGCCAATGCCGAAGAAACCGAACCCGTCACCAGCAATGATACGGCGACAGCCGCCAATAGTCTGATTTTATGACCAAAACCACGGCTTAACATAGGTTCGACCAATGGAATATTATGCATCTCTTAGTTTCACCCTATCTGTGTGCACTGCAGCATCGAAACATTTGTGAAGTTTGGTCAAAACAGCTTGCATAAAACTGAAACATGTGGCTTTTTAGTCCTCCGCTTTCGACGCAAGATCGTTGCGGAAGGCGTATCGCAGCCGCTCATAAAATTGCGGGAGGCTTTGTTGCCAATAAGCATACAAGAAGCAGGCGCGACGTCGAATTAAAACCTGTGCCAAGAAGCCCAGGTCTTAGGAGGAAGCATAAAAAGATTACGGGAAAACAGCTATAAAAATAGCATCTTAGCAAGATCCTTGTGATCTTGCTTTTTTTTTGCCCGCCGCTTTGATCCCGGTTCTCCTTGCAGCATAAAACGACAAAACCCCGCAGCATTTCGTGCGGGGTTTTCTGTTGGCGGGCCTGTTTTGGTGGTTTGACCGTACCCGGTATTATTTTGGCGGACGGACTTCGATCATGCCGCTGGTGATAACGAAAACCGCAACCACCCAAAGGATCGCTGAAATCAGGCTGGTTGCCAGCACCTTTTTCCACATATGGGCTTTTTGCGGGGCGCCGCTGTCATGACCCGGTTCAACATTTTCTGCCCGCTTCACACCAAACGGCAGCACCATGAACAGCACCAGCCACCAGATAACGATGTAAACCAGAAGTCCCGAAAACCAGTTCATGAAGATCTCTTTTGATGGTGATGCGGATAGGACGGGCAGGATGGATGTGCCCTGCCCGATTGGTCGGATGATGCCAAATGATGATTTACGCGGGCTCAGACCTGTTCAAGTTCGACCAGTGTACCGTTGAAATCCTTGGGATGCAGGAACAGTACCGGCTTGCCATGCGCGCCGATCTTCGGTTCCCCGTCACCGAGCACACGCGCACCACTTGCCTGAAGCTTGTCGCGCGCAGCCAGGATATCGTCGACTTCATAACACACATGATGAATGCCGCCCGACGCGTTCTTTTCAAGAAATCCCTTGATCGGTGAATTGTCCCCCAACGGATACAGCAATTCGATCTTGGTGTTGGGCAATTCGACAAACACAACGGTTACGCCGTGATCGGGTTCGTCCTGTGGCTCTGATACCTTGGCCCCCAGGACATCACGATATTGCGCGATCCCTGCTTCAAGGTCCGGTACGGCAATGGCGACATGGTTCAGCCGTCCAATCATGGTCTTGCTCCTGCGAATATGATCAGCCCGATCACCGACAATCTAGGATAGGCAGACGCCAAAAGACAATTCCCCATTTCGTCGAAAGGGTTATTATCCGCGCGCCCGCCCAATGGACTGTGATCAGGGTCGCATTGATTGGGTCATCAGCCCTTTTCGGTTACCCGCACCAGATGGACTTCGATCAATGGCCGTTTGCCAAGGCGCTGGCGTACCGGACGACGCAATGCCTGACGGACGGCAAGGATAACCGCCGCATCATCAAGGACCTCGTCATCATTAAGCTGATCAATCCGGTTGCCGATTTCCGCCGCAAAATGATCAAGCCGCGTCTGGTCATCGGGTTCGTCAAACAGGCTGGGCGCGGTGATCATCGGATCATTCACCATCTCGCCAAACTGGTTCAGGACCACGGTGACAAACATGACCCCGTTCCAGACAATCCGGTTACGGTTGCGGATGGTATCGGCATCACGTTTCAGCAACCGGCCACCATCAAGGGCAAGAATTCCCGCATCCGCCACGCCAATCACATGCGCATTGCCCGGTGACAACCGGATGACCGTACCGTCATGGGGAATGACCTGTTCGGGGATCTGGCATTCCGCCCCCAATGCCGCCTGTTCGCACAGATGGCGGGTTTCACCATGCACCGGCACCAGAATTTGCGGGCGGGTCAATTGATACATCCGTGTCAGGTCTTCACGTCCCGGATGGCCAGATACGTGGATCGGTTCATCGCGGGCGGTAATGACCTTGATCCCGCGCCGGATCAAAAGATTCTGGATATAGCCGATGGATTTTTCATTCCCCGGAATTTCGCGGGCGGAAAACACAACCGTATCACCCGGATCAAGTTCCACTGTCGGATGGTCACCCTTGGCAATCCGTGAAAGGGCCGCGCGCGGTTCGCCCTGCGATCCGGTACAAATCAAAAGCACCTGATCCTTGGGGACTTCCATTGCCTCTTCGTCGGACAAAAGGTTCGGATAGCCAGTAAGGTAACCGACTTCACGGGCTGCTTCTGTCACGCGATTAAGCGACCGCCCGGCAAGTCCGACGCAACGGCCATTTTCATGCGCGGCTTCGATCACCGACTGCACGCGGGCAACGTTGGTCGCAAAGCAGGCAACCGCAATGCGTCCTTGCGGATGTTCCTTAAACAGGGTCGAGAGATTTTTGGCGACCTCGCCTTCTGATCCTGTTTTGCCTTCGGAAAAGACATTGGTTGAATCGCACACCAGCGCCATGACGCCTTCGTCGCCCAGTGCTTCAAGCTTTTTGACGTCGGATGCTTCGCCGATCTGGGGATCGGGATCAAATTTCCAGTCGCCGGTATGAACGATCAATCCCTTGGGCGTGCGGATGGCAAGCGCATTGGGTTCAAGGATCGAATGGGTCATGGTGACAAATTCGATGTCAAAGCAGCCCAGCTTGAACCGGCCGCCAAGTTCGATCACATGGATCGGCACCTGATCTGCAAAATCGGTTTCGGCAAGCTTGGCCTTAAGGAATTCGGCCGCAAACGGCGTTGCATAGATCGGGCATTTCAGCCGCGGCCAAAGATACGGCACAGCCCCAAGGTGATCTTCGTGGGCATGGGTCAGAACAAGACCAAGCAGCTTGTCCTTGCGGTCCTCGATGAAGGACGGGTCGGGCATGACAACATCAACACCCGGAAGCCCTTCCTCGCCAAAGGAAACCCCCATATCAACCATCAGCCACTGGTCATCGTAGCCATAAAGGTTCAGGTTCATGCCAATTTCGCCCGAACCGCCAAGCGGCACGAACAACACTTCGTCTTTTGGCAAATACAAATCCACTGACCGTAATCCTTTATTTTCGACGCTCAGATCAGGGGCGCAAAACGTGCCCGCCCCCGGCGCAAACCTGATCGGGTCTGATCAGGCCTGTTTGGCGATCTTGTCGCTGTTACGACGATAAATCATCAAAAGACCCAACATGGTCAGATCGCCGTGCAAATGTTCAATTTCATCTACAGCCTTTGCAAATAGCGGCGCAAGTCCGCCGGTTGCCACGACTTTGATGTAATCAAGATTTTGCTGTTTTCGGATCCTTGCCAACAGGCCTTCAATCATCGAGACATAGCCCCAATAGACACCTGATTGCATGGCTTCGACGGTATTTTTCCCGACCACATTGCGCGGGGCCTCGATGGCAACCATCGGCAACTGGGCGGCTGCCATATGCAATGCCTTGATCGACAGGTTGACCCCAGGGGCAATCACCCCGCCCAGATAATCACCATTGCCATCAACAACGTCAAAGGTCGTGGCCGTCCCGAAATCAAGCACGACCAGCGGCCCGCCAAACAATTGATGGGCCGCAACCGCGTTGACAAGACGGTCTGCACCGACTTCGCTGGGGCGATCCATGATGATCTTCATATCAAGATCAACCGCAGGATCGCCGACCACCATCGGTTCGACACTGAAATAACGGCGACACAGGGTCTTGAGGCTGAATTCCGCAGCCGGAACCACAGTTGCGATGATAGCACCTGTAATCGCATCAACCGGTACATTTGCCAGCGCAAACAGATGATGGAGCCAAACCCCCAATTCATCGGCCGTACGTTCGGTGGTGGTTGAACAGCGCCACTGCCCCTTGATGGTATCGCCATCAAAAACAGCAAAGACGATGTTGGTGTTCCCGGCGTCAATCGCAAGCAACATGATGCTTACAGGCCTCCGCTAAATCGCAAGGTAATCATTCAGATCCGGTGGCAAAGAAAACTTCGCCCGCCCCGATACGGTGTTCGGTTCCGTTGTCTTCTCTTAGGACAAGTGAACCATCATCATCAAGTCCGACAAACGTTCCCGAAAGTTCGCGTTCGGTCAATCGTGCCACGACCGGCTGGCCAATCCCGTACCCACGCGACAGCCAGGCTTCCCGAACCGGACCAAATCCCTTGTCTTCCCAGATTGGAAGCCAATGGGCAATCCGCGCCAGATAGGTCGATACAAGCTCGTCTACCGAAACCGGTGCGCCAAGCGCCGAAAGTGATGTCGCCGGTCGTTCGGCATCATCGGGCGCAAAGGCAACATTCACCCCGGTCCCAATCACCAGATAGTCGGTCGCCGATCCCTGATTGGATGCACTTTCCAGAAGAATACCGCAAATCTTGCGTCCATTGACCATCAGATCGTTTGGCCATTTGCAATCGGGGCGCACCTGATTGCCGGTCACAATTTCGACCGCCTCGGCCATCGAGACCGCAATCAGGAAGGTCAGCCGTGCGGCTTCGGCCAACGAACAGGTCGGGCGCAACAACAGGGATGAATACAGATTTCCAACCGGCGATGACCATGCACGGCCGCGGCGACCGCGACCGGACGTTTGTGTTCTTGCTAGAACAAGGGCGCCACTCTGGGCGCCCTTGTCTGCGAGGCGCTTGGCCTCATCATTTGTGCTGTCGATCGCTTCCAGTTCATGAAGGTAGAAACCTTCGGGAAGACGGATCGTTCGCGCTGTCATTCTTACATTCCGAACAGGGATGCCGCAGCAGCCGCTGCGCTGTCCATCAGAAGGTTCGGGAAGAAGACAAAGGCCAGGATGACGATCGTGGCAACAGCCATGATCACATTCATCTCGGTACCATTGCGATCGAACCCTTCGACCGGCTCGTCGAAATACATGACCTTGATGATGCGCAGATAGTAATACGCACTGACAACCGAGGTCACGAGACCGATAACTGCAAGCGTCACAAGACCGGCATCGACAGCCGCCTTGAAGACATAGAACTTGCCAAAGAAGCCAGCCAGCGGCGGGATACCCGCCATCGAGAACATCAGGATCGCGGTGATCGCAGCCATCAGCGGCTTGGTTTTGGCAAGACCGGCAAGATCGGTGATCTCTTCGGCCATCCGGTCGTTACGACGCATGCACAGGATAACGGCAAAGGTGCCCAGGTTCATGACAAGGTAAATGCCAAGATAAACCAGAATACCGGTAACACCATCCTTGGTGCCTGCTGCCAGACCGACAAGCGCGAAACCAACGTGACCGATCGACGAATAGGCCATCAGACGTTTGATGTTTTCCTGACGCAGGGCCGCGAACGAACCGACAGCCATCGACAGGATCGAAATCAGAACGATGATCTGCTGCCAGTCTTCGACAACACCGCCAAACGGGCCGATTGCGACACGGATGAACAATGCAAGACCGGCGATCTTCGGCGCAACCGCAAAGAAGGACGTGACCGGGGTCGGCGCACCTTCATAAACGTCCGGGGTCCACATGTGGAACGGAACAGCGGAAACCTTGAAGCACAGACCGGCAAAGATAAAGGCCATGCCGACCATCGCACCAACCGGCAGATTGCCAGCCGTCAGGATTTCTGCAAGGACGCCGAAATTGGTGGAACCGGTGAAACCGTACACCATCGACATGCCATACAGCAGAATGCCCGATGCTATCGACCCGAGGATGAAGTATTTCAGGCCCGATTCCGTCGAACGCACGGTGTCACGGCGAATTGCAGCAACTACATAAAGTGCAAGCGACTGAAGTTCCAGACCAAGATACAGCGACAGCATGTCGGTTGCCGATACCATCGCCATCATGCCAAGGGTGGCAAGGGTGATCAGGATCGGGAACTCGAAACGTGCCATATTTTCACGTTCGGCAAAGTTCATCGCCATGATGATGCCGGTTGCAGATCCGATCAGGATCATGACTTTGCAGAACTTGGCAAATGCATCAGCACTGAACTGTCCAAAGAACGCGGTACCGCCCTCGCCCGTCATCACAAGGATGATGGCGACGACCTGAACGGCAACTGCCAGCCAGGAAACAGTACGGAACGCTTTGTCCTTGCCGGCGAAAACCCCAAGCATCAACAGCGCCAAGGCAGAAACTGCCATAAACATTTCGGGCAGTGCGGCCCCGAGGTTGAGCATAGAAACTCCCATGTTCATTCCCCTCAATTCGCGGCCAGCTGGGCGGCATGTGCCGCTGCAGCCTGTGCCGTTTCGACCTGGTTGACAAGGTTTTCAACCGAAACATGCATGATGTCGAGGAAGGAGACCGGATAGACCCCCATCCACAGAACGATGACCACCAGCGGCGCAAAGATCAGCCATTCACGCGGGCTCAGATCGAGGATGGTTTTCAGGTTCTCTTTGGTGAGTGCCCCGAAAATAATCCGGCGATAGAGATACAGCGCATAAGCCGCACCAAGGATCAGACCGGTTGCGGCAAAGAATGCAACCCAGGTGTTGGCTTCGAATGCACCAAGCAGTGCAAGGATTTCGCCAACGAACCCGCCCGTCCCCGGCAGACCAACAGACGCCATGGTGAAGAACATGAAGATCAGTGCGTAGCTCGGCATACGGTGAACAAGACCGCCATAGGCGTCAATTTCACGGGTATGGATGCGGTCATAGACAACACCAACGCAAAGGAAGAGCGCGCCCGAAACCACACCGTGGCTCAGCATCTGGAAGATCGAACCTTCGATACCATGCTGGTTAAAGGTGAATGCACCGATGGTCACGATACCCATGTGGGCGACCGACGAATATGCAATCAGCTTTTTCATGTCCTGCTGGGCCAGTGCGACCAGGGACGTATAGATGATTGCAACAATCGACAGCGTGAAAACAAGCGGCGCGAAGGTTTCAGATGCCAGCGGCATCATCGGCAGCGAGAAACGCAGGAAACCGTAACCACCCATTTTCAGCAACACGCCAGCCAGAATAACCGAACCGGCAGTCGGTGCTTCAACGTGGGCATCGGGAAGCCAGGTATGAACCGGCCACATCGGAACCTTGACCGCGAAGGATGCAAAGAATGCCAGCCACAGCCACAGCTGCATATTATAGCTGAATCCGTGCTCCATCAGGGTCGGGATGTCGGTGGTGCCGGCTTCGAAATACATCGCAAGCAGCGCAACCAGCATCAGGACCGAGCCAAGAAGCGTATAAAGGAACAGCTTGAATGCCGCATAGACACGACGCTGACCGCCCCAGACACCGATGATGATGAACATCGGGATCAGGACACCTTCGAAGAAGAGATAGAACAGCAGACCGTCAAGGGCGCTGAACATACCGACCATCATCGTTTCAAGAACGAGGAAGGCGATCATGTATTCCTTCACGCGCTTCTGGATTGCTTCCCATGCCGAAAGAATACAGATCGGCGTCAGGAAGGTCGCAAGCAGCACAAACAGAACCGAAATTCCGTCAACGCCCATGTGATAGGAAATGTTCAGACCCGGCATCCAGTCCGCCTGCTCGACGAACTGGAAATCTGCGGTCGTTGCATCGAAGTTCACCCACAGCATCAAGGAGACGAGGAAGGTGAACCCCGAGGTCCAAAGCGCAACCCAACGGGAATTGCGGGCAACAGTCGCCTCTTCACCATTGATCAGCAGCAGCAGAGCTGCACCGACCAGCGGCAAGAAGGTGACGATCGAAAGAATTGGCCAATCACTCATCGCCCGTTAACCCATCTTCCAAATTGTGTAGGAGACCAGCGCTGCAATACCGATCAGCATTGCAAATGCATAGTGATAGACGAAACCACTCTGAATGGCGCTGACGCGACGTGCAATGTTACGGCAAGCAGCAGCAACACCATCCGGACCGCAACCATCAATGATGGCACCATCACCTGATTTCCAGAAGCCATAGCCAAGTGCAAAGGCCGGCTTGACGAAAATCTTGTCATAGAGTTCGTCGAAGTACCATTTGTTCAGCGCGAAGCGATACAGACCGTTGAAGGTGTTCGCCAGGGTGCGCGGAAGCGACGGCACCAGTTTGTACATCACAAGCGCAATGACAAAGCCGGTAACCATGGCAACAAACGGTGCCAGTTTGACCCAACCCGGAACATGGTGTGCATGTTCAAGCGCCTGGTGACCTTCGGCCATGAAGATGGCGCCATTCCAGAAGGACAGCATTTCTTCATAGTCGCCACCACCGAACCAGTCCTTGGCGAACCAGCCGGCAAAGACCGCACCAATGGTCAGGAACAGCAGCGGACCAGTCATGACAGCCGGGCTTTCATGAACATGTGCCATGGTCCGTTCATCGGCGCGCGGCGCACCAAAGAAGGTCATGAACACAAGACGCCAGCTATAGAACGAGGTCATCAGAGCAGCAAGAATACCGGCCCAGAAGGCATACAGACCAACACCGGTATGTGCCGCATAGGCACTTTCGATGACAAGGTCCTTGGAATAGAAGCCTGCAAGACCCGGGAAGCCGGTAATGGCAAGCGTACCAACCATCATCACAGCAAAGGTCAGCGGAACCATTTTCCAGATACCGCCCATCTTGCGCATGTCCTGTTCATCAGACATCGCATGGATGACAGAACCGGCACCAAGGAACAGAAGCGCCTTGAAGAAACCGTGCGTCATCAGATGGAAGACACCAGCCGAATATGCCGACACCCCGCACGCAAAGAACATATAGCCGAGCTGTGAACAGGTCGAATATGCGATCACGCGTTTGATATCGTTCTGAACACAGCCAACCGTTGCAGCAAAGAATGCCGTGGTCGCACCAACAATGGTCACGATCATCAGGGTGGTTTCAGCATATTCAAAGATCGGCGACAGACGTGCCACCATGAATACGCCGGCCGTCACCATGGTTGCGGCGTGAATAAGTGCGGAAACCGGGGTCGGGCCTTCCATCGCGTCCGGAAGCCAGGTGTGCAGACCAAGCTGTGCCGATTTACCCATCGCGCCGATAAACAGCAGGAAGCAGGTAATTTCCAGCGCCGAGAATTCATGGCCCAGGAACATCAGCGTCGCACCAGCGACTTCTTCGGCATTGCCAAAGATGACGTCGAACTGAACGCTGTCAAACAGCACATAGACGGCAAAGATGCCAAGGGCAAAGCCAAAGTCACCGACACGGTTGACAATAAAGGCCTTCATCGCAGCAGCAGATGCCGACGGCTTGGAATACCAGAAACCAATCAGAAGATAGGATGCAAGACCAACGCCCTCCCAGCCGAAGAACAGCTGGATCAGGTTGTCGGCGGTAATCAGCATCAACATCGCAAAGGTGAACAGGCTGAGATACGCCATGAAGCGCGGCTTGTCCGGGTCATGCGACATATAGCCGATCGAATAGATGTGCACCATCGAGGAAACCCCGGTCACAACGATCAGCATCACACAGGTCAGCGTATCAATACGCAGGGCCCAGGATGCATCAAAGCTGCCCGAAGAAATCCAGGTGAACAGTTCGATCGTCTGCGGGTTGCCGCCAAGCGCGACATCCACAAAGGCAAAGATCGAAATGATAAAGGCAATAACAACACCGCAAACGGTGACAAGCTGTGCCACACGATCAGCAGAAGAAACACCATGATGGTGATGACCATGCGCGTCATGCGGGGCATCTTTGGCGGTCGACATGGCGCCAACCAGCGTGATGGTCCCGGCAATGGCTGCCGCGATCAGGGGCAGGAATACAATCAACGGATACATATCTGCCTTACCCCTTCATCATGTTGATGTCTTCAACCGCGATGGTGCCGCGGTTACGGAAATAGACGACCAGGATCGCCAGACCAATTGCCGCTTCAGCCGCAGCAACCGTCAGAACGAAGATGGTAAAGACCTGTCCAACGAGGTCGCCAAGGAACGACGAGAACGCGACCAGGTTGATATTGACCGCCAGCAGCATCAGCTCGATCGACATCATGATGATGATGACGTTCTTGCGGTTCATGAAGATGCCGAAGATCCCGAGTGTGAAAAGGATCGCCGCGACGGTCAGATAATGTGCAAGACCGATTTCCATCAGATCCCCCTTCCGACCGGAACTTTTTTGATTTCAAGCGTATCAGCGCGGGAACGCTTGACCTGCTCGGAGATTTTCTGACGGCGGACACCTTCACGGTGACGCAGCGTCAGGACAATTGCGCCAATCATCGCAACAAGCAGAACCAGACCAGCCGCCTGGAAGATGTATGCGTAATCGGTATAGATCAGATGACCGAGTGCTTCGACATTGGTCACCCCTTCCGGTGTCGGCTGTGCGAGAACCGCAACCGCCCCGTCGGTAAGGGTCCAACCAGCGCCAACCAGTGCCAGTTCGACGAACAGAACCACAGCGATCAGAACCCCGATCGGCAGGTAGTTCAGGAAACCCTGGCGCATTTCAACAAAGTTGATGTCCAGCATCATCACGACGAACAGGAACAGGACTGCAACCGCGCCGACATAGACGACGACCAGCAGCATGGCGAGAAACTCGGCACCCAGCAGGACGAAAAGTCCGGCTGCGTTAAAGAATGTCAAGATCAGCAACAGTACCGAATGCACCGGGTTGCGAACGGTCACAACCGCAGTCGCGGACAGGACCGCGACGGTAGCAAACAGGTAAAAAGCCAAAGCCTGTACGACCATAAGGTACCCCCTTGGCGAACCGTTGCCGCCCTTCTGGCTGACAACGGCCCATGAACTCTCTTTCTAACGATCAGACGCGACACTTACCGGTAAGGTGCGTCTGCCTCCAATCGTGCAGCAAGCTCGGCTTCCCAACGCTCGCCGTTTGCCAGCAGCTTGTCCTTGTCATAGAACAGCTCCTCGCGGTTTTCGGTTGCGAACTCGAAGTTCGGACCTTCGACGATCGCATCCACCGGGCAGGCTTCTTCGCAGAAACCACAATAGATGCATTTCGTCATATCAATGTCGTAGCGGGTTGTACGACGCGAACCGTCGTCACGCGGCTCTACCTCGATGGTAATGGCCTGTGCCGGGCAGATTGCTTCGCACAGCTTACACGCAATGCAGCGCTCTTCCCCGTTCGGGTAGCGACGCAGCGCATGTTCGCCACGGAAACGCGGGCTCAGCGGGCCTTTTTCATACGGGTAGTTCAGCGTCACTTTCGGCTTGAACATATATTTCAAGGTGAGCGCCATACCCGATACGAGTTCCGCGAGCAGGAAGCTCCGGGCCGTCCGATCAATAAATGACATCGTTTACCTCTCTCTTTCCGATGCGCGGCGATCAGGCCGGGACCTTGTCAAAAACAACGAGGAACGTGGCAACCAGCATGACCCATGCGAAGGACAGCGGCAGGAAGATTTTCCAGCCCAGACGCATCAGTTGGTCATAACGGTAACGCGGGAAGGTTGCACGGACCCACAGGAAGATGAACAGAACGAAGCAGATCTTCAGAATGAACCAGATCGCGCCCGGGATGAATTCGAGGAACGGCAACGGCGCGCTCCAGCCACCCAGGAACAGAATGGCGCACAGGCCACTCATCAGGATCATGTTGGCGTATTCACCCAGGAAGAACAGCGCAAAGGTCATGGCCGAATAATCGACGTTGTAACCCGAAACCAGTTCTGCTTCCGCTTCGGGAAGGTCAAACGGTGCGCGGTTGGTTTCTGCCAGAATGGACACGATGAAGATGATGAACATCGGGAAGTGATAAACGAAGTTCCACTCCCAGATACCGCCGGTCTGACCGCGGACGATGTCGCTCAGGTTCAAGGAGCCAGTGGTCAACAGGACCGAAATGATGATCAGGCCGATCGAAATCTCGTACGAAACCATCTGCGCGCCGGAACGCAGCGCACCAAGGAATGCGTATTTGGAGTTCGATGCCCAACCGGCCATCACGATGCCGTAAACACCCAGCGAAGAAATCGCGAAAATATAAAGAATACCGACATTCAGATCCGCCAGAACCATGCCTTCGTCGAACGGAATAACCGCCCAGGCAATGATCGCGAGAATGAAAGTCAGCATCGGGGCAATAATAAACACGCCCTTGTTCGCGCTGCTTGGAATGATTGTTTCTTTCAGAAACAGTTTCAAACCATCAGCAAGCGGTTGCAAAAGGCCAAACGGCCCCACAACGTTCGGGCCCTTGCGGAGCTGGATCGCACCAATAACCTTACGCTCGGCGTAGGTCAGATAGGCGACAGCACCCAACAGCGGGAGGACAATCGCCAAAATCTTGGCGACGATCCAGACCAGCGGTTCAATATATCCGTCCCAAAGAAGTTCCATCGGTCAAACCGTATCTTTTGCGTTTCGTCCCAGAATTGGGACACCCCCTTGTGGGATAGGCGACGACAGTGCGTCGCCTATCTTACTCAGGCAACCTTCTCGGCAGCCGCATCCTTGACGAAGGCCTCGGTACATTTGGCCATCGTCACCGATGCACGGCTGATCGGGTCGGTCATATAGAAATTGCGAACCGGTGATGCGAAACCTTCCGGTTTCATGTCACCCGCTTTACCGAAATCGGTCCATTCTGCCTTGGTCGGAACGTTCAGCGACGCGAAGGTCGGGCTGAGTTCGACCATCCGCGAGCGAACGGCATCGATGTTGTTGTACGGCAGGGTCTGGTCAAGCGCACCCGAAAGAGCACGAACAATCGCCCAGTCCTCACGCGCGTCACCAACCGGGAAGATCGCACGCCAGCCCTGCTGGGCGCGGCCTTCGGTATTGACATACGTGCCGTTCTTTTCGGTATAGGCCGCACCGGGCAGAATAACATCTGCTGCCTGTGCACCGGCATCCCCCATGGCACCCTGGTAAATGACAAATGCCTTTTCCAGTTTGCTCATGTCGACTTCGTCTGCACCAAGAAGGTAGACAACCTCGACGTCGCCTTTGGCAGCGGCATCAAGAATGTCATTGGTTGCAAGACCGCCCTCACCCGGGACAAAGCCCAGATCAAGGCCCCCGACGCGCGATGCTGCGGTGTGCAGAACGTTGAAACCGTTCCATTCACCGGCAACCATGCCGAACTTCTCGGCAATTGCGCGGGTGGTCGCCAGAACGGCGTCGCCATCTTCACGGTTCAGCGCGCCCATACCGACGATGATCATCGGCTTTTCAGCGGCTTCGAGAATTTTGGCGAACTCGTTCTTGCCTTCGAGAATTTCCGAAAGGGTGTCCGGGCCTGCGCCAAGATACTCGTTCTTGTAGGTCGGATCCCATTTTTCGCCAATGATACCGACTTTGAAATCGCCGGCGGTCGAACGCCAGCGTTTGCGAAGACGGGCATTGATGATCGGCGCTTCGGCGCGAACATTTGCACCAACGATCAGGCAGGCATCTGCCTCGTCGATACCGGCAATCGTGCTGTTGAAGATATAGGAAGCACGCGGGCCGCCAATCTTCGAACCGTCCTGACGGCAATCAAGGTTCGGTGAGCCAAGCTTGCCCATCAGATCCTTGAGCGCGGTCATGGATTCACAATCGACCGTGTCACCGGCAAGAGCGGCAATTTTCTTGCCATCGAGGCCTGAAACCTTTGCCTTGATCGCAGCAAACGCTTCGTCCCAACTTGCCGGGGTCAGTTTGCCATTCACGCGAACATACGGACGATCCAGACGCTGACGCTTCAGACCATCAATGGCGTAACGGGTTTTGTCCGAAATCCATTCTTCGTTGATGTCTTCGTTCGTACGCGGAAGAACACGAAGAACTTCGGCAGTACGGGCATCAATACGAATGTTCGAACCAACCGCATCCATCACATCGATGCTGTCGGTTTTCTTCAGCTCCCACGGACGCGCGGTGAACGCGTACGGCTTGGACGTCAAAGCACCGACCGGGCAAAGATCGATCAGGTTGCCCGAAAGTTCGGAGTTGATCGAAGCTTCGATATACGGTCCGACCTCGGTGTCCTCGCCGCGATAGACAGCACCCATGGTGCCGACACCGGCGACTTCCTCGGAGAAACGAACGCAACGGGTGCAGTGAATGCAACGGGTCATGATCGTCTTGACGATCGGGCCCAGTTCCTTGTCTTTCACTGCGCGTTTTTTCTCGGCGTAACGCGATGCATCAAAACCATAGGCCATGGCCTGGTCCTGAAGGTCACATTCACCACCCTGGTCACAAATCGGGCAATCCAGCGGATGGTTGATCAGCAGGAATTCCATCACGCCATTGCGTGCTTTTTTGACCAGGTCGGAATCGGTTTTGATCACCATTCCGTCTGCCGCAGGCATGGCACAGGACGCGACCGGCTTGGGCGCGCGTTCCATTTCAACCAGGCACATACGGCAGTTGCCGGCGATTGACAGGCGTTCGTGATAGCAGAAACGCGGGATTTCCTTACCGGCCTCTTCACAGGCCTGAAGGACTGTCGCCCCGGCTTCTACTTCAACTTCAATACCGTCAACTGTTAGTTTCGGCATGTCTCAATCCCTCTCAACAGGCCCCTCTCAGGCCGCGATCCGTGCGCGATATTCCTTGATCCGACGTTCCATTTCGGGACGGAAATGACGGATAAGGCCCTGAATCGGCCATGCAGCAGCATCGCCAAGCGCACAAATGGTGTGGCCCTCGACCTGTTTGGTCACATCCCACAACAGATCAATTTCATCAAGCGTGGCTTCGCCGCGGACCATGCGTGCCATCATACGCATCATCCAGCCGGTACCTTCACGGCACGGCGTGCACTGGCCACAGCTTTCATGCTTGTAGAATTCCGAAAGACGCGCGATCGCGTAGACAATGTCGGTCGACTTGTCCATGACGATCACAGCAGCCGTCCCAAGACCCGACCCCACTTCACGCAGGCCATCGAAATCCATCAGGACGTCATCGCAAATGTCTTTGGGCATCAACGGAACCGACGAACCACCCGGAATAACCGCCAGAAGGTTGTCCCAACCACCACGGACACCGCCGCAATGCTTTTCGATCAGTTCACGCAGCGGAATGCTCATCGCTTCTTCGACCGTGCACGGCTTTTCGACGTGACCGGAAATGGCGAACAGCTTGGTACCGTGGTTGTTTTCACGGCCAAAGCTTGAGAACCACGAACCGCCGCGACGCAGAATGGTCGGAACCGCTGCGATACTTTCAACGTTGTTCACCGTGGTCGGGCAGCCATAAAGACCGGCATTTGCCGGGAATGGCGGCTTGAGACGCGGCTGACCTTTTTTACCTTCGATACTTTCGATCAGGGCGGTTTCTTCGCCACAGATGTAAGCACCGGCACCAAGATGCAGGTAAAGGTCAAAGTCCCAACCCGAACCACATGCGTTTTTACCGATCAGACCGGCATCATATGCCTCGTCAATCGCACGCTGAAGGTTGGAGGCCTCGTGATAGAACTCACCACGAATATAGATGTAAGCTGCATGTGCATTCATCGCAAAGCTGGCAAGAAGGCAACCTTCGACCAGGGTATGCGGGTCATTGCGCATGATTTCGCGGTCTTTACAGGTGCCCGGTTCGCCTTCGTCGGCATTGACGACGAGGTAGCTTGGGCGACCATCGGATTCCTTGGGCATGAACGACCATTTCAGGCCGGTCGGGAAGCCTGCGCCCCCGCGACCACGCATACCGGATGCTTTCATCTCGTCGATGATCCAGTCGCGGCCTTTTTCGATCAACGCCTTGGTACCATCCCAGTTACCACGGGATTGCGCGCCCTTAAGGCCGAAATCCTGGAAACCGTACAGGTTGGTAAAGATACGATCCTTATCCTGCAGCATATCAGGCGTCCCCTTCGCTTGCATCAGCATCCTGCGGAGCTGCGCCGCAGCCACAGAATGCCTTCAGAACCTTCGGACCGCCCATCGGTTCGCAACCTTTACGGCCGCTCTGCGGACCGGCTTTCGGCTTCTCGCCCTTTTTAAGGGCATCAAGGATCGCCTTGGTCGTTTCCGGGGTCAGGTCTTCGTAGTAATCGTCGTTGATCTGCATCATCGGTGCGTTGACACATGCGCCAAGGCATTCGACTTCGATCATGGTGAACTGACCGTCTTCGGTCGTTTCACCAACACCGATGCCAAGTTCCTTTTTGCAGGTATCGACAACGTCGGCAGAACCGCGAAGCCAGCACGGCGTCGTGGTGCAAACCTGGATGAAGTTCTTGCCCACTGGGGCAAGGTTATACATCGTATAGAAGGTTGCGACCTCGTAGACGCGAATGGCCGGCATTTCGAGCATGTCGGCAATGTAATCCATTGCGACGGTCGGAACCCAGTTACCTTCGGTCTGACGCTGTGCCAGATCAAGCAGCGGCATGACCGCGCTCTGCTGGCGGCCTTCCGGGTACTTGGCGATGATCTTCTTTGCCTTTTCCAGATTTTCCGGAGTGAAAGCAAAGCTGACAGGTTGAAGCTCTTTCGGAGCTGGTCTTCTCAAATGGCTCATCGGTCAATCTCACCGAACACGATATCTAGCGACCCGATATTGGCAACGACGTCGGCCAGCATGTGACCTTTGGACATGAAGTCGATACCCTGAAGGTGCGGGAACCCGGGTGCGCGAATTTTGCAGCGATACGGACGGTTCGAGCCATCCGAAACAAGATACACACCAAACTCGCCCTTCGGTGCCTCGACCGCGGCATAGCATTCGCCAGCCGGAACGTGGAAACCTTCGGTAAAGAGTTTGAAGTGATGGATCAGGGCTTCCATCGAACGCTTCATTTCGGCGCGCGACGGCGGTGCCACTTTGTTATTTTCAACAATAACAGGACCATCAGGCATATTCTTGATGGCCTGCTTGATGATTTTCAGCGACTGCCACATTTCTTCAAAGCGGACAAGGAAGCGGTCATAGCAGTCGCCGTTCTTGCCTACCGGAATGTCGAAGTCGAAATCTTCGTATGAATCATAGGGCTGCGATTTACGCAGATCCCATGCCAGACCCGATGCACGGATGTTCGGGCCGGTAAAGCCCCAGTCAAGGGCCTCTTCCGCGCTGACGGTACCGATATCAACCGTACGCTGTTTGAAGATACGGTTGCCGGTCAGAACGCGGTCAAAGTCCTTGAGGAACACGTCATACTGATCGGCCCAGGCATCAATGTCTTCAAGAAGACCAGCCGGCAGATCGGCCGCAACACCGCCCGGACGGAAATAGTTGGCGTGAAGACGGGCGCCACAGGCGCGCTCATAGAATTCCATGAGCTTTTCACGTTCTTCAAAGCCCCACAGAAGCGGGGTCATCGCACCAACGTCCAGTGCGAACGCGGTCAGGTTCAGAATGTGGTTCAGAATACGACCGATTTCCGCATAGAGAACACGGATATACTGACCACGTTTGGGAACCTCGATCCCCATAAGCTTCTCGATGGCCAGGCAATATGCATGTTCCTGGTTCATCGGCGCGACATAGTCGAGACGGTCGAAATACGGGGTCGCCTGAATATAGCTCTTATATTCGATCAGCTTTTCCGTACCACGATGCAGAAGACCAATATGCGGGTCCGAACGTTCGACGACTTCGCCGTCCATTTCCAGAACCAAACGCAGAACGCCGTGCGCCGCAGGGTGCTGCGGGCCGAAGTTCATGGTCATATTTTTGATTTTTTGTTCGGACATCAGGCGTTGCCCTCCGCCTTTTCATCACCCGGAAGAACATGCTGGATGCCTTCCCACGGGCTTTCGAAATCGAAATTACGGAAATCCTGAACCAGTTTTACCGGCTCGTAGACAACGCGCTTCTGCTCATCATCGTAACGAACTTCAACATAACCGGTCAGCGGGAAATCCTTGCGCAGCGGATGACCTTCGAAACCGTAGTCGGTCAGAATACGGCGGGGATCCGGATGGTCGGCAAAGAAGATACCGTACATGTCCCATGCTTCGCGCTCGAACCAGTCGGCGGCGCTGAAAACAGGTACACAGCTCGGTACCGGGGTTTCTTCGTCGGTGCGGACCTTTACGCGGATACGCAGGTTATGTTTGAGCGACAGCAGGTGATACACAACATCAAAACGCTCCGGGCGTTCCGGGTAATCTGCACCACAAACGTCGATAAGCTGCTTGAACAAGCAGCCGGTATCATCCCGAAGGAAGGTCAGAACTTTAAGAATATCATCGCGCTTTGCGACGATGGTCAGCTCGCCGTAACGAATCTCGCTTTCGAGGATTTCGTTGGCCAGCTGGGACACCACAAGATCTTTAAGATCATTCAATGCGGCGCTGTTATCGCTGAGCAGTTCGCTCATGCAAGCCCCCTATTACGGATCAGCGTGTCAGGACACCAGTACGGCGGATTTTCTTTTGCAGCTGCAATATGCCGTAGATCAGCGCTTCGGCTGTCGGCGGGCAACCCGGTACATATACGTCAACCGGGACAACGCGATCACAACCGCGCACCACCGAATAGGAATAGTGATAGTAACCGCCGCCATTGGCGCACGAACCCATCGAAATAACCCAGCGCGGTTCTGCCATCTGGTCATAGACCTTACGCAGTGCCGGGGCCATCTTGTTGGTAAGCGTACCAGCAACGATCATCACGTCTGACTGACGCGGGCTTGGGCGGAACACCAGACCGTAACGGTCAAGGTCGTAACGCGACGCAGCCGAATGCATCATTTCAACAGCACAGCAGGCAAGACCGAACGTCATCGGCCAAAGGGAACCGGTGCTTGCCCAGCTTGCCAGCTTGTCGAGATTGGCAAGGACAAAGCCCTTGTCATTCATCTCGTCAAACACGCCCTTAAGCAGTGCATCCTGATCCGTACCGGGTGCCAGGGGTGCGCCTGTATTGGTGCTCACTCCCATTCCAAAGCTCCCTTCTTCCATTCATAGATAAATCCGACCGTCAGAACAGCCAGGAAGATCACCATCGATACAAAGCCGAAAGTCCCGATATCACCGAGGGCAACAGCCCACGGGAACAGGAAGGCGACTTCGAGGTCGAAAATAATGAACAAGATTGCGACCAGATAGAACCGGACGTCGAACTTGATACGCGCATCTTCAAACGGCGCGAACCCGCACTCGTATGCGGACAGTTTTTCAACATCCGGTGCCTGCTTGGCAAGAACCAGCGACGCGATGACGATTACCGCCGAAAGACCGACGGCGATCCCGATGAATACCAGGATCGGAAGATATTCCGAAAGAAGCTCTTGCATCTCTCTGACCTCTCAAGAACAGGCCTTGTGACCCGACCAGGTCCCCACCTGGCCCATTACGGCGCACCATAACGTATGCACCGCACAAGTTCCAGTCCTCAAGCAGGATTAAGCTGCTCTAAGACCGGAAACTTTCTAATCTTTTTACCGTTTACTACCGTCCGATATCGGGGCGCATGTCGAGATGATCAAGACCCTGCCCTGCGATGCAGTGTAAGCAACACATGAAAAGGCGATCGCGGAAAAGACGAAACGCCCGACAAAAGACAACAGATGATGGGTCATGGCGCGAGCGACGGGACTTGAACCCGCGGCCTCCGGCGTGACAGGCCGGCGCTCTAACCAACTGAGCTACGCCCGCAAAATGACCATCAATCGGCGGGCCTTTGTTAGACCACCCCCCAAACCAAGTCAAGCAGCTAGCAGTGTTTTCAACCCTTTCGACAATTGCGCCAGTCAACATCACCCGCTGAAAGGCAATTTCGGCCCGATTTTGTACCGATTTCACCCATTATGTACATTTTGCACATCAAGGTGCGGTCGGTCTTTGCAAAGACGCGCCGGCTTTTATAGAATTGTTGACAAATTCCCCCTATCTTACGGTGCGATAGGGGCACGTTCTTGCATTGTCGGTTCAATGAAAGACAGAGTCATTACGACGGAGAAGACCACCCGTGGGGCGCGTTAAAGAAGAATACAGATCACTGGCCGGACCGGAAAAGGCAGCGATTCTCATGCTTGCTCTTGGGGAAGAGCACGCGACCAAGATGTTCAGCATGATGGATGACGAGGAAATCAAAGAGATTTCCCAAACCATGTCCGGGCTTGGCACCATCAGCGCCAACATCGTTGAACGTCTGTTTGTTGAATTTGCCGACCAGCTGTCATCGACCGGCTCTCTTGTCGGTTCGTTTGACACGACCGAACGACTGCTGTCGAAAGTTCTTCCCGAAGACCGCGTCAACGGCATCATGGAAGAAATCCGCGGTCCGGCGGGCCGCACCATGTGGGACAAGCTGAATAACGTCAACGAAGCGGTCCTTGCCAACTATCTGAAAAACGAATACCCGCAGACCGTCGGCGTGGTTCTGTCAAAACTCAAGCCGGGTCACTCGGCTTCCGTGTTGTCGTTGCTGCCTGAAAACTTTTCGATGGAAGTCATCATGCGTATGTTGCGCATGGAAGCTGTCCAGAAAGAAGTTCTTGATAATATTGAAAAAACCCTGCGTACCGAGTTCATGTCGAACCTTGCGCGTGGATCGCGCGGCGACAACCACGAACTGATGGCAGATATCTTCAACAGCCTTGACCGTCAGAGCCAGGATCGCTTCCTGACCGCACTTGAAGAACGCAACCGTGACTCGGCCGAGAAGATCAAGGCCCTTATGTTCACCTTCGAGGATCTTGCCCGTCTCGACAATAACGGCGTTCAGACCCTTCTGCGTCAGGTCGAAAAAGACAAACTTGCCTTGGCGCTTAAAGGCTCCACCGATCAGATGCGCGACCTGTTCTTCAAGAACATGTCCGAACGTGCCGGCAAGATGATGAAAGAAGACATGGATGCGCTTGGCCCGGTCCGCCTGTCCGATGTCGAAGAATCGCAGATGATGATTGTCCAGCTGGCCAAGGAACTTGCTGCACAGGGCCAGATCGTCATTTCCGAAGGCAGTGGCGAAGACGAAATGGTCTACTAAATCGCCAGCACGGCATGACGACCATCCAAATTCAAAGGGACAGCAAAAGCTGTCCCTTTTTTCATGTGCCGTCTTGATCCCTGCCCTAACCGACAATCACATTGGGGACGGGATCGGTGATTGACCTGATTTCCCAGCGTAGCCGGTTCTGGCCGCCCACTTCCTTGAACTCGGCGGCGTTGTGGCTGCGGATCCCCGCTGTGGTCCGGAACTCGATCTTGCCGGTCATCTGATAACCCAGCGCATTCAGACGGTCCTGATACTGATCGGGAACAAAGCCGCCGCGAATTTCGACAGTATTACGATCCTTGTGAAAGAACATCTCAAGGATGCGGGACTGCCGACGCACAAACACGAAGCTTTTTTCGCGTATGATATTGCCGCGACGCTCATAAACCATGTTGAAGACGCCCCGACCGTTATAGGTCAGCTGACGCACACCCGAATCGCGTTTCAGATCGGCAAGAACCTTGGCGACCTTTTCCTTTTCACCGGCTTCATCAAGACTGTTGTCCAACAGCCCTTGGGTAATGTTTGGCTGCACCAGTAGCCCGCGATAGCTCAGACGATAGTCACCATTACGTTCCATCGAAATGTCGATATTGAAGGATTCCGGCAGATAGCAACTTGCCAGAACCAACGGCAGAAACAGCACAAACATCAAACGGCGAAGTCGTCTGACAAGGTTTGAAACGCGTTCAGCCGGGGAAGCATTCATGGTGCAGGTTCCGATTCTTTTATCCAGTGGCTGGTGCCTTGCTGTTAACACTGCCCGGCAGATGCCCAAGCGTCAACTTTTACAGATATTTACCACACCATCTCAATGGGACGGATCACACCTGTCAGCCACCCACAAACCCGGATGCCGAAAACAACGGCCGTCAACCGCTGCACAAACCCGCAACAGAGCCCCGTTGCACACGCAGCAATCCACTTTGTCATGACACAGCATATGCGCCACACAGGGCCTTTTCGCACCCTGTAACGCAGCGCAAAATCACCCCGCATGCAAACGCGCAGATGGCGATCTTGATTTCATGTTTATTAGGGGAAAACCGGCAAAGAAAAAAGGCAGCCTTTAGGGCTGCCTTTTTCATGGTGGGTGATGAGAGATTCGAACTCCCGACCCTCTCGGTGTAAACGAGATGCTCTAACCAGCTGAGCTAATCACCCGTTGCGTATCCGCCCTGTTTTCTGCGGAAGCGGGCGGAACTTACCATGGTTTTTTCAAAAAGCAATGCCCTGATTGCAGAAAAATGTAACTTCTATTTCAAGGGTATTTATCCACGGCAACTGGTCAACCTGAACCCGCCAAAATTCCCCGTAAACATCACTGAACGTCCGATAATTTCGGCAAAGCAATGCCGTGCAAGATTTCGCAGTGATTCGGAAATGATTCGACCAGATTCGCAATCCGGCCAGATACGAAAAAAGGCAGCCTTTAGGGCTGCCTTCTTCATGGTGGGTGATGAGAGATTCGAACTCCCGACCCTCTCGGTGTAAACGAGATGCTCTAACCAGCTGAGCTAATCACCCATTTGTTTCCGCGCTGTTTCCTGCAGAAGCGGGGCGGAACATAACACGGTTTTTACAAAAAGCAATGCCGGTGACGTGTGTCACCGGCATTTTTTCTAAGAACTTCGTCAAACTTAGTTGACGGCATCCTTAAGGCCTTTGCCAGCCTTGAACTTCGGCTGTTTCGATGCCGGGATGTCGATTTCTTCACCGGTGCGCGGGTTGCGACCTTTTGAAGCAGCGCGAGCAGCGACAGCGAAGGTACCGAAACCAACCAGACGAACTTCGTCGCCGGATTTCAGAGAATCGGTGATGGAATCGAAAACAGCGTCAACCGCTTTAGCAGCGTCAGCTTTGGACAGATCAGCTTTAGCAGCTACACTTCCAACGAGATCGTTTTTATTCACTTCCTGGCCCCCTTGTTTGGACGTTCGGAGTTATGAGGAAATTTGGTTTGCCCCAAACCTGTTGCATGGGCAGTGTAAGCAGGTAGCAAACAGCTCGTCAATGCGAGAGACGCAGTTTTCTGCGGTTTTTGACGTTTTTTTCCTTTTTTTGCGCTTTACACCAATCTCGACATGGCCCTTCGCCGATTCTTGGGCAAAGTTATCCACAGAAAAAGGGGAGCGACATGGTCGCTCCCCTTGTTTTCTGCCGGTTGTAACGAACCTTAATGAGTCGTCACACCGCCGATCTCCGATTCTTCACCGTCCTTTGATTTGACGGCAACATCATCATCGGGCTCTTCCCACTCGATCGGGACCAGCGGATTGACCAAAGCATGGCTCAGAACTTCGTCAACATGGGACACCGGAATGATTTCCATGCCACGTTTGACGTTGTCCGGAATCTCTTCGAGATCCTTTTCATTCTCCTGCGGGATCAGAACGGTTTTCACCCCGCCCCGCAATGCCGCGAGAAGTTTCTCCTTCAGACCGCCGATCGCCAGAACACGGCCACGCAGCGTAACTTCGCCGGTCATTGCCACATCCTTGCGCACCGGATTTCCGGTCAGAACCGAAACAACCGAGGTCACCATGCCCACGCCGGCTGACGGGCCGTCTTTCGGGGTCGCACCTTCGGGCACGTGAACGTGAATGTCGCGTTTCTGGAACAGGGTCGGCTTGATGCCGAATTCCGTTGCACGCGACCGCACGAACGACGTTGCCGCCTGGATCGATTCCGTCATGACTTCACCGAGCTTGCCGGTGGTTTTCATGTTGCCCTTGCCCGGGACGGTAACGGCTTCGATCTGAAGCAGATCACCACCGAATTCCGTATAGGCAAGACCGGTAACAACACCGACCTGATCTTCACCCTCGGTCTCGCCATAGCGGAACTTGCGGATACCGGCATATTTGCCAAGCGTCCGCGGCGTCACACGCACGGTCTTGATATTTTCAAGCATGATGCGTTTGGTCGCCTTACGCGCCAGACGGGCCAGTTCGCGTTCAAGGTTACGCACACCGGCTTCGCGGGTATAGAAGCGGATCAGATCACGAAGCGCTTCGTCAGAAATGCTCCATTCACCTTTGCGCAGACCATTATCCTTGATCTGTTTCGGGATCAGGTGACGTTTGGCGATTTCGACTTTCTCGTCTTCGGTGTAACCGGAGATCCGGATGATCTCCATACGGTCGAGCAGCGGCTGCTGCATGCGAAGCGAGTTGGCCGTGGTCACGAACATCACATCCGAAAGATCGTAATCGACTTCAAGATAGTGGTCGTTAAAGGTCGAGTTCTGTTCCGGATCAAGCACCTCAAGCAGGGCCGATGCCGGGTCGCCACGGAAATCCGAACCCATTTTTTCGATCTCGTCGAGAAGGAACAACGGGTTGGAATATTTCGCCTTTTTCATGCCCTGGACAATCTTGCCCGGCATGGAACCGATATAGGTCCGGCGATGACCGCGGATTTCGGATTCGTCGCGCACACCACCAAGCGACATGCGGATAAAGCTGCGGCCCGTGGCATTGGCCATCGATTTACCAAGCGAGGTCTTACCAACACCCGGAGGACCAACAAGGCACAGGATCGGGCCTTTGACTTTTTTGGTACGCGCCTGCACCGCAAGATATTCAAGGATGCGTTCCTTGACCTTCTCAAGACCGTAATGTTCCTTATCAAGGACCTTCTTGGCCTTTTTCAGATCATGGGAAACACGCGAACGCTTGTTCCACGGAATCGACACCATCCAGTCAAGATAGTTGCGCACCACGGTGGCTTCTGCCGACATCGGGCTCATATTGCGCAGTTTCTTGAGTTCTGCCTGGGCCTTTTCCTTTGCCTCTTTGGGCATCTTGGCCTTGTTCAGCTTCTCTTCGATTTCAGAAGCTTCATCCTTGCCGTCTTCGCCTTCGCCAAGTTCTTTCTGAATGGCTTTAAGCTGCTCATTCAAATAGTACTCGCGCTGGGTTTTCTCCATCTGGCGTTTGACGCGATTACGGATTTTCTTTTCGACCTGCAACACGCCGATTTCGGATTCCATGAAACCGAAAATACGCTCAAGACGATCGCCAACCAGCTTGGTTTCCAGCAATTCCTGCTTTTCGGAAATCTTCAATGACAGATGGGATGCCACCGTGTCAGCAAGCTTTGCCGGTTCTTCGATCTGATTGACCGAAACCAGGACTTCTGGCGGAATTTTTTTGTTGAGTTTGATGTACTGTTCGAACTGTGTGACCACAGAACGTGCCAATGCCTCAAGTTCGCTGTCATCTTCGTCAGCGTCCTCGCGCACGGCACCATAAGCCTGGAAGAAGTCCGGGTTATCGACATAACCGGAAATCTCGGCACGCTTGCCGCCTTCGACCAGCACCTTGACGGTGCCGTCCGGCAGCTTGAGAAGCTGCAAGACAGTTGCGACAGTACCAACTTCATAGAGATCTTCGACGGCCGGGTCATCAAGACCAGCGTCCTTCTGGGTAACAAGCAGGATCTGCTTGTCTTCGCGCATCACATCTTCGAGTGCACGCACCGATTTCTCGCGTCCGACAAAAAGCGGAACAATCATGTGCGGGAACACGACAATGTCGCGCAACGGCAGCACCGGGTAAATTTCGCCACGCGCCAATTCGACCATTATGTTCTATTCCCTACTCTGAGCCAAAAACGTTGCTGGGGTCCTGCCATAGGCCCCGCCAGTAACGCGAACATTTCTTAGATAAGCTGAAATTCCCGCACCGCAATGGATGCCGGTGCGGGATTTAAGATCAGGCGGTATTTTCGACACCTTCATGGCGCTCCGAATGGATCAGCAACGGTTTTGCCTTTCCTTCGACAACGTCATTATTGATGACGATTTCCTCGACACTTTCCATGGTCGGCAGATCGAACATGGTATCAAGCAGGATGCCTTCCATGATCGAGCGCAGGCCACGTGCACCGGTCTTGCGTTCGATTGCCTTGTCGGCAATCGCCTTGAGCGCGTCCGGCTGGAAGGTGAGCTTCACGTCTTCCATGTCAAACAGGCGCTGATACTGCTTGATCAGCGCGTTTTTCGGCTCGGTCAGGATTTTGACCAGAGCATCATTGTCGAGGTCCTCAAGCGTTGCCAGAACCGGCAGACGACCGATGAATTCCGGGATCAGACCGAACTTCAGAAGATCTTCCGGTTCGACTTCACGCAGAACTTCACCCGTACGGCGGTCATCGGGGCTGCGAACATCGGCACCAAAGCCGATTGCGCTGCCCTTGCCACGCTGTGAAATCACCTTATCCAGGCCGGCGAACGCGCCACCGACGATGAACAGGATGTTGGTGGTGTCGACCTGCAGGAATTCCTGTTGCGGATGCTTGCGGCCGCCCTGCGGCGGAACCGATGCAACAGTGCCTTCCATGATCTTGAGCAATGCCTGCTGCACACCCTCGCCCGAGACATCGCGCGTGATCGACGGGTTGTCGGATTTACGCGAAATCTTGTCGACCTCGTCAATATAGACGATGCCGCGCTGGGCGCGCTCGACATTGTAATCCGCAGCCTGCAGCAGCTTGAGAATGATGTTCTCGACATCTTCACCCACATAACCGGCTTCGGTCAGGGTGGTGGCATCCGCCATGGTGAAGGGCACATCAAGAATACGGGCCAGGGTCTGGGCCAGAAGCGTTTTACCGCAACCGGTCGGACCGACCAGCATGATGTTGGACTTCGCCAGTTCGATGTCTTCATTCTTGCTGGCGTGATGCAGGCGTTTGTAATGGTTGTGAACCGCGACCGAGAGAACTTTTTTCGCATGGCCCTGACCGATGACATAGTCATCAAGGACCTTGCAAATCTCTTGCGGAGAAGGCACCCCGTCTGCCGATTTGACGAGATGGGTTTTATGCTCTTCGCGGATGATGTCCATGCAAAGCTCTACGCACTCATCACAGATGAATACGGTTGGACCGGCGATGAGCTTGCGAACCTCGTGCTGGCTCTTTCCACAGAAAGAACAGTACAGAGTGTTCTTGGAGTCCCCGCTATTCGATTTGCTCATACAAACCCCAATTACGTTTGACGTTATCTTTTATCGCCATGTTAGCCGGTAAACGATACCGATCTCAACGTTTAATCTGCGCTTTTCGACGTTATGGCGTCATGTTTGATATGGGTCCGCCATCGTGGTTGCGAAACCCCTTGCATTAATCACCCGAACGTTCGAGCGACCCACAAGTTCCAGACATCGGCCTGTCGCACGCGCTAATTACCTGTCTATGACTTAAAACTGCCATGAGGCAAGACATAAAAAAACGCCCCGGCCATTGACCGGGGCGTATTCACCGATTGCGATATGGCAATCAGTCTTTCTTTTCATCGCCTTCCGGCTTCGGACGCGAGGTCACCACTTCGTCGATCAGACCGAATTCCTTGGCCTGATCCGGGGTGAGGAAGTTGTCACGCTCCATCGCATCTTCAATCGTCTTGAGATCACGGCCGGTATGTTCGACATAAATCTCGTTAAGACGCTGACGCAGTGCCAAGATTTCACGGGCATGGATTTCGATATCCGATGCCTGGCCCTGGAAACCGCCGGACGGCTGGTGGATCATGACGCGTGCATTCGGCAGGCAATAACGCTTGCCCTTTGCACCGGCCATCAGAAGAAGCGATCCCATGGATGCCGCCTGCCCCATGCACACCGTCGAAACATCGCAACGGATGTATTGCATGGTGTCATAGATGGCGAGACCCGAGGTCACAACACCGCCCGGAGAGTTGATGTAAAGCGAAATATCCTTGTCCGGATTTTCCGATTCGAGATGCAGGAGCTGCGCACAGATCAGCGACGACATGCCGTCATGGACCTGGCCGTTGATGAAAACGATACGCTCCTTGAGCAAACGCGAAAAGATGTCGTAGGCACGCTCGCCCCGGCTGGTCTGTTCAACCACCATCGGTACAAGCGAATTCATCTGTTCTCTAATCATCAACTGCAACTCCCTGCATTATCCTAAACCGTGTCCGGTCGGATTACTTCTCGTCGGATTTGTCAGCTGCTTTTTTCTTCGCAGCCGGCTTCTTGGCAGCAGCTTTCTTGGCCGGAGCCTTTTTCTCTGCGTCCTTTTTCGCCGGTGCTTTCTTGGCAGCCGATTTCTTCTTCGGAGCTTCGTCTTCCTCTTCCGGCTTCAGAAGTTCTTCGACCGTAACGGTCTTTTCTTCAACCTTGGCGAGTTCGACGATGTAATCCACGACCTTGTCTTCATATACAGGGCCCTGAAGCGCCTGCAAGGCCTGCGGGTTATTTTTATAGAATTCAATAACCTGCTGTTCCTGGCCCGGGTACTTCTGAGCTTCGGCAACGAGGACCTTGTTCACGTCTTCCTGGGTAACCTGGATGTCGTTTGCACGGCCGACTTCTGCCAGCAGAAGACCCAGAAGAACGCGACGTTCTGCGATTTCGCGGAACTCTTCGGTCAGCTCTTCTTCGGACTTGCCTTTGGTTTCGTCATCTTCCTGACCAGCTTCACGGGCCTGTTTGATCTGACCGATGATGCCTTCGAGTTCGTTTTCAACGAGCGAGGTCGGAAGTTCGAAGCTGTGGTTTTCTGCAAGGGCGTCAAGCAGTTCACGCTTCAGCTTCTGACGGGAAACCGATTCGTACTCGCGGCCGTAATCCTTGCGGATCGCGTCCTTGAGGGCTTCGAACGATTCCTGACCGAGTTTTTTGGCCAGTTCGTCATCCAGCTCAGCCGGTTTCTTTTCTTTGATTTCCTTGACGGTTACGTCGAACTCGGCGTCTTTGCCTGCGAGTTCAGCTGCACCGTAAGCTTCCGGGAATTTCACTTTGACGACAACTTCGTCACCAGCGTTCACACCGGTCAGCTGATCTTCGAAACCATCGATGAAGGAGCCCGAACCCAGTTCGAGTTCGTAATCTTCGGCTTTGCCGCCGTCGAATGCTTCACCGTCGATTTTGCCGAGGAAGTCGATGACAACAACGTCGCCTTTTTTCGACTTGCGCTTGCGTGCGAGCGGCTCAGTGGTGCCCTGTGCAGCAGCAATACGCTCAAGCGTTTCGGTAACCTTGGCTTCGTCAAGTTCAACAACTTCACGGGTCAGCTTCAGCTTTTTGAAGTCCATGGCTTCGATTGCCGGGATAACTTCAACAGCGATATCGAACTCGAGATCACCACCTTCGTCGAATTTGGTGACTTCGATTTTCGGCTGAACAGCCGGACGCAGGTCATTGTCGGAAAGAACTTTGCCGGTGTTTTCGTTCACAGCAGCTTCAAGAACTTCACCCATGACGGCCTGGCCATAACGCTGACGCAGGAGTTTCGCCGGAATTTTGCCCGGACGGAAGCCCGGCAGGCGAACCTGGTCTTTGATCTCGTCAAGCTTGGCGACGACTTTTTCTTCGATTTGTGCGGCGGGCACGACGACTTTGAACTCGCGCGCCAGGCCTTCGTTTTTGGTTTCAGTAACCTGCATAGATAACTCTTTTGCTTGGTTCGAATAATGTCCGTTACGCGACGCAGTCCGGACGTCAGAAAGTCAATATGACTAAACGAATATAAAACCTGATCTAATTTTAAAGCCTGCAAGTGGTACGGGCGAAGGGACTCGAACCCCCACGGATTGCTCCACTGGAACCTAAATCCAGCGCGTCTACCAGTTCCGCCACGCCCGCACACAAGCACGCAAATCACGCCGGTAAGACCGGAATGAGTGCGCCTTAATACAAACTTCGCTCACCTCATGCAAGCATCGCCTTTTCGACAAATGCATTCTTGTCGAAATTAACCGGCAAACGGCCGCGCTATCGCGCGACTTTCAACGGTTTGCGTGAAAAAAGAAACTAGCGCAAAAGACGTTTGACCGCGCCAGATGCGGCAATTTTGCCCTGCCCGACATAGCTTTCATGATTTTTTTCGATCATCGAAAGGTCGTAAAGATAGTTCACCATCACCCCGAATGACTGTAGCCAGCCGTTTTCCTTGCCATTGCCGTTCCAGTTAAGCCGTTCGACCCGTGCGCCGTTGGTCAGATGGAAATGAGCCACCGGATCAAATGCCGACCCGGTTTCCGGGCGTCTGGCATTCAACAAATACCATGCGGCAAGATATTCGATATTGGTACGCGTGCGTTCGCTGACCTCGTCGGGATGTTTGGCAGGCGGCTTTGGCCCCATCAGGTCATCACAATCACGCAAGGCCGCCTCGATCGCCTTGGGCAGGCCGGTTTCCTGTTTTTGCGCCATTGCATCAAGCTGTTTGTTCATCCAGCCGCGCAGTGCCGGGATCGGTGACAGGGTGCTGAACTGTTTAAGGTCGGGCAAATCGCGCTGTAATTCACCCACCACCCGCTTGATCAGGAAATCACCAAAACTGATCCCCGCCAACCCAGCCTGTGCGTTCGAGATCGAATAGAAAATCGCGGTATCGGCCACTGCGCCCGCTTGAAGGCCTTGTTGTTCATGTGCGTCCTGATCGCCCTTGATCAGGGCATCGACATTTCCGGCGATGCCGTTAACCAGTGCGACCTCGACAAAGATCAGCGGTTCATCGGGCATTCCCGGATGGAAAAAGGCAAAACATCTGCGGTCCGGGGCCAGCCGACGCTTAAGATCGTCCCAGCTCTGGATCGCGTGAACGGCCTCATAAGCGATCAGCTTTTCCAGAAGGGCTGCCGATGAATTCCACGTAATGCGCTGTAATTCCAGAAAACCGATATCAAACCAGCTTGCCAGCAATTCCTTGAGATCGCGTTCAAGAATCGCAAGTCCCGGTGCCTCCTTGCGCCAGCGCAAAAGATCAGCCCGCAGATCAACCAGAAACTTCACCCCCTGAGGCAAGGAATTGAATTCCTTAAGGATCATGCGAAATGGTGGCACAAGTGCGGTTCTGAGCTCCGCCTCCAGAAGCGCCTGTTCAGCCAGATCATCAGCCATGTTCCAGTCTGCCATGACCGCCGAAACATGATCGCGATCCACGCCAAATTCATTGACCAGCAAATGCAGAAACGCACGTTTGCCAGCATCATCAAGGCGCAGAAAATCATGCCCAAGTTCCGCCGCACGTGATCGCGCCGATACCGCACCACCGCGCCGGGCCAAACAATCTGCGATCTGACGGCGCCAACGATCCTGACGGCTTTGGCCTTCATCAAGACCAAGACTGCGCACAACCGAACTGTCGCGCAATTCACGCCAGGCCAGACGAAGATTATCTATGGTTCTGTCAAGAAAGGTCTGAGACATGATTGTCCCCCACATCCAGCAGTTTTACAGCCCGGCCATGATCCGGGCAGACCACGACTGACCGTTGTTTTTTTCACACCACGTAAGACATGCAGGAGATGTCGTTGGCATCACTTTTTATGCGGCTTTATGCGGCCTGTCTGACATTTATATCGGAAGGTCGGCACCAAACATCCAGCACCTGTTGGTACTTGTCACAAATTTGGTGCAAAACGCGCTTTGCGCAATCACTGGGATCAATGGCGAAATGTTCAGGCTTTCTTCCGCGAGGCCAGCCACAATTCGCGCAGAATGACGGGAAGATGGTCCGGAATATCTTCGGCGATCAGCCCCGGGCCAATATCCGCACCGCACCGGCCATGCAACCAGACACCCATGCAGGCCGCATCAAACATTTCCATGCCCTGCGCCATCAGCCCGCAAATAATCCCTGCCAACACGTCGCCAGAACCGGCCGTTGCCAGCCAGGGGGCTTCAATGGCGCTGATGGCCGCGCGCCCGTCCGGGGCGGCAATGACCGTATCGGCACCTTTGATCAGAACCGTCGCACCACTTCGTTTCGCCGCCGCCCGCGCACGGGTCAGTTTGTCACCTTCGATGTCGGGGAACAGGCGACCGAATTCCCCTTCATGCGGGGTCAATACCGTCGGCCCCTGAACCGCAAAACATAATGTAGACGGATCATCGGCAAAACTTGTGAGGGCATCCGCATCCAGAACCGTTGACCGGCACTGATGCAAAAGTTTGAGAACAAGGCTTCTTGTATCGTCGCCAACCCCGTATCCGGGCCCGATGACAAAGGCGTTATGCCGGCAATCATTCAAAAGAGTTTCGATCTGACCGATCGGTGCGGTCATCACGCCGGGGCTATCGGCCCCGTATATCGGCAAGACTGCGGGGTCGGATACCACCGTCAACAATCCGACACCGGACCGCCGTGCGGCCCGCGCGACAAGGCGGGTCGCCCCGGTCATGGCAGCCCCACCAAAAGCCAGAAGATGACCACGATGATATTTATGCCCGTCAAGACCGGGCCAATGGATGCCCGCCCGCCACAAAACAGGATCATTGCGCCAGCAATTTGGCCGGATTTCCGAAATGATCTGATCGGAAATCCCGATATCGCGAATGGCCAGTTCACCGCACATCAATCGCCCCGGCAAAAGATAGTGCCCCGGCTTGGCCCGGCAAAACGTCACTGTCAGATCCGCCTTGATCGCACATCCGCGGATCATGCCGGTATTGCCATCAACGCCTGAGGGCACATCAACCGAAATCACAGAAGCCGTACTTGAATTGATCGTGGTGACCAGCACCGCAATATCGTCCGTGATGTCACGGGCAAGCCCGGCACCAAAGATACAATCGACAACAAGATCCGCCCCGACAACCAGCGCCGGTGACAGGCGTTCGGATGCGCCTTCCCAGCGCGCGGCATGATGTGCGGCATCCCCTTTAAGGGCCGCGACATCCCCCATCAGCCCAAGCCTTACAGACCAGCCCGCTTCGCGCAGCAAACGCGCAATGACAAAACCGTCCCCGCCATTATTGCCCGGCCCACACAGAACCGATACCGATCGTGGTGACCAGTGGCGCACGATTTCTTCGTACACCGCACGTCCGGCATTCTCCATCAGCACATCACCGGCAATCCCGCCTTCGATGGTGCGACGATCTGCTTCATACATCTGGTCTGTGGTCAGAATTTCGAACATTTCACCCCGTCAGCTTTGCGCGGCAGCATCAACCAGCATGGCGGAATTCCCGCCTGCCATCCGGTCACCGGACATGGCAAGTCACCGGTAGCCATTTTCCTGATGTAACAGTATATTGCACCAAAATTCGCACATCAGACAGTTAGCACATAGGGTTATCTTTCTGGTCTGCAAAGATCACGCACTTTCCGCAACAAGGCTTTGCCCACATGCATGTTGTCGTTATGGGTGCTGGCGTCATCGGGACGACAGCGGCCTGGTATCTTTTGCAAAATGGTCATCAGGTCACGGTAATTGACCGCCAACATGCCAGCGCGCAGGAAACCAGCTTTGCCAATGGCGGTCAGATTTCTGCATGTCATGCGACGCCGTGGGCCAACAAAGGTACGCCGGGACAAATCCTGAAATGGCTTGGTCGCGAAGAAGCGCCGCTTCTGATCAGAATGCGCTTTGACCCGCAACTATTTGCCTGGGGATTGCGGTTTTTGGCCAATTGCACGGATAAACGTGCGCAGATCAATCTTGAAAAGGCCTTGCGGGTTGCGACCTATAGCCGTGATTGCCTGCGTGCGTTGCGCGGTCAGCTTGACCTGCAATACGATCACAGTGAACGGGGTATCCTGCATATTTGCCGCGATGATGGCGAAATGGCTGCGGTTGCGCGTGCGACCCAACAGATGCAGGAACTCGGTCTTGGCCGAAAACTGGTCAGCACGCAGGAATGTTACGAAATTGAACCTGCCTTGCGTCAAAGCACGGCCCCTATTGTCGGTGGCAGCTACACCCCCGATGATGAAAGTGGCGATGCCCGAAAATTCACCGAACAACTGACCGGCCATTGCCGTGCCCGTGGTGCCGATTTCAAATTCAACACCACGATTAACCGGCTGATCCATGACAATGGCAAGGTCACGGCAGTCCAGACCAATCAGGGGCAGATCAAAGCTGATGCCTTTTTGGTCTGTCTTGGCAGTTACAGTCCGCTTCTGGTCAGGCCGCTTGGCATCAATTTGCCGATTTACCCGTGCAAGGGCTATTCGATCAGTATCGATACGACCGGCTATGACGGCGCACCGCACACCGCCCTGATCGATGACAGCGTTAAAATGGTGTATTCAAGACTTGGCAACCAACTTCGGGTTGCAGGCACTGCCGAGCTTGACGGGTATAACCTGCGCATGTCGCCGCGCCGAAATCAGCTGATCGTTGATAAGGCATTAGAATTGTTTCCAAATTGCGGGGACCGGTCCAGCATCGCCTTTTGGTCGGGATTGCGCCCGGTGACGCCTGATTCTGCCCCTATTCTTGGCGGCACAAAATATGGTAATCTGTTCCTTAACACGGGGCATGGGACGCTGGGCTGGACGATGAGTTGTGGATCGGCAAAGGCAATCGCCGACGTTATAAGCAATCGCACACCTGACATCCCACTTACAGGGCTGGGTATCGAACGTTTTAAACGAGCGTTACTGTAAACCATGGGACCAGGGGCTGATATGACCAGCAATACACCGATTGGCACAACCAGTGTGCCATTGGCCGATCAGGTTGTCTTGAACGCCCTGCCCTATGCGGCTGTCATCTGTGATCGAAACGGTATTGTTCTTCAGTGTAACGAGGCCATCGCGCGCCTGATTGGTGTATCGCGCGACCGCATGATGGGCCGCAAGGCCGGCTTTCTTTCCAAGGGCCTGATCAACGATATCGAAGACGTGTTCGCATCGGGCCGCACGTGGCGCGGTGATATTGTTCTGGTTGGTGCATCACGCGAAAGCCATGTTTGCGATCTTTCGATCGCCCCGCTTGAATATTTCCAGAACAATGAAACACGTACTGCGGTTTTGATGACGCTTCTGGAAAATGATCGTCAGCAACAAGCCGAACGATCCCTGATGGAACAAACCCGCCATCAGGCCGACGCAAATGCATCAAAATCCGACTTCATCGCCAATATGGGCCATGAATTGCGTACACCGCTTAATGCGATCATCGGCAATTCCGAACTGATCGCCCAGGCCGTTCTGGGGGATATTCCCGATGGTTATCGGGATTGCGGACGCGATGTGTATGAAGCAGGCAAGCACCTGCTTGAACTTGTGAACAATGTGCTTGATGTGTCCAAGCTGTCGGCCGGGTCCATGACCCTTCAAGCCGAAGACGCTGATCTTGGCATCGTCATCAATGAAGCAGCCAAACTGGTTCGTGACGACATCACCCGTCGCAAGCACCATCTTCGGATCGAATTGCCCCAGGATGGGTTTGCCCTTCGCTGTGACAAGCTGAAGCTCAAACAAATCCTGATCAATATTCTGAGCAACGCCGCGAAATTCACCCCTGATGGCGGTACGATCACGATCAATCTGACATCCACCGATGATGACGTCACCATCGCGATTGCCGACAATGGCGTTGGCATGAGCCCGAATGACATTCCGCGCGCACTTGCCCGCTTTTCACAGCTGCACCCATCCGGGGTCAAGGAAAGTGCCGGGACCGGACTTGGTCTTCCGCTGGCAAAGCTTCTGGTCGAACTGCATGGCGGCAATCTCAGCATCGAAAGCGCACCGGGCAAAGGAACAACCGTGCGCATCACGCTGCCGCGCGGATAACCCTGCATCCCGAATATCAACATAAAGGCCCCGCATCGGTCGTTCGATGCGGGGCTTGGTGTTTCATGCAGCCGTGCTGAACGCACCAATTAGCTCTGCATACTATTGCTGTTGTGCAGCTGACTGGTTGATCTGGTCGTGGCGTTGTCTGACCTCCTTGGGCCAGCGGCTTTTGATATAGGACAGGCTGGCGATGATTTCTTCATCACTCAACACATCCTCAAACCGCGGCATGGCCGAGGTGTAACCATCCCCTGCCATTGCGGCCGGACCATATTTGGTCAAGGCAAATAGCAGGGCATCGGGGTGATGCCAGGTGTGACCGGTTTCATCATGTGGTGGCGCTGGCAGCAAACCGTCTTCACCCCGTTCGCGCCAGTTGGCCTCACCTTCCAGTTTTACGCCGTGGCAGGACGCACAATTTGCGTCATAGATTTTCTTGCCAAGAGCCACGACCTTCAGATCATCGGGGTGCAATTCCACGTTCTGTTGCGGCCCGGCCTGCGGGACGAAAAAGGAAACAATTCCATACATGATGGCGGCCCCGACAGCGGCCCCCAGCACCATAACACCTTTGTTTTGCACGCTTTGGTCTCTCTCTTTTCTTTTTTGATTCACGGGCCGCGCTTCAGCGCGCCAGATCGTTGATGATCGGACAATGCGGACGATCATCGCCGTGGCAGGCATGCACAAGATCGGAAAGTGTTTTCTGCAAGCTTTGCAGTTCCGAAATCTTGCGTTCGATTTCACTCAGATGGGCCTTGGCGATTTCCTTTACGTCAGACGATGCGCGGTTGCGATCCTCGTAAAGCGACAACAGGACACGGCAATCCTCGACCGAGAATCCAAGCCCGCGCGCACGTTGCAAAAACCGCAATTTATGCAGGTCATCGTCACTGTAATCGCGATATCCGTTTTCAAGCCGCCCTGGCGTAACCAGCCCGATATCCTCGTAATAGCGGATGGTTTTCGCCGGAAGCCCGCACCGGGTTGCTGCATCGGAAATATTCATAACTGTCTCCCCGCCTTAACGCCGGACTTTCCAGCCGCGCAACGTCAAAGAGTTGCCGACCACCGAAACAGAACTGAGCGCCATGGCCGCCCCGGCAATCGCCGGGCTCAGAACGCCAAGAGCGGCAAGCGGCACACCCACCACGTTATAGGCAAAGGCCCAAAACAGGTTCTGTGCGATCTTGCGGCGCGTGGCGATCGAGATATCAATAGCCGCCGACACCAGTGCCGGATCCGACCGCATCAGGGTGATACCCGCGGTCTCCATGGCGACATCGGTACCGCCGCCCATGGCAATACCAACATCGGCGGCCGCCAATGCCGGAGCATCATTGATGCCATCGCCAACCATGGCGACATGACGGCCCTGCTTACGCAGTTTTTCGACCTCGCGCGCCTTGTCCTGCGGGCGAATACGTCCTTCCCCGCGCTCCAATCCCAATTCACGGGCAACATGGGTTGCGACATCCTGACTGTCACCAGACAACATGATGGATGAAATGCCGCGCGCCTTAAGATCGGCAATCGCCTGTTTGGCGCTTTCACGAATGCGGTCTTCAAGGGTGATATAGCCTGCAAACGCAGCGTCAATCGCCACCAGCACAACAGTGCGGCCTTCGCTTTCATGCTGTTTGATTTCATCGGCAATCGCCTGTTGGGGCGATGCGATACCCTGATCCTGCAACAGGGCCTCTGTCCCGATTGCAACCGAATGGTTTTCGACACTGGCCAGGACACCAGCCCCGGTTTTGCCTTTGAAATCGGTGATATCGGGGATCTGCATTTCCTCGTCACGGGCCAATGACACAATCGCACGCGCAAGCGGATGTTCGCTTGCCGCCTGAACCGCCGCAACCAGACGCAACATGTCATTGCGTTCGACCCCGTTTAAGGCACGAACATCACGGACCGTCGGTGTTCCTTCGGTCAGGGTTCCGGTTTTATCAAAGATCACGGTATCAACGTTATGTGCCTGTTCAAGGGCCTCGAAATTGCGGATCAGGATCCCGTTACGCGCGGCACTGCCCGTCCCCGCAACAAGGGCGGTCGGGGTTGCCAGACCAAGCGCACAGGGACATGCGATCACCAGCACCGAAACTGCGGCAACGATGGATGCCTCTGCCCCGTACCCCATCAGCAACCAGACCGAAAGGGTCACAAGGGCAATCACAACCACCACCGGCACAAACACCGAAGAAACACGATCCACCAGTTTTTGCACCGGTGCCTTGCCTGTCTGGGCCTTTTCAACCAATCGAATGATCCGCGAAAGCGTTGTGTCATCGCCAACCGCACGTACTTCGATATCCAGTCGGCCGGTGCCATTGACCGCACCGCCAACAACGGCATCGCCTGGCATGCGGGCCACCGGCCGGGTTTCACCGGTAATCAGACTTTCGTCCAGTTCGCTTTCACCGGCATGCACAGTCCCGTCGACCGGAACACGTTCGCCTGGCAGCACACGGACAATATCCCCCACCGTCAGACTTTCGATGGCGACATCCTGTTCACCGGCACCATCAACCAGTTTGCGTGCACGCCGCGGGCGCAATGCCATCAATTCACGGATTGCAGCAGACGCACCGCGTTTGGCGCGTTCTTCCATGATCTTGCCAGCCAGGATCAGCGTAATGATCGCTGCTGATGCCTCGAAATACAGATGCATGTCGCCGGGCTTGCCGACCACCATGTTATAGACACTCAGGAAATAGGCCGCCGACGTTCCCAGTGCGACAAGAACATCCATATTGGCACTGCGATGGCGCAATGCCGCCCAGGCACCTTTGTAAAACCGCTGACCAATGATGAACTGCACCGGTGTTGCCAGAACCAGTTCAAGCCAGGCCGGCAGGTGATAATTCACACCCAAGTTCATCCACACCATCTGCAACACCAGCGGCGCGGTCAGAAGTGCCGATACCGCAAGCATCACAAGTGATTTGTCAAACCGGCGCGCCTGCCCATTGTCGGTGGCGGATTGCCCGTCGGTCGCATCATTATCGCCCGTTGCGGATGTGTTGCGCGACGTTGCATGATACCCGGCATCCTCAATCGCGCGGATGACTGCTGCATCATTGACCTTGCCGGGCAACGCGTCGATATCAGCACGTTCAAGGGCGAAATTGACGCTGGCCGATGTGACGCCCGGCATCGCGGCCAAAGCCTTTTCCACGCGCAACGCACAGTTCGCACAGGTCATGCCATCAACATCAAAAGACAGCTGCTGTTGCGGAACGCTATAACCGGCATCCTTGATGGTATCTGCAATCTTTGCCGTATCAAGCTTGTTACCGTCAAAGCGGATATGGGCGGAATTCAGTGCCAGATTGACATCGACCCCGGTCACGCCATCAAGACCGGCAATCGCCTTTTCCACGCGCCCGGCACAATTGGCACAGGTCATGCCCTCAATCGGTAAACTGACCTCGTCCTGTTGCGCGGACGCTGCCTGTGATCCACTGTCTGTGCTTTCCTGGGAAGGGCCTTCTTGGGCGGCACTACCCTGGGCGGTGTGATCGGTTGTTTCGATCCGGCTATCCATATCTTGTCACCTCAATCCGGGTTGACGGGGGGCGCATGGCTTCAATGCCGTTTGGCGCACATCCCTGTTTGATATGGTGGAAGATAGACCTTCCAGCAACTGGAAGGTCAAGCCGAAAAGTTCCGATGCGCAAAAAGACTGGAAAGCTTTGAATTATAATAAAAAAAGCCCCGGACAAATTCCGGGGCTTTTGAAGCGTTGATCGAAAATTCGATCAGCCGTGCGGGTTCGGTTCCCCGGCCGCGCGGAACTGGATGTAGTTTTGCAAGCCCATCATATCGATCAGGCGGATCTGCTGTTCGATCCAGTATGCGTGATCTTCTTCGCTGTCATCCAGCAAACCAACCAGCATCTGACGGGTCTGGAAGTCGTCTTCCTTTTCCGCGATCTTGATGGCTTCCTTAAGCAGGTTGATCACGTGATATTCGTGCTCGAGATCGTTTTTCATCATCTCGGGCACGGTTTTGCCGATCTTGATCGGTTCACGCGATGCGGTGTCGGGCACGCCTTCAAGGAACAGGATACGCTCGATCAAACGCTTGGCGTGTTCAAGTTCCTCGTCCTTTTCATGGTGCATGCGCTCATACAGCGAATGCAGGCCCCAGTCGGCATACATTTCGGCATGCGTGTTGTACTGGTCGGCCGCAGACAGCTCGGCAGTCAGCTGTTTGTTCAATGCGGCAATAACCTTTTTACTACCCTTCATGGCGTTAAGCTCCTGATCTGGTTAGTCGCCGTCGCCTGAACGGCTTTGAATGTAATTTGCGATACCGACATGTTCGAGTTGCCACTCCTCGGTCTCAAGCCAGTCGACATGTTCTTCCTGTTCTTCAAGGAATTTGACCAGCAGATCACGGGTGACAAAATCTTCGGCTTTTTCGCATGCAGTGATTGCTTCGCGCAGCAGCGGCAAGGAGGCCAGTTCGAACTTCATGTCGCAACTGACGATTTCCTCGACATTTTCGCCGATCATAAGTTTATTGAGGTTCTGAAGATTGGGCAGGCCTTCAAGGAACAGAATGCGCTCGATCGTGTCATCGGCACGTTTCATTTCCTTGATGGAAAGCTTGTACTCATATTCGCCCATTTCTTCGACGCCCCAGTCGCGCAGCATCCGGGCATGCAGGAAATACTGGTTAATCGCAGTCAGCTGATTGGTCAGAATGCGATTAAGATATGTGATGATCTTTGGATCACCTTTCATCATGGCTCTCCTGATGGGTTGGGCTACCAAGATATTGGGAACAGCCCCCACCCGTTTCAAGAGAAAAACGCGCCTTTGATTACCATTATCAATAATTTAGGCGATTTCCTTAAAATTCTTCATTTACACTGATTGATTAAAAATCATTCGCAGATTTGGGCCTGCGAATGAAAATCGCTTCGGCAAAAAATCACCTGAATGCGATCTTTTACCGCCCCTGATCCGTACGACTCGTAACCACATTCACGCAGCCTGTACCGGGATCAAAATGCCTTCTTGTCAGACCATTCGTTTCGTATTGGGCGATCAATTGACGCGCTCTGTTTCAAGTCTTGCCGATGCAGATCCGCAGACCGACGTCATTGTCATGGCCGAACCCCGTCAGGAGGCCACCTATGTCCCCCATCACAAACAAAAGATCGTCCTGATCCTGTCAGCAATGCGCCATTTCGCAGATCAGCTGCGCCAAGAAGGCTTCATTGTCGATTATCATGACTATCAAAGCCGCCCCTGCGACAGCTTCAGCAAAGCACTGCGGTCATCCCTTGATCAGTATAATTGCCGGAAAATCATCATCACCGAGCCCGGGGAATGGCGGGTTCGCAAGGAAATAGAGGGCTGGGAAACGCAATTTGATGCGGAACTTGAAATTCGCCCCGATGACCGGTTCTTTGCAACACTTGGCGCGTTCGAGGATTTTGCACGCAATCGCAAAGAATTGCGGATGGAATATTTCTATCGCGGGCTGCGGCGCGAAAGCGGCATTCTGATGGAACCCGATGGCAAGCCGGTCGGTGGCAAATGGAACTTTGACCACGACAATCGCAAACGCCTGCCCGACGATGTGACACCGCCTGAACCAATGTCCTTTGCAACCGATGAGATAACCCGCGATCTTCTGGAATGCGTTGACACAGATTTCCCCGATGCCATTGGGGATACCCGTTCATTTGGATGGGCGGTGACGCGCGATGATGCGCGGGCTGCACTTGATCATTTCATCACCACCCGCCTGCCCCGCTTTGGCGACTATCAGGATGCGATGACGGTCAAAAGTGCGACCGTTTATCACGCCCTGATCAGTCCCTATCTCAATATCGGATTGCTGTTGCCCGAAGAAGTCTGCCGGGCGGCTGAGCGCGCTTATCACGACGGCACAGCGCCCCTGAATGCGGTCGAAGGCTTTATTCGACAGATTCTTGGCTGGCGGGAATATGTGCGCGGTCTTTACTGGCTCATGGGCCCGGATTACGCCACGCGTAATCATTTCAATGCCAGCCGGGCA
This sequence comes from Thalassospira sp. MCCC 1A02491, assembly GCF_001613785.1. Taxonomy (NCBI): domain Bacteria; kingdom Pseudomonadati; phylum Pseudomonadota; class Alphaproteobacteria; order Rhodospirillales; family Thalassospiraceae; genus Thalassospira; species Thalassospira sp. MCCC 1A02491. The sequence continues at coordinate 5,970 of NZ_LPVX01000029.1, read as the reverse complement.
CTGCCGGCCTTTTTCTGGGACGGGAACGTTTCACTGAACTGTTTGCGTCATGCAATCGGCGAAACGCTGGACAATGCCTATGCCCACCATATTCAGCGCCTGATGGTGATTGGTAACTTTTCCCTGCTTGCCGGTCTGTCCGTCAAGGACGTATGCGATTGGTATCTGGCTGTTTATATCGATGCTTTTGAATGGGTTGAATTGCCAAACACCCTGGGCATGGCGCTTTATGCCGATGGCGGGGTCATGGCGTCCAAACCCTATGCGGCCAGCGGAAAATACATTGATCGCATGTCGGACTATTGTCAGGGATGCCAATTCAATCCGCGCAAAAACACCGGGCCGGACGCCTGCCCGTTCAATGCGCTTTACTGGCATTTTCTGGATCGCAATGCCGATACGCTTGGCAACAATCCCCGCCTCGGCATGCCATATCGTAACTGGGCCCGGATGAAAGACCAGACAAAGCGCGACCTGATCACACAGGCCGAACAGTTCCTGAACCGTCTTGATAAAGGCGATTTTTCAAATCAGCCAAAGCAGGCAACACTGTTTTAAATTCTGGAAATCACCCCAAAGCCGGGCGGGTTCCCCGTTCCGAACCAGAACGGCAAGCTGATCGCAGGAAAGGCTGCTCTGGACCGGACGCCAAAAGACAGAATTGCCAAAAGACGAAACTGTCGCCCAAAACACAAAAAGCCGGACTGATGTCCGGCTTCCGCATTGGCAATCCCGATGAACGGGTGCCTAAAGTGCGCTGGCGTTATGCAATTGCGTCACGAGCTGCTTTACGAGCAACGTCTTTGATCTGCCAGTGAGAAATACCGACATCATCAAGATCGCGCTTATCGAGGCCGTAAAGTTCATTCGCAACCGAGCGTGCATAGGCCCAACGGCGAACAGCAACAAGAATACTGGACAGGAACATGTTGAACCTCCTTGGGTTACAAAATTCGAATGCTGCCTTGGAGCTCACCTCCAACTGTCTGGCGCATTCACCTCAGTAGTTTCGCAATGCAATATGCCCAAGGGTCACTCAATCCTCAATTGCCAAAGTTTGCATATCATCTGTTCCATTTCGTCACATATAAACCCGCGACTACGGCTGATCGGCCACAAAATCCCGAAGTTATGCATATTTCACAGATGTTTTCAGCCAATGGACGCCCCGTCAAAACGTACCGCGGCGCGGCAAAACACCGGTGATCACGGGCAATATCAGCTTAATTTTGACGGAAATGACGTCTGTTTTCGCGAAATTGATGACCGATTTGACGTCGGGCAAACAGGATCGCCTGTTTTGTCGCCCGACAACAGATCCGTCAAAACCGACAAATGGCGTAAAACAGGTTTCATTTGTGCCGGATCACATCGTAAACCATACCAATATGCTTGAATTTTCCGGCACTTGTGACGGTCCGGAACATCTTTGATGCTGACAAACGCTCTAATTGTTTTTGCTGCCCTGCAATATGATGATTGGCTACCAAATTATTTTTGTAACAGATTGTTTCAGTTCGCATTCTGGAAACGCCCTGTTACAGTTTTGTGGATGCATTGAACGGTCTCTCACAGCATGTTGTCGCTGCAAATGGTTCAAAGCCAGGGAGGAAACCTAAATGTATCTGCGCAAAACCATCCTCGCCACCGGTGTGGCGATTTCTGCACTCGCAACTGCAAGCTTTGCACATGCAGAGCCGACCGCTGAAGTTCTGCACTGGTGGACTTCGGGCGGCGAAGCGAAAGCTGTTGCTGCACTTAAAGAAGATTTCGAAGCCAAAGGCGGCAAATGGGTCGATAGCCCGGTTGCTGGTGGTGGCGGCGATGCGGCCATGACCGTTCTGCGTTCGCGCGTTCTGTCTGGTGACGCACCGGCTGCTGTTCAGCTTAAAGGTCCGGCGATCCAGGATTGGGCCGAACAGGGTGCGCTTGCTGATCTCAATGACGTTGCCGAAGCAGAAGGCTGGGACAAGGTTATCCCGCCGGCGATTCAGGACGTCATGAAGTATGAAGGCGACTATGTTGCTGTTCCGGTAAACATTCACCGTGTTGACTGGATCTGGGCAAACCCGACCCTTCTGGCAAAAGTCGGCGCGACCGAAGCCCCGAAAACCTGGGACGAGTTCAACGCCCTTGCTGACAAACTCAAAGCTGCCGGTATTACCCCGGTTGCTCATGGTGGTCAGCCGTGGCAGGACGCAACCGTCTTTGAAACCGTCGTTCTTGGCCTTGGCGGCCCGGAATTCTTCCAGAAAGCTCTGGTTGATCTCGACGAAGACGCTCTGAAATCCGACACCATGAAAGCGGTGTTCGACCAGATGCGTAAAATCCGCGGTTATGTCGATGCCGACTTCCCGGGTCGTGACTGGAACCTTGCAACCGCAATGGTCATGAATGGCGAAGCTGCCATGCAGATCATGGGTGACTGGGCAAAAGGCGAATTCCTTGCTGCTGGCAAAGTACCGGGCAAAGACTTCATCTGCTCGGCAACCCCGTCGGAGCACGGCTACCTGTTCAACGTTGACAGCTTTGCAATGTTCAACGTTTCGGGTGACGACAAGGTCGAAGGCCAGAAACTGCTCGCTGAACTGATCGTTGGCGAGAAGTTCCAGGAAACCTTCAACCTTCTCAAAGGTTCGATCCCGGCACGTCTTGGTGTTTCGCTCGACAAGTTCGACGATTGCGCCAAGAAATCCGAAGCTGACCTTCTGGCAGCCCAGGAAGCTGGTGGCTTCCTGCCGTCCATGGCACACGGCATGGCACTTCGCGGCCACCTGTCCGGTGCGATCGTTGACGTTGTCACCGCCCACTTCAACTCCGACATGTCGTCTGACGAAGCCGTCTCGCGTCTGGTCGAAGCTGTTGAACTGGCCAAAGACTAATCTCACCTGATCTGAACAGTCTTATCGACTGAATCGTATGCAGGCCCCGGTTTCCGGGGCCTGCTTCCCGCTACTTTAACTTTTGAGGCAAAGGGTATGGGGGCTTCTCAAAGCACCGAAAGCAACCTGACGGCCCGCATCCAGCGTCATCTTTCCAAGATCGTTGTTGCACCGTCCTTTGCTGCGTCCCTGTTTTTCGTTTACGGGTTCATCCTGTGGACGGGCTATATGGCGTTTTCCAAGTCGCGCATGCTTCCTGTATGGGATTGGGCAGGCCTGCGACAGTACGAACGCCTGTGGCAAATGGAACGCTGGCATGTTGCCATTGAAAACCTTCTGGTCTTTGGCGGTCTGTTTATCGTGACCTGCCTGATCATCGGGTGCCTCTTGGCAGTTCTTCTCGATCAGCGTATTCGCGCCGAAGGCGCACTTCGCACGATCTTCCTGTATCCGATGGCCCTGTCCTTCATTGTGACCGGTACCGTCTGGAAATGGCTTCTCAATCCGGGCCTTGGCCTTGAAAGCATGATGCATGATTTTGGCTGGACGAGCTTCAAGTTCGACTGGCTGGTCAATTCGGACATGGCGATCTACACGGTTGTGATTGCGGCTGTCTGGCAGGCATCTGGCTTTGTCATGGCAATGTTCCTTGCGGCATTGCGCGGCGTCGATCAGGACATCATTCGCGCAGCCTATATGGACGGTGCCAGCCTGCCCCGTATCTATTTCGGCATTATCATTCCGTCGATCCGCCCGGTTTTCCTGAGTGCGATCGTCGTTCTGGCCCATCTGGCCGTCAAAAGCTTTGACCTGGTCATCGCCCTTACGGGTGGCGGTCCGGGTTACGCATCGGATCTTCCGGCAACCTTCATGTACACCATGGCATTCCAGCGCAACCAGCTTGGTGTTGGCGCGGCCAGTGCAATGATGATGCTGGCAACCGTTATGGCAATCATTGTGCCGTACCTGTATTCCGAACTGCGCGGAGGCAAGAAAAATGGCTGATCTTCAGACCTATAGCCACGACGCAGGCTGGAAAAACACGGTGCTGCGCGGCTTGCTCTATCTCGTTTTGATCCTGTTCGCAGCCTATTATCTGTTCCCGCTGATTGTCATGATTTCAACATCGTTGAAGTCGCTTGACGAAATCCGCGAAGGATCACTGATTTCGCTGCCGCGGGTGGTGACGTTTGATGCATGGAATTATGCATGGAACGAAGCCTGCGTCGGTGTGGAATGCACCGGGATCAAAGTCTATTTCTGGAACTCGGTCAAAATGGCGATCCCCGCCGTTCTGATTTCGACCTTCCTTGGTGCGATCAACGGATATGCACTGACCAAATGGCGGTTCAAGGGTGCCAACATCGTGTTTGCGCTTCTGCTGTTTGGGTGCTTCATTCCGTTCCAGGTCGTTCTGCTGCCGATGTCACAGGTTCTTGGCAAGCTCGGCCTTGCCAGCTCGACCCCGGGCCTTGTTATGGTCCATGTCGTTTACGGCCTTTGCTTCACCACCCTGTTCTTCCGGAACTATTACGTATCGATCCCGGATGAACTGGTAAAAGCAGCCACCATTGACGGTGCGGGTTTCTTCACCATTTTCTGGCGCATCATTCTGCCGATTTCGACCCCGATCATCGTGGTTTCGGTCATCTGGCAGTTCACCCAGATCTGGAATGACTTCCTCTTTGGCGCGTCCTTTGCCTCTGGCGAAAACGCTCCGATGACAGTCGCACTCAACAATATCGTCAACACCACTACCGGCGTGAAACAGTACAATGTCGATATGGCAGCAGCCCTGCTGACCGGTCTTCCGACATTGCTGGTTTATGTCCTGGCAGGCAAATACTTCGTCCGCGGCCTGACCGCCGGTTCGGTGAAGGGATAAGCAAATGGCATCACTCACCCTCGATAAAGTTCGCAAGGCCTTTGGCCCTGTCGAAGTTCTCAAGGAAATCAATCTGGCAATCGAAGATGGCGAGTTTCTCGTCCTTGTCGGTCCGTCGGGTTGCGGTAAATCGACCCTTCTGAACCTGATTGCCGGTCTGGAAAGTTCGACCGGCGGGGAAATCCGCATCGGTGACCGCGTCATCAACGACGTACACCCCAAAGACCGTAACATCGCCATGGTGTTCCAGTCCTATGCGCTGTACCCGAACATGACGGTTCGCAAGAACATCACCTTTGGTCTGGAAATCCGCGGTGTGTCGGCACAGGAACGTGACAAAGCCGTTGCCGATGTCGCCAAGCTGCTTCAGATCGAGCCGCTTCTGGATCGCAAACCGTCCCAGCTTTCGGGTGGTCAGCGTCAGCGCGTTGCCATGGGCCGTGCGCTTGTGCGTGATCCGGATATCTTCCTGTTTGACGAACCGCTTTCCAACCTTGATGCCAAGCTGCGCGTTGATATGCGGACCGAAATCAAGAAACTGCATCAGCGTCTTGGTTCGACCATCGTTTACGTGACCCATGACCAGATCGAGGCCATGACACTTGCATCTCGCATCGCGGTCATGAAAGGCGGTATTCTTCAGCAGTTCGATACGCCGCAGAACATCTATGAGCGCCCCAACAACATGTTTGTTGCCGGCTTCATCGGTTCGCCGTCCATGAACTTTGTCGATGCGACCCTGATCGACAATGGTGGCAAGCTTGCCGTTTCCATCGAACGTGATGGCGGTCCGATTACCCTGCCGCTGTTCGAAGCACCGGAAAGCTACAAGGCCTATGTCGGCAAGAAAGTCGTCTTTGGCATCCGTCCGGAAGGCCTGACACACAAGCGTACCGGCTCAGACGAACCGGGCAGCCAGTATGTCAACTTCGACAGCAAGGTCGAAGTGATCGAACCGACCGGTGCCGACACCATGACGGTGATCGACATTGCCGGCAAAGAAATCGTCGCACGTGTCCGTCCGGACCGCGCACCGACACCGGGCGAGAGCATGACCTTCTCGGCCGACATGTCTCAGATCAGTCTGTTTGACCCGGAAACCGAGTTGCGGATCTGATCTGACTGGCGGGTGGTTCTGGGGGCCACCCGCCATTCTTCTTTTACCGGTGTGTCAAACCCGCCGGTCATGAAAAAAGCGGCCCG